>NZ_JBSSFA010000005.1:0-348284 GCF_054062215.1 Bacillus sp. TE9106W
CACGTACGGTTTGATGAGGGGAAACTGAAACAGAAAAGGGATGGCAAAGCCACCCCTAAAGAAAATATAATCTGTTTCAGTTTTCTACTCTACTACTTTTAAAATTCTTATTATTTTGATAAATTGTAAATATAGAAAAGAAAGGAGGATTTTTCATGGGTATCAGAAATTTAGTTTCCCACCTGTAGTAGAAAAATAACGTACAGGAGGAGAATAATAATGAACGAATTAAATGTAAAAGAATTTTATAAAAAACAATTTGAATTACTAAGCTATGATATAAAAAATGAAAATTGGTTGCAGGAAGTTGCGAAAGAAGTACAAGAACAAATTGGATATCCATTTCAAACGATGTTAGAACTAGGAGCTGGAAATGGTGGTTTTGCAAGAGCGATGTCTAATTTGAATGTAAAAATGACTACTGTTGAGCTTGTACCAGAGTTAGTTATGTTTGCAAAAGAACATTCTACTAATGACATTGAGATTCATTGCGCTGATTTTTATAAAATTAACTTTGAAGAAAAGTTTGATGTTGTTAGTTATTTAGATGGATTTGGTGTAGGGACAGATGAAGAACAATTGGTTTTATTAAAACGAATCCATAATTGGTTGAAAGATGATGGGTGTGCACTTATTGATATTTATCAATCATTATATTGGGAAAAAGCAAATGGACAAGAAATGCCGATTTAGTCTGCAATGCGAAAATATGAATATGATAGTGAAAATGCTAGGATGCTGGACCACTGGTGGGAAACAGATTCTTCAAATGATATCGTGACACAATCTTTACGTTGCTATACGATAGATGAGATTAGTAATTTATGTGCAGAGGCTCATTTCAGTATAGTTGGAATTTTCCCAGGAGGAGCGTATGACTTTGAAGAGAGAAAATATAAAGAGCAAGCATCTTTAAATGAATGTTTATCATATCGAATAAAAGTAAAAAAGAGTAAGGATTAAACTCCTTACTCTTTTTGTGCTTCTATAGTGTGAATAATTGACTGTTTTTTGTATTTAATTTTCGTTCTTTTTTAATTCTTATAGATCTTAGTACGATCCCAATTCCAAGAAATATAATAGTAGCAACGACTCCGCTAATAGGGTTTAACCAAAAATCACTGCTGTTAGTAAGTGTAATGATCCCTGTTATTGTAACTAAAACAGTAGGAACGGCATCTTCAATTGCATGCATGATAACGCATGGCCATACTGACTTTGTAAGTCTATATATTTCAACATACATAATAGACCAAGAAACCATAAGTATACAGCCTGATAAAAGCATATGTAACCTTGAAATAGATTCAAAATATTCATTTGGTAAAAAGACTAAATAATAAGCGGCATGCCAAAGAGCCCAAACTAAACCAGAAATAATATAAATAAACCAATCGTTTAACTGTAGTTCAATGAGCTTAGGAGTTAAATAACCGCGCCATGAAAACTCCTCAAAAATATTTTTAATAAAGTTACCAATAGTAGACATGAATATGAGTGACAATAACGAATATATTTCAAAACTAGTTATGTTTGCTACTCCAAAAATAAGTGCTAAACTTATCGTTATTACTGTAACGAACGGATAAATTAGTATCGCAACGAAGTACCATTTAAAGTTTGCCTTCAAATTTAGTTTTATACCAAAATCATTCCAATCTCGGCTAATAACTCTAAGGAAAATACATGAGAGAAAAGGTAATATTAGCCACAGTCCCATGCCTAAAGAGTTCCCTTCAGGCTGATCTGTTAGAAAAGAATCTAGAATTACGCCAATCCAGCCACTTGCCAATACAATGAATACAAAAATAAGTAAATGTAACTTAATGGGTTTTCTTTTGGTAGCAGTCATTTTGAATAGACTCCTTTACTTTTATTTTTGTTTTTGTGATTTTAGTTATTTTATAAATGAAATAATAGATATCTAGAAAAGAAGCTGGAGAGTATGTAAGGGGGACTTAGTTAGATAGTATAAAGTCCTTTTAATCAATAGAAAATAGCAGCTTTTGTATAAATCACTTTATTATATGTGTAGTTGTATGATTTAGATGTTATATATTCTTATCATGTAAAAATATCATTTGAATTTCAATATTAGAAAGGTGAAAAGTAAGTTTTTTCAGAAAAAACAAATTAAGTCCTTGACTTTATAATTGGATTTTTAATACAATTATATTTCGACTGAAAAATTAGAACGGACAGGAGGGAATCATCAAATGAACAACATTTTTGAAGAAGAGTTACAAAAAATGAAAGATACATTACGTACGATGGATGATCAATTAGAACAGCTTGAAAAAATCCCAGTTTATTATGGCGATGATTTTAAAGAGCAAATTCTTGAAAGTATGAGGGAGTCTAATAGACAAAATTTACGTATTGGTGTACAAGAACCGTACTTTGGAAGATTAGATTTTCAAGAGGATGGTAAGGAAGAAGTTATGCCGATCTACATCGGTAAGGTAGGTGTTTCAGATAAAGATACGATGAAACCAATTGTAATTGATTGGCGGGCACCTGTCGCAAGTATGTTTTATTCATTTACCGGCGGTGATGAATTAGCGTTTTATCAATCACCAGACGGATTAGTAGAAGGTGATGTTTATTTAAAGCGAAACATCTCTATTCGAAAAAGAGAATTAGAACGTGTTGTTGATACATATGTAAAAGGAAATGAAGATGTCTCGCATGCCGATGATTTTCTTCTATATCGATTAGGTGAGAATAAAGATAATAAACTAAAGGATATTGTTTCGACGATACAATCGGAGCAAAATGATATTATTCGTGCGGAAAGAAACTTACCATTACTTATTCAAGGGGTTGCAGGAAGCGGTAAAACAACAATCGCTTTACATCGCCTTGCTTTTTTAATTTATGAATATCGTGAGCAATTAGAAGCGGAGCGAATGATTGTTTTCGCTCCGAATAGTCTGTTTTTAGACTATATTTCGAGTGTACTTCCTGAATTAGGTGTAGGGAATATTAGTCAAACAACATTTCCGGACTGGGCATTACGTACGTTAGATGATTCGGTGAAACTGAAGCAGACAGAAGAAAAGTTGAAAGAAGCATTTTCTATTCATCGTGATGAAAGAAAGGTTATGCTTGGTAAATTGAAAGGTACGCTAGAATTTAAGTCCTTTATTGAAGAGCAAATGATTCGAATTGAAAAAGAACTAGTACCAACAAGTAATTTTGAGGCATGGGATAAAGCTGTTATTCCAGTGGAAGATATTAAAAAGTGGATGCAAGTGGAATATAAACACTATCCATTAAAGAAAAGAAGAGAACGTCTAGTCGGCCGAATGAAACGCTGGATTGAAATTGAACTGAAAAAGTATGGAGAAACAAACGAGAAAAAATTACTCAAAAAAGAAGCAACTAAAAGACTGAACACTTATATGAAGTTTTGGCCGAAAATGAGTGCTCTTTCACTGTATAGTTCAATATTAAAAAGTAAGGAAATACTCGAAGTATTACCTGAAGAACTTGTTAAAGAAACAGAAAAGAATTGTCGTAAAAAAGAAGTGTATGTAGAAGATTTACCTGCTTTAATATACATACATCACCGCATCACAGGTATTGAAATTGGACAAAAGTTTCATCACGTCGTTATCGATGAAGCGCAAGATTTCTCGCCATTCCAAGTTTATGTATTAAAAGAAATTACACTTGGTAACTCTTTCACTATATTAGGTGATTTATCTCAAGCGATTTATGACTATCAAGGGATTGAAGATTGGAGTGCGTTTAAGGAAGTCTTCCAAGAAACCGGTTATTATGAACTGACGAGAAGTTATCGTTCTACAAAAGAAATTATTGAATTCGCAAATGAGATAATAAAAAATGCAGAAATTCCTGTAGGGCTTGCAATGCCAGTTTTCCGTAGTGGAGAAGAAGTAAAAGTAATTCATACAGAAGATCAGTTTACTGAAATTTTGAAGACATTAAAACAGCTACAAAATGCAGATGTGAAAACAATTGCGGTAATCGGAAGAACAGACGATGAATGCCGCGATATGTATGAGAAATTAACGAATGCAGGATTGACTGTAAACGTCATTGAAGCAGATCAAAGTAAATATGAAGGTGGTATTTCGGTAGTACCTGTATACTTAGCGAAAGGATTAGAATTTGATGCTGTTCTACTCATTGATGTCGATGAAGAACACTATAAAAATACGAAACACGATGCGAAGCTATTATATGTCGGATGTACAAGGTCGCTTCATGATTTATGGATTTTCCATAGCGGGGAAGCATCTCCGTTAATTAAGAAGTAAAAATTCAAATGGTTTTTCAATAGAGAAGCATCTTATTTTATAAAAATATAGGGGACATGATAATGATTACAAAAGTAATAACAAAGAGAAATTGGGAAATCGCAAAAATAACTGGAGAAATTAATGAAAAATCACTAATAGAAGAGAGATTTATCCACTGTTCATTTTTAGAACAAGCTTTAAACGTTGCTCAAAAACATTTCGTTCATGAAGAAGATGTTTTATTACTTACAATTAATCCAGCCGTTGTAAAAGCAGAAGTAAAATATGAACTTGCTTCAAATGGTCAAAAGTATCCACATGTTTACGGAGCAATTAATATAGATGCAATTATTGATGTTGTTCCATTCCCTAAAGAAACCGGGGAATTTATATTACCAGAGATACAAAGGTAATCGTGTTACAAGTAAATAATTTAGTTAGAAAAGCACAAATCATATAGTTTGTGCTTTTTATTATCCGTTTTTTGGTAAAATATTGTTGTTTTTGTCACACTAATACTGTACGATACATAGTATAAAACACATACTGTATGACATATAGTAATGGAAATGAGGTGAACACATGGATGCTTTATTAAATTCATTAATTACTGAACTAAGAAGAGGTACATTAACATTAGCGGTTTTAAGCCAATTAAGAACGCCACAGTATGGGTATTCACTTGTCCAATTATTAGAGAAATCAGGAATCGCAATCGATCAAAGCACTTTATATCCGCTGCTTCGCCGGTTAGAAAAGCAAGAGCTAGTGACGAGTAGTTGGGATAAAACAGAGAGTAGGCCTCGTAAGTATTATGTTTTAAGTGAATACGGATTAGAGATATTCCTGCAGTTGAAAAAGGAATGGATAAAGGATTCGAAAGAACTTTATAACTTACTAAAGGAGGAGGACAAGAATGAATTTAATTGATATTTATGTCGAGGAAGTAGCGAAGAGATTACCTGAAAAAAATCGTGAAGATATTATTCTTGAGCTACGGTCAACAATTGAGGATATGTTGCCTGATAATTATAATGAAGACGATGAAAAAAGAGTTCTTGAAAAATTGGGGAGTCCGGTTTCATTAGCTAATGGATATTTGGATAGACCGATGCATTTAATTGGACCGCGTTATTTTGATGTATATTTGACGTTATTAAAAATGATCATTCCAATTGCAGCTATTATCGCACTCATTGCAATGGTTGCAGAAAATTTCATAAATTATACTGGTGATCAAGCAGTATTAAATGTTATTTTACAATTAATAGGTAAAAGTATTGGGGGGATTTTTGAAGTGGCCCTCCATGTATTTTTCTGGTTAACACTTGTATTTGCTATTTTAGAAAGAACGGATAAAAACAAAGATACCGAACCATTGACGACAAGTTTAAAAAAGTGGACGCCAGATGATTTGAAAAACATTTCGCATATTCCGAAGAAAAAAGCAATCTCCAAGTTTGAAGTTTTTGGAGGATTAATGTGGACAGCAATATGGGGTACACTTTACTTTTATGCGAATCATCTCGTTGGCGTATACAGTGGTACAGAAAATGGATTGAAGTTTGTCGCGCCAACGTTTAATCAAGAGGTGTTACTTCAGTATTGGCCAATTGTTATGATTATGATTGTTCTTGAAATAGCTATATCTCTTTATAAGTTAGTACAGGGACAATGGACGAAAAGATTGGCAATCGGGAATGCTATTCTTCAAATAGCTGGAACGATAGTATTCATTATAATTGTAGTAAATCCGCACATATTTACCGATGGATTTATTACGTTTGTGGCAAATGTGTTCACTATTTCTCCGGAAGAACTTAAAAAGTGGCTAATTGGTGGGGGTATTCTCATTTACGTTTTATCTGCTGCATTAAACATTTATGATGGCTTTCGAAAAGCTAGTGTTCGTGTAACAAATAGGTAGTTAAAAAGAGAATGTATATGAAAGGAAGAAAACGATGATAAGGGAAGCAACGGAAAAAGATGTAATATACATTTTAGATATTTATAATGATGCAATACTGAATACAACTGCTGTATATACGTATAAACCCGTAACCCTTGAAAATAGAATAGATTGGTATGGACAAAAAAAGGCTGAAGCTTATCCAATCTTAGTAAACGAACTAGATAATAAAATAGTAGGATTTGCGACATTTGGCCCATTTAGAGCTTGGCCTGCCTATAAATATTCAATTGAACATTCTGTATACGTTAATAAGGAATATAGAAATAGAGGAATTGGGACATCTTTAATGAAAGAACTGATAGCCATTGCATGGGAAAGAGAATATATGACTTTAATTGCTGGAATTGATGCGGAAAATGAGAAAAGTATTGCTTTACATGAAAACTATGGATTTGTTCATGCAGGGACGATTAAAAAGGCTGGTTATAAGTTTAATAAATGGCTAGATTTAGCTTTTTATCAATTGGAGCTTAATGGCCCTAAAAATCCTTTAGAAGAATGAAGGTTTTTATCTTTTAGGTAGCAAGGAGTAATTCATGCTACCTTTTTCTTATTGTAAAAGCCTATTTAATCTGCAAAAAAGGGGTTTTTACATTCTATATTGAATGATTAAAGGTGATAAAACGATATGAAATGAGGAATGAAAATGGAAACTGTCATTCAAAAAATGAAAGAGATACAATCTGATCATGTTGGGGTAGCTATTTATTCTACAAAAAGCAATCGTTAGGAATATTTAACAAATTCCCGTTTCTTTATGTTGTTGGGGGAAAAGATTTACCTAATCGACGTGAAAATAAAGAGGTAGATGAAGCTTTTGCAGTAGCTTTGAAGTACCTATACAAAGAATATAGTGAAAGTATGCTAGGAGTGAGCGATTGAAAAGAAACTTAAAGGCATCAACAATTATTATTTTAATTGTAACCATTATTGCTCTTGAAGTGGGTATCGCACTATACAATCACAATTTGTCATTAGATACTATTTATTTTGCAGTGATCCTCATTTGTATTGTATTACTTTTTGGTACACGTGTTTCTGAGAAGAAAGAGAGACGAAGCAAAACAGCTCTTTTATTTTGGTCATCTATTTTACTGTCTATCGCTTCTTTTGCGGTTATAAGTTATATAGAGTAGGCTATGTTTCTGTGCCAGGGATAATTGGTTTTTCATGCTTTGTTACTTATGGTGGATTCGTATTTATTAGTATTTTAAAGAGAAAAAGTAAAAATGAAAGGTAGCTTAATAAGCTGAAAGGAAGGAATATATGAAACACATAGAGAATGGTACTCGCGCTGAAGGAGAATACATAAAAAATAAGGTCATTCAATATAACATGTCTATTTTAACAGATGAAGCAAAACAGCGATGGAACAAGTAAGTTTTGTAGTGAAAGATGAGAATGGGAGAATCTTCGGCGGAGTAACAGGAACAATGTATTTTTATCATCTTCATATAGATTTTTTATGGGTTGATGAATCAGTTCGTCATGATGGTTATGGTAGTCAACTATTACATAAAATTGAAGACATTGCGAAGGAAAAAGGTTGTAGATTAATATTATTAGATTCATTTAGTTTTCAAGCACCAGAATTTTATAAAAAGCACGGCTACCGAGAATATGGTGTTGTTGAAGATCATCCTAAAGGACATAGCCAACATTTTTTAGAGAAGAGATTATAGTCATAGTATTCTAGAAGAAAAATAGATTTTAAAAGTATCACTAACAAGGTGATGCTTTTTCTTTTTTATTGAAAATGAGCTATTATCTTTTTAGAAGACAGTGGCCGTATTTACTATACGTACTAACAAAGAGTATTGAATTTTTAGAAGGGCATGAGCAATAAGACGAGCACTGAATATAATAGTGATAAAGGAGGTGTTAAGTTATGGGTTATATTGTAGATATTTCGAAATGGAACGGTAACATTAACTGGGATGTAGCAGCTCCTCAATTAGATTTCGTTATTGCCAGGGTACAGGATGGATCAAATTATATAGATCCTTTATATAAAAGTTATGTTCAAGCAATGAAAACAAGAAATATTCCTTTTGGTAACTATGCATTTTGTCGTTTTATTTCAATTGCTGATGCGAAGAAGGAAGCGCAAGATTTCTGGAATCGCGGTGATAAGAGCGCTACGGTGTGGGTGGCTGATGTCGAAGTGAAAACAATGGATGACATGAGAGCCGGTACACAAGCTTTTATTGATGAATTACGCCGACTAGGTGCTAAGAAAGTTGGATTATATGTTGGTCATCATATGTATGGGCCTTTCGGTATGGCGAACGTAAAAAGTGACTTTGTATGGATCCCTAGATATGGTGGTAATAAACCAGCATATCCTTGTGATATTTGGCAATACACTGAGACAGGTAATGTACCAGGTATCGGGAAATGTGATTTAAACCAATTGATAGGAAATAAGCCACTTTCTTGGTTTACTGAATCAGTACCAAAACAAGAAAACATACAAGCACAAGTTTCTAAACAAAATATTATCCAATCTGGAGCTTTTTCACCTTATGAAACACCAGATGTTATGGGAGCGTTAACTTCTTTAAAAATGACTGCTACCTTCATTTTACAATCGGATGGTTTAACATATTTTGTTACTGAACCGACTAGTGATACGCAATTAAACGCACTGAAAAGTTGGCTTGATCGAAAAGGTTGGTGGTATGAAGTTAAATAATAAAAAAATAACTAGCTACCATTTGTACAAAAAAGAGCCGTCCAGTTGTGGAGGGCTCTTTTTTACTATTCAAATAGCTTATTCATTAAATTTTGTATTTCACGTCTTCTTTTAGCTGTTTCGTCCTTATCAATTGTATACGTATCATCCTCTATTATTAGAACATCACCCTCTTTTGCAGTGGAAGGGAGTTTGGATTTAGGTACATCAATTGTTACGTTATTCACTTCAATAACTGCTAGTTTGCCTTCAAAACGGTCAATAATACCTCTCTTCATAATTATCTCTCCGTTCTTACAGAAATGTTAGAACCATCACTATTAATAATTACAGTTCCATTTAAATCAGTTCTATATACCTTAACAGACATTGCATTTAACTTTGCTAAAGTTTCCTGAGTAGGATGGCCATATCGGTTACCTGCACCTGCACTGATTACAGCGATACTTGGTTTCACTGCATCTAAAAATGGCTGAGAAGAAGATGTCTTACTTCCGTGATGGCCAGGTTTTAATACATCGGATTTTAGGCCGGAACCATACGTTGCAACCATATCTTTTTCACTTTTAGATTCAGCATCACCAGTAAATAAGAAAGATTTGCTGCCATGTGTTACTTTTAATACAGCACTCCACTCATTTAAATCGTTACCGTATTCTTTAACAGGAGCTAAAAATTGTGAGTTTAAACCATTGATTGGTAAAGTTACTCCAGATTTCGCTTCTTTAATAGTCAATCCTTTGTTAGCTACTGCAGTTAAAAAGTCTTTAAACGTTTGTGTCGTATGACTTACTTTAGGTGCGTAAACGTTTTTTACATTCATAGCATAAAGTACTTCATCCAATCCGCCTACATGATCGGCATCAGGATGAGTGGCAATCATATAATCGATAGTTTGGAATCCTAATCCTTTTAAATAATTTGCTACAACTTTACCTTTTCCGTTATTTCCGCCATCAATAAGGATCGTTTCTCCACTTGGAGATTTAATAAATGTAGCATCACCTTGTCCGACATTTATATAATGGACTTCTAACTCTCCTTTAGGCTTAGGAAGACCTGGACGGAAATTTGGTTCTAATACTCTTGCTAAGAATGCAGCGAACTGTTCACGAGTTACTTTTACGTCTGGACCAAATGTACCATCAGGAAATCCAGCTGTAATATTATTTTGAGCTAAAATTTTGACATAATTGTAACCCCAATGATTAGATGGAACATCAGGGAAATTGACGTCAGCACCTGTAGGTTTCAAATTAAAAGTTTTAACTAGTACTACTGCCATTTCTGCACGAGTTAATGAGCGGTCAGGGAAGTAGTTTGTTTCACGTTGTACAATATTGTTATGTGCTAACTTATGTACAGAATCATAGTAATAGATACCTTTGGCTACATCGGAAAAAATATGATTATAGTTAGATGGTTTTTCTAATTTTAATGATAAATCTAGCATTAAGGCCATTTGTCCACGAGTTACATGATCACTCGGTTTAAAAGTTCCTTCTGGCGTACCATTAATGATACCTTTATCCGATAAATAGTTAATTTCTTTAATTGCCCAATGATTAGATTGGACATCAGGGAAAGATTTAGCACTTGTAAGATTTGGAATGAACAATGTTAAAATCATGACAAATGCTGTTAATAATAAACTAAACTTTTTCAAAAAATCGCCTCACTTAATGTATTTTTTACCTTATTAACTTTACCATTTCTTACAAGTGATTCAAAGTTTAATAGGTAAATATTTTATTAGTTGTTTTGTATTCCCATAAATTCGTTAATTTGAAATAACCTAACTTAATAGAGGGGATAGGAAAGGTAGTAGAGAATTGTTTGTATTGTAAAATCCATATTATAAATTTATAAAATCGTTTATAATAATTTATATTATGTTAAATGGGAGAAAGAAAATGTACACGTATAAATTACAAGATGAGAAACCAATCTGTTCAGAAAAATTAAAGAGGCTTTATGATTCTGTCGGTTGGTGGCCAGAAAGAAAAGAAATCGATATTCAAAAAATGTTAAAAAACAGTATAGCAATTGGGGTATGGAAAGAAAATGAGTTAATCGGTTTTGCTAGAGTTGTTTCAGATGGTGTTTTTCGAGCGTACATAGAAGATGTTGTTGTGCATGAAAGTGTAAGAAATAAAGGCATTGGTGAGAAGATGCTTACAATGTTGCTTGAAGAGATATCTTATATCGATATTGTGAGCTTATTTTGCGGAGAGAAACTTATAACTTTCTATGGGCAACAGCAATTTCAAGCGACGAAACAAATTGTAATGCATCGTAATCAAATGGTGAAAGAATAAGGGGGAATTAGAATGAATGCAACAAGAGAATATTGTTTATCGAAAAGAAAAGCGACAGAAGATTCACCAGATGGTTGGAATGCAACGTGTATGAGGCTTAATAATAAAATATTTGCAATAGTAAATCATGAAGAAGGAGAAAAAGCTGCAATTACATTGAAATGTGATCCAGAACTTGCGCTAAGATTAAGAGAAGAGTATCCAGAAACAATCATTCCGGGGTATCATATGAATAAAAAACATTGGAATACAGTGTATATACATAAAGATGTAGAACAAGTGCAAATTAATAAGATGATTGATTGGTCATATGATTTAGTTCTGCAGTCATTTTCAAAGAAAAAGCAGCAAGAGTTATTATATTAATATGTATAAGGGGTGGGTGTGTTGAAAGACACGATTAAAGGTACATATGATAAATTAGCGAGTACATATAAAGAAAATCTAGATGAAAAATCTTATCACTATTTAAATAAAAATCCACACTTTCTTATTGTTAAAGCAGTTAATAAATAGCTAGTAAAATGATTATATTTTACTAGCTATTTTGCAGTTTTAAATGATGAATTAGGAGTTTTAAAATGAATACGAAACGAAATAGATTACTATACGCAACGTTTACAATCATTGTTATTATTTTAGGGCTTAGTTCAAGAAAGTTTGCTTTCGCGTTACCTGAGTTATTAAATGATTATTTAGGTGATGCTTTATGGGCATTGATGATTTTTATTGGATTCGGATTTTTATTTCCTAAAATAGAAACGAAGAAATTAGCTTTTATTAGTTTAATATTTTGCTACGGGATTGAAATGAGCCAATTGTACCATGCGGAATGGATAGATAATATTCGTGCAACGACTTTAGGTGGACTTGTGTTAGGGTACGGATTTTTGTGGAGTGATTTAGTTGCTTATACAATTGGTGTTGGGGTAGGATTTCTTTTTGAGTTTATATTAAGGACGAATAAGCGATTTTAAATGGGGGTATTTATTATGGGGGATATATTAGAAATTGTGAATTTTTGGTTTGAAGATAAAGATGTCACAGCTACTGAAATAAAAGCAAACGTAACAAAGATTCATTGTAATAATAAATCCTATATTTTGAAGGAAAAGGGATCGATAAAACAACTATTAGTTGAAATACATGTATTAGAACAGCTTGATGAAAAAGGGGTTAAAGTACAAAAGTTAGTGGAAACGAGTAATAGTGAAAAGTATGTATTTTATAGAGAGAAGTATTATTGTTTGTACGAATATGTTGCTGGAAGTGTACTTGAAATAAAAGATACGGAAAATTTGAAAGAGCTAGGAAGTACAATTGGAGTAGAAATAGCTAATCTACATCAAGCACTTAATTCGGTGAATAATAATAACGAGTTAGTAAAAAGAGATTTGTATAAAGTAGTATACGGATGGGCTTTACCTATTTTAGAAAAGAATGAGTATGTTCATCAGGATGTAATTCGAAAAATGAATCAAATACATATAGATTTCAAGGAAACAGTTCACCCATTACGAAAACAAATTATTCATCGCGATATGCACTTATCAAATGTAATCTTTAAAGATAATGAATTTCAAGGTTTTATAGATTTTGAACTATTAGAAAGTAATGTAAGAGTATTCGATTTATGCTATTGCTGTACGAGTATTTTGAGTGAGTTATATAGTGATGAAGTATTAAGAGGGAAGTGGCAACATATTATCAGCACAATCTTTGAAGGATATAATAAACAAAACATTTTAACGAGAGAAGAACTACAATCCATTTGGTATGTTATGCTTTCTATTCAAGTTATATTTATTACTTATTTTGTTCAGTTAAAAGATTTATTAAAGTTAAATGAAGAGATGTTTTTTTGGATTTTTGTTAATAAAGAGGCTATTGAAGAGTCAATAGAAAGGATCGCAAGAAAATGAAAAAAATTATATTAATAGGTTCTGGTGGTTCAGGAAAATCTACACTAGCAAGGCAGTTAGGAAATAAATTAAATATTAAAGTACATCATCTTGATGCGTTATTTTGGAAACCGAATTGGGAGGGTGTTTCGAAAGAAGAGCAAAGAACGGTTCAAAATGAATTAGTGAAAGAAGATGAGTGGATTATTGATGGGAATTATGGCGGGACAATGGACATAAGAATGAAGGCAGCTGATACAATTATCTTTCTTGATATTCATAGAACAATATGTGTTTATCGTGCTTTTAAAAGGATTGTACAATATAGGAATAAAACAAGGCCGGATATGGGGGCTGGATGTGAAGAAAGATTTGATTTGCAATTTTTCAAATGGATATGGGAATACCCTAAAACGAAACGACCTTCCATTTTAAAGAGGCTAAATAAATTAAGTAAGGATAAAGATGTTGTTATTTTAAAATCTTCAAATGAAGTAAAACTATTTTTAGAGAAGTACGATAACGTAAATAGTTAGATTATAAAATGAAGTAATTTTGAAAATCTAGTGAATATAAACAAGCTGTTGATGAGATTTTTACATTTATAGGTCATTAATAAATAAAAGATTATACGTGAGAAGGGTGTCTATATGAAATGATATAGACACTTTTTTGTTATATGAAGAGGAGAATCAATTACATTGAAAGATAAAATATCATGTTTTATAAATTCTGGCCATAGTATTACCTGTTAGTAATGCTTTCACAGTTTCTGCACAACTTCTGCACATGTTTTGGTGATTTCTATGTCATGATATATTCATTAAGTGAAATGTTTCACATAAAAAGAAATATATTTTCACTGCGGTGTATGCATAACACACACATACATCGTTACAAGATTGTCTCTTGTTATTCTTTTACATCGAAGCCCACATTACACTACAAATTATAACAAAAAGGGGACAGGAACATGAATAATCGATTATTAAAACAACTACAAAACATGAAAATGAACAAAAAAAATCTAGGAGCTGTTGCATTAACAGCTGGAATTATTGGCACGACACTTATTCCTCAAAACACATATGCGCATGGTTTTGTTGAAAAACCTGGCAGTCGATCTGCTTTATGTAGTCCAACTTATGGTGCACTAAATGTAAATTGCAGAAGTGTTATGTATGAACCGCAAAGCTTAGAAGCACCAAAAGGATTCCCGCAAGGTGGCCCAGTTGATGGACAAATCGCTTCTGCAGGTGGTAAGTTTGGTGGTATTTTAGATCAACAAACAGCAAATCGTTGGTTTAAAAATACAATTACAGGCGGGGAAAATACTTTTACTTGGAAGTATACAGCGCCTCACTTAACGAGCAAATGGCATTACTATATTACTAAAAAAGGATGGGATTCAAATAAAGCGCTCACAAGAGCAGATTTAGAACCAATTGGAACTGTACAACATGATGGCTCTGCAGCCTCAAATCATTTAACTCACAAAATCAATGTACCTACTGATAGAAGTGGATATCATGTAATTTTAGCAGTATGGGATGTAGCTGATACTGCAAATGCATTCTATAATGTAATTGATGTTAATCTCATCAATGACGTAAAACCAGACACAGAAGCTCCAAGCATTCCAAATAGAATTCAGGCACAAAAAGTAACAGCGAATAGTATAGAACTAGCATGGAACGCTTCTACGGATAATGTAGGGGTAAAAGGGTATCAAATCTTCCGTAACGGAGAGATGATTGATACAGTAACAGGACCTCATTTTATTGATAAAAAATTACAACCAAGTACAGAATACTCTTATACTGTAAAAGCAATTGACGCAGCTGGAAATGTATCGAAAGAAAGTGCAACGCTTACAGTGAAAACAACAGTTGAGGCTCCTGATACAGAAGCACCAACACAACCAAAAGGATTACATAGTATGGGAACGACAGCGTCAAGTGTGGATCTAATGTGGAGTCCTTCTGACGATAATATTGGTATAGACCATTACGATATTTATAGAGAAACAGAAGGATCGATGAAAAAGATTGCAACATCCAATACGACTTCTTATATGGATAAATATTTACTCTCTAATACTACTTATAAATATGTAGTGAAAGCTATTGATGTAGCTGGAAATGAATCTATACAGAGTGATATATTCACAATTACTACAAAAACTGAAAGCGCTTCATATGGAGAGTGGGATGCAAAGAAAGCATATGAAAAGGGAGATAGAGTTCTACACGAGGGAAAAGTATATGAAGCAGTCCAAAGTTATAAAGGAAATGGGGATCCAAACTGGATTTATGCCTTATCATTATGGAAAACAGTGTAAGCTTTACCTTGGTATGAACTAAGAGATAATGGGCTTTGATGCAAAAGGACATCTTGAGAATTCATTTTTCTACAAATAAAAAAGGGCAGTATATGAATACATAAAGTAGTTTCATATACTGCCTTTTTTATTATGATAACATTTTTGTCATAAGTATATGCGGAATGCCATCTTCCATAAATACATCAGAAGAGGTTTGATAACCTAGTTTTTTATAAAATCCTTCAGCCTGTGTTTGACCGTGTAGTTTTACTTTTGTAGCAACTTTGTTGCGGGCAATTTCTTCTAATGTTTGAATAATTACTTTTCCTAAACCGTATTTACGATAGTCTTTTAAAATACAAATACGTTCTAATTTTCCAGTTCCATCAACAAATCGTATGCGACCTGTACCAACAGGAAGATTGTTATAATAAACTAAAATATGTTTACATTTCTCCCCGATTTCATCAAACATATCGAATTCATCTTCAAGTGGGACATTTTGTTCTTTTACAAATACTTCTTTTCGAATATGAAAGGCAGTTTCTAAATCTGTAAGTTCTGTTATGAGTTTGGAGTGCAAATTGTTCAATCCTTTCTAGTGTGATGTGCTTTTGTTTTCATAGTATATCATAATGTTACGTAATAACGAGAAAATATAAAAAAGCTGACTGTAAGAGTCAGCATTCATTATAATTCCTGTATCCCGTTTTTTGTTCCAATAATCGCCTTACTAGTCATATTAACAAACAATCCGGTTTCAACTACACCAGTAATCATTTTTAATCGTTTGTGTAAATCGGAAGGAGTAGGTATATGATTAGGGAATATACAATCGATAATCATGTTATTATTATCGGTTATAAACGTTTCATTATTTTTTAAGCGTAACGTTGTTTGACATCCTAAAGATTGAATTTTACTTTCGGTTTGTTTCCATGCAAAAGGTATGATTTCAATAGGTAATGGAAAAGTCCCTAAACGTGTCACAACTTTTGATTCATCAACGATAATGATAAGTTCTTTCGAGGAGGAGGCTACAATTTTCTCGCGAAGTAATGCACCACCGCCTCCTTTAATAAGCTGTAAATTAGAATCAATTTCATCAGCTCCATCAATTGTAAGATCAAGACTTTGTACGTCGTTTAACGAAATCAACGGAATATTTAGCTGCTGTGCCAATGCTTCCGTTTCCTTTGATGTCGGGACAGCTTGAATTGATAATCCCTCTTTTACACGTTGACCTAATTTTTGTATCGTCCAGTATGCGGTTGATCCTGTACCAAGACCAATCTTCATACCATCTTTTACGAAGGTTGCAGCATATTCACCAGCTATCTGTTTTAAATCCATCGCTTTACTCCGCCGGACGTGGTCCAGCATCAAGGCCTGAATTTTCAACTGTAAGTACCGGACGAACGACTATATCCTTATGTACACGCATTTGACAAGATAATCGTAAATGATCTTCAATTCCTTTTTCTGTCATCGCATTTTTTTCATTCGCACTCGCTTCACAAAAATCACCGGCTATAATTTCTACTCTACAAGTTGTGCAACGTGCTTTTCCACCACAGCGATGGAGTATGTTTACACCGTTATCTTTAATCGCTAATACTAACTTTGTTCCTTCTTTTACATCAAAAGTTCCCGCACCTTCAATTGTTAATTTTGGCAAATTTGTTCCTCCTCACGTAAAATTGTACATAACATATTTATGACCGCGAATTATTGAACATAAACATAATTTTTTATATGCCCCGTAACTTTTTTATTTGTTGAATCGTTAATTAAGTAAGCGCTGAAAAGGAGTGGTTATTTTGTGCACAAAAGTAACTCATATTTTGAAAAATCATATCGATATGAATCATTCAAATATAACTTTTTTAATTGAGCAATACGGAGAACTGAAAAGGTACTGTACATTTTTAACGAAAAATAAATGGGATGGCGAAGATCTTGCCCAAGAAACAGTTTGTAAAGTGCTTCAAAAATATAGTAATAAAGATATTTGTATGACGCTCGTATATAAAATAGCTAGAAATCGTTGGTTAGATCAAATAAAGTCAAAATCAGTTCATGAAAAAATAAGAGACCAAATTACTTTTGAAGAACCACATGAAAAAATTGCAGATTTGCATGAAATGGTAGGGAAAGTATTATCTTCATTAAATGTACAGCAATCCGCAATTTTATTATTAAAGGATGTTTTTCAATATAGTATCGCTGATATTGCTAAAGTATGTTCCGTATCGGAAGGGGCAGTAAAAGCTTCTTTGTTTCGGAGTAGAAATAGGTTGAAAACTGTAAGTGAAGAAGGGATAGAGATAGTTGAATTCACAGATGATATGGAAGTTGTAGTAACGTCTATTCGAGAAGAGAGACCGGAATTATTAACGAAACTGCTTCCGACAATAGATTTTACTAAGTTACCATCTAAACAGCCAGTCTTATTATTTAATGTGAAACAACCTTCTTCCTACAGTTGTATGCTTTGCGTTGCATAACAATTATTGGAGGGATTTAAAATGAATGCAATTCCATATGTTGTAGAACAAACGAAATTAGGAGAACGTTCCTATGATATATACTCAAGGTTATTAAAAGACCGTATTGTTATTATCGGTTCAGAAATAAATGATCAAGTAGCGAGTAGTGTCGTAGCTCAATTATTATTTTTAGAAGCAGAAGATGCAGAGAAAGATATATTTTTATACATTAATAGCCCAGGCGGATCAACGACAGCAGGTTTTGCCATATTAGATACGATGAATTTAATCAAACCAGACGTGCAAACGCTATGCATGGGCTTTGCAGCATCATTTGGTGCATTGCTATTATTATCAGGTGCAAAAGGAAAACGGTTTGCACTCCCAAATAGTGAAATTATGATTCATCAGCCGCTTGGTGGTGCACAAGGGCAAGCAACGGAAATTGAAATAACAGCAAAAAGAATTTTAAAGTTAAAACATGATATTAATAAAATGATTGCAGAAAAAACAGGGCAACCGATTGAAAGAGTAGCACATGATACAGAAAGAGATTATTTTATGACTGCAGAAGAAGCGAAGGCATATGGGATTGTAGATGATGTTGTTACGAAAAAATAGTAGAAAGCAGGCTAGAGAGTAAAGTATATTCTCTAGCCTGTTTTATTAATCTTTAATCCATTCATCAACTAACGTTTGGTTCTTTTTAATCCATTTTCGCGCCGCTTCTTCGGGATCTTTCGTTTTATTTAACTCGACCATTAATGTACCGAGCTGTTCATCGTTCATTTTCCATTTGTCAAAGTATTTTATGATATCTGGATGATCTTTTTCGAAACCTTTACGAACAGAGTAATAAATGTCATCTTTTTCACCATATACTTTCTTAGGGTCTTTTAAATATTTTAAATCAAATTCTGAAAAGCCCCAATGCGGATTCCAAAGCGTAACAGCGATTGGTTTCTTTTTCGTATATGCTTTTTTTAGTTCACTCATCAAAGCAGCTTCAGAAGACTGGACAAGTTTTAGCTTTATATCATATTCTTTCATCGCTTTATTCGTTAAATTCATAAGACTACTACCTGGTTCGATACCGACGATTTTGTTATCTAATTCATCTTTATGAGCATTTAAATCCTCGATACTATTTATGTTTTTCATATAAGAAGGTACGACAAGGCCAAGTCCAGTACCTTCATACCATTTTGATTTTAAGACAATAGCATCTTTATAGCGATTATTTAGTGGTTTATCTGTAACGGGTAGCCATACTTCTAAATTAGCATCAACATCACCGCGAGCCACACCAGTCCAAATTGCCGCTTTTTCTAAATACATGAGTTCAACTTTGTAGCCTTTTTGTTCTAGTAGTACTTTCCACATATTTGCAGTTGCAATATTTTCTTTCCAACTTGTTACACCAAGTTTAATTTTTCCTTTCGAATTTGCATTTGTTGCATTACATGAAGTGAAAATCATAGTAATAAATAATGCAAGGCATATAAACCAAATTTTCTTTCGCATCGAAAACCTCCTAAGTAACGTTTGCCTCTTTAAATAAATGTATAAGTAAGCATTCTTATTATGAACGGAAACGAGAATTTTAAAGAATTCTTATGAATGTTATTTTTATGTAATATTTCTTTGTAAAATCGCAACACTATGTGAATAGATGGGTAGAAAAGGAGTAGTGACATGGATAATACAAAGGTGCGTGTTGAAAACGTAACAAAAGTATTCGGGAAACATCCGCAAAGAGCCCTTTCCTTATTAAAAGAAGGAAAAAGCAAGTCGGAAATTTTAAAAGAGACAGGAATGAACGTTGGTGTGAAAAAAGCAACGTTTGAAGTATACTCTGGAGAAATTTTCGTTATTATGGGTTTGTCAGGTAGCGGGAAATCTACGTTAGTTCGTATGTTAAATCAATTAATTAAACCGACAGCAGGCCATATATACATAGATGGTGAAGATATCGCGACGATGGGCAAGGAAGAATTACGGAGAGTAAGAAGAACGAAAATGAGCATGGTATTTCAGAAATTCGCTCTATTTCCTCACCGTACCGTTTTGCAAAACGTTGCATATGGATTAGAAATACAAGGAGTTCCAGTAGAAGAACGTGAGAAAAAAGCATTAGAATCATTGAAATTAGTTGGACTTGATCATCATAAAGATAATTATCCAAGTCAACTGAGTGGTGGTATGCAGCAGCGTGTTGGCATTGCAAGAGCGCTTACGAATGATCCAGATGTTTTACTTATGGATGAGTCATTTAGTGCATTAGATCCACTTATTCGAAAAGAAATGCAAGATGAGCTATTAGAACTTCAAGATAAAATGGAAAAAACAATTATTTTTATTACGCATGATTTAGATGAAGCGCTTCGAATTGGTGATCGAATTGCATTGATGAAAGACGGAGAAGTTGTCCAAATTGGAACACCAGAAGAAATTATGATGAGTCCTGCCAATGAATTTGTAGAGAAGTTCGTGGCGGACGTGAATTTAGGAAAAGTAATTACGGCAGAATCTATTTTAAAACGACCGGAGACTTTATTAATTGATCGTGGACCACGTGTAGCACTTCAAATTATGAGGAACGCCGGGGTTTCTACTGTGTATGTTGTTAATAAAAAGTATGAATTTTTAGGTATATTAACTGCGGATGATGCAAGTAAAGCCGTTCAAAAACAGTGGCCGATTGCCGATTTATTACTTAACGATATTCCGCACGTGTATTTAGATACTTTATTAGAGGAAACGTATGCAAAAATGGCAGAGATGAAATATCCGTTACCCGTAATTGATGAGAAGAAAAGACTTAGAGGAATCATTAAACGTGAAAGTGTCATTCAAGCTCTTGCAGGAAACATTGAGGAAGAGGTGAAAGACGATGAATAGTATTCCGCGTATTCCATTAGGGGAATGGGTTGATTCATTTGTTGCAAGTTTATATGAGCACTTTGAAGGATTATTCCGAGGATTCTCTTATATTATTGGAGGATTCGTTGATTTACTCACTAATTTTTTAATAATAATACCGGCCATATTGATGATTATTTTACTATGTTTCCTCATTTGGTACACAACGAGAAAAGTATCTTTAGTTATTTTTACACTGATCGGATTATTATTTATTTTAAATATTAACTACTGGGCACAGACGATGCAAACATTAGCACTCGTACTTACTTCCGTTATTATTTCAATTATTGTCGGAATTCCAATTGGGATATTAGCATCTCAAAATGAGCGTTTCTCAAAATTTTTAAAACCGACATTAGATTTTATGCAAACAATGCCGGCTTTCGTATATCTTATTCCTGCGATTACATTTTTCGGAGTAGGTGTAGTACCGGGGATTATTGCATCAGTAATCTTTGCAATGCCACCGACAATTCGTTTTACTGATTTAGGAATTAGACAAGTTCCAGAAGATTTAATTGAAGCAGCGAATGCATTTGGCTCTACCGCATCACAAAAACTATTTAAAGTACAATTACCACTCGCAACTGGGACGATTATGGCTGGTGTGAACCAAAGCATTATGCTCTCTTTATCTATGGTAGTAACAGCATCTCTTGTAGGAGCGCCAGGTCTCGGCGTTGATGTATACCGCTCAGTAACACAAGTTAATATCGGAATGGGATTTGAAGCTGGACTAGCAATTGTTGTCATTGCGATTATATTAGACCGCATTACACAAGGATTTCATCAAAAAAGAAGATAAAAGGAAAACACACTTTATTATACAAAGTGTGTTTTTTGTTTGAATAGATTACATTCAGCTGATACAAAAACTTGGTTTTGTTGTTATTTCATTGATTTAATTCTTCGATGAATAACGATATGTTTATTTAATATAATAGCGACTTGAAAATCTCTTCTTAAGAAGAGGAATATGTGGTGGAAAAGTATAAGTAATAAAGTACATTTTTTGGAAATTATTAATTGGAATAGCGAATATATTAGGAGACAGTGACGTCATGTAAATAGATATTATTTTGGAAAAAATGATGAGAGGAGATGCTATTTTGTCTAAAAAGAAAAAAAGTAATGATGCCTTGGCAATAGGCGTCGGTATAGGGGTTGTAATCGGTGTAGTCCAAGGTTATTTTACAAATAATTTAGTAATCGGAATTGTGATTGGGATTGTAATTGGAGTTGTGGTTTTGAAGAAAAAATGAGGTGTAAATTCAATTCAAAATTGTCCCATCAAAAGAATGAATTTTCGGAATATAAATCCTATTTTTCCTTTTTTTATGATATTATATATATAAAGGTTGATGGTGGAGATATTAATAAACAATCGTTTGCGAAAAACATTAAGAAAAAGTGTATTGGTTACAAAATGCTTGATATCATCGACCAAATTGCATATTGGACTGGTGCACGATATGAAGATTCAGTGGAAATAAAAAAATATGCGAAAGTATATGGTGAGTGAATATGCATACAACAAATAATACAAAATATTCATGGGTTGGAAGTAGAGAAATGTGCTTAGACGAAATTTCGATAAAGCAATATGGTGAAATCGTAATTGGTAAATACGGGGGGAATATAAGTGCTGGAGCAAAAAAGAATGAAGATGGTGCGTTAGTTTGGTCAAATGGTGATTGGGAATTTGCAGCTATACTAGATGGACATAATAGTGCAGAAAGTGTTGATTTAGTATTAAACACAATTCAAAAAGAATATGAAAGTATAAAAGAAATGATGAATGAATCGATTGATAAAGTATTTCAATCTATTGAAAATCATATTCTTACAATATTTCAATCTTCTTCATTTAAGGAAAAGTGTCAAAAAATTAAAGGTGAAACAGCTTGCTTACTATGTGTAAGAAAAGAAAACTATATATGGTGGCTATCTATTGGAGACTGTTTAGTCTATGTATTTCATGATGAATTACATAAATTAGGACAATACGCACTAAATCAACGGCATTTTTACGAATGGATTGGTAACGTAAATACTTTTGATTTACCTGTTCCTTGCTATTCATCAGGAATTCGTGAATTACGTACGGGCAACAATCGAATTGTAATGGTGACAGATGGGGTATTAGAATGCGGAGAACGTCGATATGAAACACCATTAAATCTGTATAATGATATGAATAGAAATAATATAAAACTTGAAGAAAGTGTTCATCATGTATTAGAGCACGTTCATCATCAATTCGGACGCGATAGTGCGACAATTATTAGTTGGGACATTGATAATAAAGGAAAGGCTACTTATCCGAGTGATCAGCCAGAGAAAATAAAAGTAAGAAAATAAAAGGAGAGGGTTTTCTGTCAATTACCAAAATAACTCTATTAATTTTATGGGTACTATGTATATTCGTTTTTGAAAAAATAGCAAGAAAAAGATTAAACATCCCGAAACAAAAGGGATGGGATAATCAATATGTGAATAAAACACATAAATGGGGGAATAGAATTATTATTTTCTCTTATATAGTTGTTATTGCGATAAGTGCTTTTTTTCCAAACCGTATATTTATGGGGTATGTACCTCTTTTGTTTTTTATCACGTTATATGGATTTCAATCATATATGGAGTGGAAATATGATAAGGAATCGCGCGAGTTCTTGATTTCATTATTTGCAGTTACAGCGCTAATAATAACTGGATTAATTATATACTTCTTTCTTTAATAAATTTTCAATTAAAGATTTAAAGGAGGAAAATAATGAATAGATCTGTATTGCGTGTAGAAGTCATTATTTATAATGGAGATAACTCAAAAGTGCTCGTTCAATGCGATGAAAATGAATCATTTTATCGTTTTCCAGGAGGTTCTATTGAATTTAGTGAAACAGCAAAAGAAGCGATAATACGAGAATTAATGGAAGAATACGATTTGAAAATTGATGTTCAAGAGCTAGCTGTTGTAAATGAGCATATTTTCGAGTGGAACAACGAAAAAGGACATCATTGTACATTGATACATTGGGGAACTGTTAAAGAGAGAGTTACAAATGAAATAAGACATAAAGAATATGAGGATATTATATTAACATGGAAGAGCATAGAGGAATTAAAGGAGAAACCAACATATCCTGAAGGAATTGTAAGTTATTTAGAAGAGAATAAACGTAATATAGTCCACTTTATTACTAAAGATAAATAAGGTAATAGGAGGGGTAGCAATGGGTATTTCTACAATTTTGCTTATTATTATTGGACTTGGCATAGGTGGTTACTTTATAGAACAGTTTTTAAGAAGAAAATTAAATATGGAGAAAAGAGGCTTCTTTGGATATAAGCATGTGAATAGTTTACATGTAAAATTAGAAATAGGACTTATTATTATTTATGTAATAAGTAGTTGTTATTATATGTTTAAATTTGAAAACGCTAAAATGGCTTATGTCATGTTCACTTATTTAGGGATATCATGGACTTTAAGAGCATGGATGGAATGGAAATATGATAGAAAATCAAAAGAATATATACTTTCGATAACGGGAATGGTTTCTTTTATATTGATGCTCTCGATACTATTTTATTTCGTTCCACCTGCTGTATAATAAAAAATTTGATAGTATAAATAATGAGATAACTAATAAATAAGAAACCATTTACTACTAAATGGTTTCTTATTCAATTTAAACATTTAATTTCGCTAATACGGATTTAATGAAATTTGTTTTATCCTCTGCATATTGATGTTTATCATTAGGATTAGCTTGTGAAAGTTGAATCTTTAACTGTTCATACTGTATACGAGCAGTTTTATTGTCTATTAAGTAATCTCGAAATTGTAATTGTTCTATTAAATATGTATTCCCTCGTTCATACATATGAATTTGGTGGGTTCTTGGTTCACCTTTATTAAAATAGTATCGTTCAGGCAATACATCTTTTCTATATTTATAGTTTAGTAGTTCTAATTTTTTAATACAATGTATACCGTCCGTATAATTTTCTAATTCGATTGCTATATCAATAATTGGCTTTGCACTTAAATGTGGAATAGAAGTACTACCAATATGGTGTATCGCTAAAATATGTTCGCCAATTTGTTCCTCAATGAATTGTTTCTCCTTTACAAATTCAATTGCCCACTCTTCAGTCCACGGAACTAAAAACACTTTACCATAGGGTAAACCTAACATTTAATTAGCACCTCTTTCAAAATGGTTTTTAATAAAGGGAACTACATCTTCTTAAAGCTTCTCAAAACAAGGTGTTCCCACAATCTCCAAGGAAGAATCTTCTTTGCTAAGATCATAAATTTTACACCTTTTCCAATTGGGTATCGTAATGTTGTGCGCTTAGCTTCAGCAATATCAACGATTTTTTTAGCAACATCTATTGGATTACCAAATGTATCACTGCCGCTATTAATATGTTTTTGTATTTTGTCCATATATTCTTTGTAAGGAGAAGTAGTATCAGATTGGTTTGTAGCTAGTTGTTTACCAACTTCCCAAATATTCGTGTTATAAGAACCAGGTTCCACTAAAGCAACATCTATTCCGAACGGTTTTACTTCTAAACGAAGGGATTCACTCCATCCTTCTAATGCATGTTTTGAAGAAACGTAAGGAGATAGACCAGGGAATCCAACTTGACCACTAATGCTACTTATATTAATAATTTTCCCACTTTTTTGTTCTCTCATATATGGTAAAACAAGCTGAGTAATCGATATAGCACCAAAAAGATTCGTTTCAAATTGTTTGCGATATTCCTCTACTGGAATTTTTTCTACAAAGCCACCATTAGCATATCCTGCATTATTAATAAGGAGGTCTACTCTGTTTATTTCTTTTAAAAATAATTGAAAGTTATGTATAGAGTTTTGATCGGTTACATCTAATTGTTGAACTGTTATGTTTTGCTGCAAGTTGAGTTGAGTAGCTTGAGATATTAAGTTCGCTTGTTTTTCAAGGTTTCGCATTGTAGCGATAATTAAATAATCTTTTTTTGCGAGTTCGAGTGTAGTTAATAGTCCAAATCCACTTGAGGCTCCTGTAATAATTGCGACTTTTTTGTTCATTTTCTGCCAGCTTTCTTTTTCTTTTATCATAACGAGTTATGATAAGAAAATCTATTATTCTATCATTCATTTTGAAAGAAGTACCCATTCATGTTATACGAGCTTTTTTAACGACTTTTAAAAGAGGAAATTATACGGACTCAGCGTATATAGAGAAGTGAGTATGAATACGTTTATGAAATGAGGGAAGAATAATGGCCCATGTGAAGGATGTATTAGCAGATCAATTGTTGGCGAATGCAAATGATCCTAGTTGGTATATCCCATTTTCAGATGCAGTGAAAGATTTATCTGAGAGGGAAGCTTTCTGGAAACCGAATGAAGAGAGTAATAGTATAGCTGAAATTGTACAACATTTACTGTATTGGAATTCAACGTGGCAAACTAGGTACAAAGAATCGAATGTGAATGCAGTGCCCGCTATTGGTGATAATAACAAAAGTTTTATGCTTTCAAATAATCAAACTTTCGATGAATTACGAGAAAAACTACTAGAGAAACTGTTACTATGGCAAAATCTCATAAATGAAGAAAAGGTTGAAAGCGATGTAGTGGGATTTCCTGTTTCTGCAAAGTGGTGGGAAGTGCTAGCCAATGTAACTACTCATAATGCATATCATATCGGTCAAATTATTTACATCCGAAAATTACGGAAGAGTTTTGATAATGAATAAGATAATAATTTTCAAATTAGGTGAACAAAAGTGGACAAAACGAGACTAATGTCTCATTTTGTCCACTTTTTTATTTTCAACATAGAGAGAAAACCTATTAAATCAAGGATTAGAATTTGGCACGGTACTTGCAATATAAAAGATGAACAAGAAAATAGGAGGGCTGAACATGTTAAAAACAACTGAAAGTAAAGGGAATGGAATTATGAAAGAACAAGCTCGCTGGATGTATGAAAAAATGTTAGAGATTCGTAAATTTGAAGATAAGGTACATGAATTGTTCGCGCAAGGCGTGCTGCCAGGTTTTGTTCATTTATACGCAGGTGAAGAAGCGGTAGCAGTTGGTGTATGTGCCCACTTAACGGATAGTGACAGTATTACAAGTACGCATAGAGGACATGGACACTGTATCGCAAAAGGTTGTGATTTAAACGGTATGATGGCTGAACTTTTCGGGAAAGCGACAGGGTTATGTAAAGGTAAAGGCGGCTCCATGCATATTGCCGATTTAGATAAAGGAATGCTTGGTGCAAATGGCATTGTAGGTGGTGGTTTCCCACTTGCTTGCGGTTCGGCATTAACAGCTAAATATAAAGGAACGAAAGATGTAAGTGTTTGTTTCTTCGGTGACGGAGCAAATAATGAAGGAACATTCCATGAAGGGGTTAATTTAGCGGCGATTTGGAAGTTACCTGTTATTTTTATTGCAGAAAATAACGGTTACGGTGAAGCAACGACCTTTGAATATGCTTCAAGTTGCGATTCTATTGCAGATCGTGCGAAAGCTTATAACATTCCAGGTGTTCAAGTAGATGGAAAGGATCTGCTAGCTGTATATAAAGCTGCTGAAGAAGCAGTAGAACGTGCGCGTAATGGCGATGGTCCAACAATAATTGAATGTATGACATATCGTAATTACGGTCATTTCGAAGGTGAAGCACAAACGTATAAAACTTCAGAAGAAAAAGAAGAACATTTAAACGAAAAAGATGCAATTGTGAATTTCCGTAAGCATTTAATTCATGAAGCTTTATTAACTGAGTCTGAACTTGTGGATATGGAAAAGGCAGTAGATGATGCAGTACAAAAATCAATTGAATTTAGTGAAAATAGTCCATATCCAGAGGATGAAGAATTATTAAAAGATGTATACGTTTCTTACAAATAAGAGGAGGGTGAAACAGAATGACTAGAACAGTAAGTATGTCAACTGCAATTAATGAAGCGATGAAAATCTCAATGCGCCGTGATGAAAATGTAATTTTAATAGGAGAGGACGTTGCAGGTGGTGCTCAAGTTGATCACTTGCAAGATGATGAAGCATGGGGCGGTGTTCTTGGTGTTACGAAAGGTCTTGTACAAGAATTTGGTCGAAATCGTATTTTAGATACACCAATTTCAGAAGCGGGTTATATGGGAGCAGCGATGGCAGCTGCGGCAACAGGTTTACGTCCGATAGCTGAATTAATGTTTAATGATTTTATCGGTAGTTGCCTCGATCAAGTATTAAACCAAGGTGCAAAGTTCCGTTATATGTTCGGTGGTAAAGCGAAAGTGCCAGTTACAGTACGTACGATGCATGGTGCTGGATTTAGCGCAGCAGCGCAGCATTCACAAAGTTTATATGCGTTGTTTACGAGTATTCCAGGAATTAAAGTTGTCGTTCCTTCTACTCCGTATGATGCAAAAGGTTTACTATTAGCGGCAATTGAAGATGATGATCCAGTAATCTTCTTTGAAGATAAAACACTCTACAATATGAAGGGTGAAGTGCCAGAAGGTTATTACACAATTCCATTAGGAAAAGCGGATATTAAACGGGAAGGTTCTGACGTAACAATCGTCGCAATTGGAAAACAAGTTCATACAGCACTTGCGGCTGCTGAGCAATTAGCGAAAAAAGGACTTGAAGTAGAAGTGATTGATCCGCGTTCTTTATCACCACTTGATGAAGATACAATCTTATCATCTGTTGAAAAAACGAATCGACTGATTGTTATTGATGAAGCAAACCCTAGATGTAGCATTGCGACAGATATTGCAGCAATTGTAGCGGATAAAGGATTTGATTTATTAGATGCACCTATTAAACGAATTACAGCACCACATACACCAGTTCCGTTCTCACCACCACTTGAAAAGTTATATTTACCAACGCCGGAGAAAGTAATTGAAACTGTATCAGAAATGATCGGAGACCAATCTTTATTACATGTGTAATGAAACGATGAGAAGGGAGAGAGAAATATGGCTGTAGAAGTTGTAATGCCGAAGTTAGGGATGGCGATGAAAGAGGGTATTATTACGAGCTGGAATATTAAAGCGGGTGATCATGTCTCAAAAGGAGAATTAATTGCCAGTATTAACTCGGAAAAAATTGAAACGGAAATAGAAGCACCAGCTGATGGAACTGTTCTTGATATAGCTGTAAGTGAAGATGAGGGGGTTCCACCTGGCACTGTAATTTGCTACATTGGTAAACCGAATGAAAAAGTAGAGGTACATGAAAGCACAAAGGTTGAGGAAGAGCTGACAGCGAGTGAAGTACCGCAAAATGTACAACATCCAGAACCGTTAGGGAAAGAAGTTACGAATAAACAAAGAATCAAAATATCTCCTGTAGCGAAGAAGATTGCGAAAACTGAAAATCTTGATATTAGAGCATTACTTGGTACAGGTCCAGGTGGAAGAATTACAAAGGTAGATGTATTAAAGGCACTTGAAGAAAGAGTAGCAATCCCAGAAGTACTTGAACAAGAAGAAAGTAAAGTAATTCCTGTTACTGGTATGCGGAAAGCAATCGCAAATCGTATGCATGCAAGCTTACAAAATAGCGCACAATTAACGTTAACGATGAAAGTAGATGTAACAGATTTAGTTGCTTTACATAAAGAAATAGCAGAAGTTGTACAAAAACGGTACGATAACAAATTAACCATTACGGATTTCGTTTCTCGAGCTGTTGTATTAGCGCTTGGGGATCATAAAGAAATGAACAGCGCTTATATAGATGATGCAATTCATCAATTTGAACATGTTCATTTAGGTATGGCAGTCGCATTAGAAAAAGGATTAGTCGTTCCAGCTATTCGCTTCGCAAATAATCTCTCATTAGTAGAGTTATCTAAAGAGATTAAGAATGCGGCACAAAAGGCACGAGCAGGCAATTTAAATAGTGATGATATGCAAGGAACAACATTTACAATTAGTAATTTAGGAAGCTTCGGTATTGAATATTTTACACCAGTATTAAACACACCAGAAACTGGTATTTTAGGTGTAGGTGCAATTGAATATGTTCCTGTATATAAAGGAAAAAAATTTAAAAAAGGAAGTATGTTACCTTTAAGTTTAACATTCGATCATCGTGTACTAGACGGTGCACCAGCAGCTGCATTTTTACGCACAATTAAACGCTATTTAGAAGAACCTGTAACAATTCTTTTATAAAGAGAAGGTGAGAGAATGAGTAAATTAGTCGTTATTGGAGGCGGACCTGCTGGCTATGTAGCGGCAATTACCGCGGCTCAAAATGGAAAAAATGTCACTCTTATTGATGAAGCTGTTCTTGGCGGGACTTGTTTAAATGTCGGGTGCATGCCTACAAAATCATTGTTAGAAAGTGCAGAAGTGCATGACATTGTGAGAAAAGCGAATCATTATGGAGTTACACTTAACAAAGAAAGTATATCAGTTGATTGGAAGCAAATGCAGGTGAGGAAATCGCAAATTGTAACGCAGCTCGTCCAAGGAATTCAATATTTAATGAAGAAAAATAAAATAAAAGTTATACAAGGTAAAGCGAAATTTAAAACGGATCATCGTGTACGAATTATATACGGTGATAAAGAAGATATAGTAGATGGAGAACAGTTCATTATAGCGACAGGTTCAGAACCAACTGAATTACCTCTTGCTCCATTTGACGGGAAGTGGATTTTAAATAGTACGCATGCAATGTCTCTAAAAAACATACCGAAATCATTATTAATCGTTGGCGGTGGTGTAATAGGGTGCGAGTTTGCAAGTATTTATAGTCGTCTTGGAACAAAAGTTACAATTATTGAAATGGCACCGCAATTATTACCAGGTGAAGATGAAGATATCGCACACATTTTAAGAGGGGAGCTAGAAAATGATGGCGTAAAAATATTTACAGGAGCAACTTTAAAAGGATTAAATAGTTATAAGAAGCAGGCTTTATTTGAATATGAAGGAAGTATCCAAGAAGTTAATCCAGAATTTGTTCTCGTTTCTGTCGGCCGACAACCACGTGTACAACAATTAAATTTAGAAAAAGCAGGCATTCAATATTCAAATAAAGGAATTTCTGTGAATGAACATATGCAAACCAATGTATCACATATTTACGCAGCAGGTGATGTGATTGGTGGAATCCAGCTTGCTCACGTTGCATTCCATGAAGGAACGACGGCAGCATTACACGCGAGTGGAGAAGATGTAAAAGTAAACTACCATGCTGTACCTCGCTGTATTTATACCGCTCCAGAAATTGCTAGCGTCGGTTTAACAGAAAAAGATGCAAAAGAGCAGTACGGTGACATACAAATTGGCGAATTTCCTTTTACAGCGAATGGAAAAGCGCTTATTATTGGAGAACAAACGGGGAAAGTAAAAGTTATTGTGGAACCTAAATATCAAGAAATTGTTGGAATTTCTATTATTGGTCCTCGCGCAACAGAACTAATTGGTCAAGGAACTGTAATGATTCATACGGAAGTTACCGCTGATATTATGAGAGATTATATTGCAGCGCATCCAACTTTATCTGAATCGATTCATGAAGCTTTATTGCAAGCTGTAGGGCATGCTGTACATGCTTAAATGGAATTATAATAAACCACTATTCTCTAAACGAATAAGAGAATAGTGGTTTGAATTTTTACGGAAGAAATTGAATATCCTATTATTTTTTTACGTCAATAGCTGAAGTTTTATCGTTCCATTCAGGAGCTAAATTAGCAGTTTTACCATACCAATCAGCGTGTTTAAATATAACACCTTTTCCATATCCTTGTGTAGAAGTATGCTCCCAAAGTGTCGTTGAATAACTTGCAGAAGGTGAAGCCGTACTTACAGAAGAAATTCTATCGTTCCAGCTAGAAGGTAAATTCTTAAAGCCGCTGCTCCAGTAAATGTATTGTCCACCTTTATTTATATGTTCATAAAAATCAGTACTACCAGCGCCGCTACCTAAAGGATTAATTTTATTTTTAAGTACTTTTTTATCCTTTTCAATATAAGCATCTAATGTTTCTCTGCTAGTAAAACCGTAAGCTAACCAATCTCCATTTTCATTTTGCTCAGGTAATACCATAGTAATTTGGATGTCTTTTTTCTCTTGATCACTTAATTTAGCAAAGGAAGTAACATTTTGTTCATCAACTTTTAAATAATCAAATGATTTAATTGTGTTACTTTTTTCTTCAGCACTTGCTACGCCTAGTCCCCCAGTTAATGCAAATCCAGCTACTAATGTCCCTGCTACTAATTTCTTCAACATATAACCATCCCTTTTTGTTTAGATTTTTGTACATGTGAATCTTTGTACTAGTAAAATGTATTCTAATTATCAACTATTGTAAATATTCTGAAGTTTTAGAAATAAAAGGCGGAATATTTACAGTTTTGCATTTTTTCTTTAGAAAAAATAGTTATTGGAATGATATGATAAATAGATATATCGCTTTTATTGGATGCTAAAATATTTTAGGGGGAAAGTCTTTGAAGTATTTTAATAAAGATTGGTATAAAGAAATGCAAGTGTCTGGATTTTTAAACTTCTCAGAAACAGTAGAAGGATGGGAAGAGATGTTGCGAGAGAGTGAAAAGATAGGAATGGATCATAAGCAAAGTTTAAGAGAAGATGCGGAAGAAAAGAAAGAAGATTTATTAAAGTTTCTACCTAAGTCACTACATCCGTACATTCATGATAATACAATTAATTCAGAATACCCATCGGAAAAACTAAAGAAACTTATGCTTGAATGGACAGAGGATTATGAGAAAAGAATGGATGATTTAGAACAAGCTTATAAAGATAATTATAATTCTATAAAAGAAAGACTCGCGCAGAATGTCGTTCAACTACATGAATACTCACTACATGACAGTCAAGTTACATCAGTTGAGAGAAGATCAAAAGATACGATAATTATAACTTTAGATTGCAGCGGTACTTTTAATGAATTTGATAAACTAAAAGTAACTTTTACAGGAGTTTCAAAATGTTCTATTCCAGAAAATTTTGAAGGTGCTTGGTGGTTATGTCATGAAATAGATCTTGCTGAAGATGGTTTTGAACTAGGGGTTTTATTTGATTGTCCATTTGAAGAAGTGATGATTTGTGCAAAAAATGTATTGCTGGAAATAGATAACTAGTAAACTTTATAACTCTACAAATAAAAAACAGTCGTTTTTGACTGTTTTTTATTTAGATACTAAATGATCCAGCTTCCAATATGTATCTGTTAACGGTGCAGCTTTGCTATCTATGTATAGATACATATTATTTAAATCTTTTGGTGAAGTTTTCAGTTCAAATACAACGTCAGTAGTTAAAGAGAATTCGTGTGGAACATTTTTATAGTGCTCGTCATATATCGGATGAGCTTCACCTTCATATTTCTGACCAGTTTTTTCATCTTGTATGAAATATTTTATTTCCGAAAGATCAATAGTTTGTCCATCGTCTCGAACATTATTAATCATAACACGAGTAGTGATGCGCCGTTCTTTGTCTATTTTTTCAAACTTTGCATTTTCAACAGTTGCTCTATAGTATTCGTTTTTAACTATTTCCCCATAGTGCATTGCATTCTTTTCAATAGCGCTCTTTTCTTGTTTTGGTGCAGTATTCCCATTACATCCTGCCATTAGTCCTGTAAATAATAGTGCTGTACAAGTTACTTTCATTATAGATTTCATAGTAATTCCTTTCTGTGTTAAAAAGTAAAACATAGGAATAATTTTACATCAATAGGAAGGTAAATGGAAGTGTGTTTGTGGAATATGCAAATATACATTTATTTCGTTGTCCAGTTAACGGAATAGAAAGAGGAAAAAAGCTGAATAAAACGGAGTGAATAAGAATTGAAAATATTGTAAAGCGGAAGAGACATGCATATAATTAAAATAAGGATAAGATTTCAGAATCTTCAATAACGGCGGTGGACACATGTTTACTGAAGAGCGTAGAGAGAAAATTTTAGAGTTACTTAAGAAAAATGGAAGGGTAATTGCAAGGGATCTTGCGGAAAGTTTCGATATGTCTATCGATTCTATAAGAAGAGATTTGTCTATTATGGAGAAGGATGGCTTGTTAAAAAGAACACATGGAGGAGCAATTGAACTTGCTAGAGTAAGGAATTTAGCTACCAAGCCATTGAAACGTTATAGTAATGGTTCTGTATATGAAGACGCAATTGCAAAAATCGCAGCTTCTTATATACAAGAAGGAGATTCCGTTTTTATTGGTGGAGCTTCTATTCATTATGCCATGTTAAAATATTTACCTGAAACATCATTTACAGTTATTACGAATGCTTTAGAAATTGCTAGTACGTTACGGGAATATAAGAACATTGATATGTACTTAATTGGTGGAATGGTGAAACCATCAGGAAATATGACAGATACACTTGCCTCAGAGTTGATAAGTAGATTTTCTATTGATCTTAATTTCTCTACAGGTGGTGGCATTTCATTAAACGGTATAAGTACTGCAACGCCGGAAGTTGCTTTTTTTAGTAAAACAGTAAGTAAGATTGCTAGAAGAAATATTTGTTTAGCTCCTCATAATAAACTTGGAATAGACTACTTTATAAAAGGAGAGTCACTGATTGAAATTGACCTTATAATAACAGATTCGGAGGCTAGTAAAGAAACAATTCAAGAATTTGAGAAACAAGGTAAAGAAATTGTAATAGCATCAATAGACTGCATTTAAAAGGAGTTTGAAATGATTATAAAAGGGCAAGAGTTTCACATAAATGGATTAGTTTATACAGTTCGTTCTGCAGCTGAAACAGATGCGGAACAGTTGTCGGAAATTAGAGTTCAGATCGATGGAGAAACTGAAAATATGGATAGAGAAGCTGGAGAGGGATTTATAGATAAGATAGGATTTCAAAACATAATAAAAACAGATAGTGAAGAGAGTAAGAACCTGTTTTTAGTTGCAGAAGTACATGATCGAATCGTTGGATTTTCAAGATGCGAAGGGTCAAATTTAAAGAGATTATCTCATAAAATAGAATTTGGTGTTTGTATTTTAAAAGAATTTTGGGGATATGGAATAGGTAAGAGTCTATTGGGACAATCTATTCATTGGGCTGATGAAAATGAGATTAAAAAGATATCATTACAAGTATTAGAGACAAATGAAAAAGCCATTCAGCTTTATAAAAAGTTAGGTTTTGAAGTAGAAGGTATTTTAAAAAATGATAAAAGGCTGTCGGATGGGAAGTATTATAATACGGTAGTAATGGGAAGGTGTATTTGAGTCTGTTCATTAAAGAGGTGGAAATGTATGTTTTATAGAAGAAAGTACTATATAGTAAAAAATGAATTTATTAAAATTTTTAATGATCATTTCAATAACACGAACTTACCTAATCAGTTAAAGCATGGATCTAGGCTAATAGGGCGCTGAATGAAAGATAATAAGAATGGCACGACTGAAGTGTTTGCCATATGGGAATATGATAGTTATGAACAGTATAAAGAAATAGAATCAAAAATTAGAAGTGATGAGAAGCATACTAAAAAAATACACGAATGGTATGAAAAACATGGAGGGAAACAATATGTTTTTCAGGAGTACATAGTAGAGATGAAAAATGAAGAGTTAGTGTGTACTGTAAAGTGATAGAGAGGTGAGGGATAATGGGAATGAAAACAAAATTATATTTTAGTGTAGCATCCACAATTTTATTTGCAATAGCCGTAATTATTTTCTTTATAAACGGTAATCCACAAATGTGGTTTTGGTTATGTATTTTCTTTGCGTCCATTATACAAAACATAGTGCTACTAAAAAAGAATAAAGAAGCGCATTAAGATATTCAAATTATTAACATATTTGTGTCGTCTTTCTAGTTTTATTGAAAACGCTTTTATTCAGTTTTATAATAAAGGTATGTTTTTTACAGATCTCCAAAACAATAAATAGGGAGATGATACAATGTTAGCTTCACCGTTTTACTTACATACATGGAAAAAGTTTGTTGATGAAGGAGTCCTTGATTCGAACCGTATAAACGAAAGAATTTCAGAGTCATGGTATCGATGTAAACAAGCAAATGTGAATCCTCATATGAATAAAGGTCAGAAAATTTTGTCTTCTAATATTTTTCAAGACCAAAAGAAAAAGAGTGAAATCTTCTTAGATATAGCAATACCTCAAATACAAAATATGAGAAAAACCATTGATGAACTGCAAATGATGGCATTATTAATTGATCCAGATGGTTACGTTCTATCGTTAAGTGGAAATGAACAAACATTGAAACGAGCAAAACATATTAACTTCATTGAAGGTGTGAAATGGACGGAAGCAGCTGTTGGTACAAATGCAATAGGAACAGCGCTTGAGATTGAAGAGGCTATTATGATAAGTGGTACAGAGCATTATTCTGTCGCATCTCATAGCTGGAGCTGTGCGGCTGCTCCCATTCATAACGATGATGGGAAATTAATTGGTGTTCTAGATTTCTCCTGTCCAATTGAATTTTCGCATCCATATATGCTCGGAATGGTAACTTCGATTGCACATGCGATTGAACGTGAATGTAGTATTCGAGTACATCAAAATGAACTGCATTTAATCCATCGTTTTTTAGATGTAATTGATAGTGATGAACAAGTTGTAATTTGTAATCATCGTGATGTTATCGTTTCTGCAAGCAAGAGGGTTCGGGAACGAGTATGTAATTGGTCACGAATGAAACTTGCAGATTTAATGCACTATGGATTGAAAACTAAATTAGAAGTTCCAGTATACAGTAATAATAGAATGATTGGGAAATGTATTTATGTAAAGGAAAATAAACAAGAAAAATTATTTTCAACTTCCCTATTTATAAATGGCATCACTTTCCCTGGAGTAATTGGGACAAGCGATGCATTTCAACATACATTAGAAGAAATTAAGCTTGTATCACCAACTGATGCAAGTGTATATGTTTGTGGTGAAACAGGTGTAGGAAAAGAATATGTAGCGAGAGCGATTCATGAAAATAGTCCAAGAAAAAATGGTCCTTTTATAGCTGTTAACTGCGGTTCATTACCGAAAGAATTAATGGAAAGTGAATTGTTCGGTTATGCTGAAGGAGCGTTTACAGGTGCACGGCGCCAAGGATATAAAGGGAAATTCGAACAAGCAGACGGAGGAACAATATTTTTAGATGAAATTGGTGAAGTGCCACCAGAGATGCAAGTAGCATTATTGCGTGTTTTACAAGAACGAACAGTAACCCCAATTGGCAGTTCAAAAGAGGTGCCAGTTAATATTCGTATTATTACTGCGACACATAAAGATCTATTGCGATTAGTAGAAGAAGGGAAATTCCGTCAAGATTTATATTATCGTTTACATGTTTATCCGCTATATGTTCCATCGTTAATAGAAAGAAAAGAGGATATTCCGTACTTCATAAAACACTTTTGCAAACGAAAGAATTGGAATGTTGTATTTCCAAAAAGTATTTGTAATCAATTTTCTCAGCATACATGGCCCGGAAATATTCGAGAATTATTAAATGCATTAGAACGCATCTACATTTTGTCGCAAGGACGGGAAATATGCGAAAAACAAATCTCTTTTTTATTACAAACAATGATGAGAAATCAACATCAGCTTGAATTGCAAACAGAAAATAAAACAGAGGACACATTGAATTTCCGTGAAAAAATACAGCGTGATAGCATGATTGAAGCGCTAGAAAAGACGAACGGAAATGTTTCGTTAGCTGCAAAACTGTTAGATGTACCTCGAAGTACATTTTATAAACGAATGCAAAAATACAAGTTATAAAGTAGATTTTTGTAATCTACTTTTTCTTTGTGTACTCATGTTCTGTCGGAATGTGCGCTTACCGGGGAAATAATAGAATAGTTAGAAATTAATTCCCGGAAGGGGGGGCTTACTATGAAGTATATTGAAATCGGCATTGGAAATAGGTGGTTCGTTCGAACAGAAACTGAAAATAAAGATGGAACTGAATTTGAAGAACGAGGAATTATAAAACCTATTTACTTGGAGTCTGTATACATACGAATTTGGTTTCGGAAAACTTGTTTTATTTTTGATACGAAAGAAGGTTTTAAAAAGATAAAGAAGAGGAGGTTTGAATATAAATTTATTTTTGGAATTGTGAGTAGACTGGATAAAGAAAAAGTGGGCTAACATGCGAATTTATATTGACCAGGAAATTCTTTTGACTTATATCAAATTCATGAAAAGCACTTTTTATAAATATCAATTGTTAATAAAACCGCTAAGGAAACTTAGCGGTTTCTTTTTAAAAAGGGAGGATTTGCGTATGAATAGGATTGTAACTGTTTTACTTGCAATTATTATAATGGGGTATTCCATTTATAGTTGGAATGATACTTCGGAACTGAGTATGCTAATTTTACAAACGCTTTTAGGGTTTATGTTAGTTAGTTTAGGGGTTCAAAATTTTAAAAATAAAGAAAATAGAAGTATGGGTATCGTTTTACTACTCGTTGCGCTATATTTAATTGTTGTATCGTTAGTAAAATATTTGGCATGAATAAGTATTTAAATGACTTATTCATGCTTTCCTTATTACGATAAATATTCTCGTAATAAAAATTAAAATTCCACTTGTATTTCACTATATAAAATATGGCATAATGATTTAGTTAAATAGAAATGGATAGGGTATTTGAGAGGGGCAGTATAATGAGTTTTGCAATTGAAATAGTAATAAAAGCACCAATGGATGTTGTATGTGACTACATAATAGAAGATGAAAAAATAAAAGAATGGAATACATTTATGATAGAAAATCGCTATCCTTCAAATATAGATAAAGAGAATCCACGTGTAGGAGATAAATATATTTCTGTTCAAAAAGTCGGTAAGAAAATATTGGAGGCAGAAGTAGAAATTCTTGAATACGATACACCCCATATTATTTCACTAGGTAGTGAAATGAAGCAAGGTTATTCAGCGATGACTTATATGTTAGAAGAAGATGAAGAAGGTACAGCACTAACATTAATTTCAGAATATGAACCGACTAATTTTTACTATAAAATTATGTATAAGTTAACAGGCTGGATTTCACGAGGTTTAGCAATGGAACAAATGGAGCGTCTAGCAGAATGTGTAGAAACTGCTTATCATAAAGAAGTTTAATATTAAAAATAAGGTAAAAGCGTTACTCAATTCCGTGAGTAACGCTTTTACTGTTTGAAGATTTTTCATTGAAAATCTCAATAGCTCTTTCATATATTTCTTTATCAACACAAAATCTTTCTGTTATCCAATAATTAAGTTCAGAAGATGTAATGATGTGTTCTCTTTTCTTACCTTGGAAATATCGTTTTAAAACATTATTATTAATAGAAGTTGGAATACCATCGATATAACCGAAAATCTGAATTTTCTTTAATACAGGAGATGTATGCCAATCGTTAGACATTGTAATGAGTTCTTTCATACTTGATAAATGTATTAGCTCTGTATGTAAGATTTTTGCTGGACCTGGCTTTCTAGCAATTTTAATCCTATTATTTGAGACTTCATAAGTGAAAGTTTCTCTTACATTACTTACTTGAAATGATTCATAAAGTGGGTAAGCTTGGAATAAAGGTGCATAATAACCAACATCAACATAATAAGGTCGGTCTAAGTTAACCTGTAAGCATAAATGTCCGGGATCCATATACATATAATGAACATCAAAACCAAGATTTGATAATAACCAATGGAATCCAATTGAGTGCGTCCAACAAGTACCCCCGAGACCTTTTGTTGTAATACGGTTTATGTATGTCTCAATGGAAGGAAAATAATTGCCTGTTTCATTACCTTTTTCCCAGTCAATTATTTTAGTAAGAGTTTCCCATTTTATTTTTTCTTGATGAGCTTTAATAAGCTCATTTAAAAATTTTAAGCTAGTAGGCTGTTTTGTCGTATCTAAAAATGATAGAAAGCTATTTACTAGTTGTACTTGGTTCATTTTGTTATCCTTTCTATATAGAAATTATTATTGGTATTATTATACAATTTGTGTCAGAAAATACAGTTATTTATTAATGGAGTAGGAGAGAATTATATGTCGATGTCGCTATATTATAAAAAAATCCGTGAGCAATTAGGTCATGAACTAATTTTTATACCGAGTGTAGCTGCTGTTATTAAAAATGAGCAAGGGGAAATCTTATTTCAATATCCTGGCGGAGAATACTGGAGCTTGCCAGCTGGAGCAATTGAACTTGGAGAAACTCCAGAAGAAGCAGTAGTTCGGGAAGTTTGGGAAGAAACGGGGCTGAAAGTACGAGTGAAAAAGCAAAAAGGGATATTTGGAGGGAAAGAGTTCCGTCATACATATTCGAATGGAGATCAAGTAGAATACATTGTTGTTGTGTTTGAATGTGAAGTTATCAGTGGTAAGCTGAAGTCAATAGATGGTGAATCTTTAAAACTACAATATTTCTCATTATCTGAAAAGCCTTCTGTAGCGCTACCATACCCAAATAATATATTTTTATAGATGTAAAATAGCACACCTTATGTATTGAAGGTGTGCTATTTATATAAACCCGTCGTATACATTTTCGTCAATGTATGCACAATTTCTTCTAGGTCGATCTTTTTATCATTTTGCACAATCGTCCAAAGAAACATCTCATTCATCGCAAACCAAGCACGTGCTACAATTTCTTTATTCAATTCAGAATGTGCTAACCCACTTTCTTGAGAGTATGTAATATCTTGCGTAATACTGTTTATAAAGCGTTCCCGTATCTCATCCCATTTTTGACGTATCTCTTTTGATAACCCAATTGCTTCTTCTACAACTTGTAAAATTGCTCGTTCTTTCTCTGCTAATTGTAAAAATGCTTTAACTTGATTTTGAATCATTGTACGTGCTTCTTCTGTCGTTTGAGGCGAAAAAGAGCGCTCAGCGATATTATAAAATTGATTCATAACATCTTCCATTAAAACGATGAGGAGATCATCTTTGTTTTTAAAGTATACATATGCCGTGCCATAACCGGTTTCAGCGTGTTTAATAATTTGTGTAATTGTCGTTTTTTGAAATCCGTTACGAATAAAAATAGTGTAACCAGAGTGTAATAGTTTCTTCTTTGTTTCTAAGGAGCGGTGTTTTCTTGATGAAAGAGTAGTGTTTTTCAAAGAATCACCTCTTTATACTGAAATATCTGAAAATATAACTGTATTGTAAAAGAAATTCATATATAAAGTCAACTGACATAATATCATTGACGTTATATCAACTAAGGTGATATATTTCAATTAGTTAGAATAAAAAGAAAATTAAGAGAAGGTGACACCATGTATAAAGAACCATTTCAACCAACTTATGAGTATGCGCTTGAATGTGATAAACATGATGAACTGAAAGATTTTCAAACTGAATTTTATAAAAAAGAAGGAACAATATATTTAGATGGAAACTCATTAGGGCTACTTTCAAAAAGAGCAGAGAAATCGTTACTTACGTTGCTAGATTCATGGAAAGAGTATGGCATTGACGGCTGGACCGAGGGTGAGCATCCGTGGTTTTTCCTTTCGGAGAAATTAGGTGAATTGACTGCACCTCTTATTGGAGCTTTACCAGAAGAAAATATTGTAACCGGTTCCACGACAACGAATATTCATCAAGTAATCGCAACTTTCTATGAGCCGAAAGGAATTCGGACAAAAATTCTTGCGGATGAATTAACATTTCCGTCAGATATATATGCACTTCAAAGTCAAATTCGTTTAAAGGGCCTAGATCCAGATGAGCATTTAGTACGAGTGAAGAGCCGAGACGGTAGAACACTTTCTGAAGATGATATTATTCAAGCAATGACAGATGACATCGCGTTAATTTTATTGCCTTCTGTACTATATAGAAGTGGACAAATTCTTGATATGAAACGTTTAACAGCGGAAGCTCATGAGCGTGGTATTCATATCGGGTTCGATTTATGTCACTCAATCGGTTCTATTCCGCATCATTTCAAAGAATGGGATGTTGACTTTGCTATTTGGTGTAATTATAAATACTTAAACGCAGGACCTGGCGGTGTTGCTGGCCTTTATGTAAATAAAAAGCATTTTAATAGACTTCCAGGCTTGTCTGGCTGGTTTAGTTCTAGAAAAGATAAGCAGTTTGATATGGAACATACATTAACAGCTGCTGATCATGCAGGTGCGTATCAAATTGGTACACCGCACATATTAAGTACTGCACCTTTAATCGGTTCACTTGAAATATTTAAAGATGCTGGTATAGAACGTTTACGTGAAAAATCCTTACATATTACAAGGTACATGCTTGATTTAATTGTTCATGAATTAAAAGATTTCGGCTTTACAATTGGAAATCCATTAGAGGATGAAAAACGAGGCGGGCATATTTATTTAGAGCATGCAGAAGCAGCACGTATATGTAAAGCGTTAAAAGCAAATGGAGTAATTCCAGATTTTAGAGCGCCAAATGGAGTGAGACTTGCGCCAGTTGCTTTATATAATACGTACGAAGAAGTATGGCAGTCTGTTATGATTTTAAAGAAAATTATGAAAGATGAAGAGTACAAGCAATTTGAAAATAAGCGAGAGGTTGTGGCATAAGTATGAAAACATCAGAGTGGATTGATATTTCACAACCGCTAAATAATGATATTGCTACTTGGCCAGGGGATACACCGTTCTCGTATGAAGTATCATGGTCAAAAGAAGAGAGTGGCTCAGTAAATGTCGGAAAGTTAACGATGAGTATTCATACAGGCACTCATATTGATGCACCGTTTCATTTTGATAATGATGGAAAGAAAGTGTTAGATTTAGATATTCAAGTTTATGTCGGACCTACGCGAATCATTGACGTTTCTAATCTTGAAAGCATTGGGAAAAAGGAATTAGAGAAATTTCATTTAGAAGGCGTAGAACGCTTGTTGTTACGCACATCTTCACATGGTAAAGCGAATGAATTCCCAGATATAATCCCGCATTTACGTGCGGATATAGCACCATTTCTTTCAGAAAAAGGTATACGTTTAATCGGGGTGGATGTACCATCAGTTGATCCATTAGATGATAAAGAATTAGCAGCGCATCATCAATTGTTTAAACATGGTATACACATTTTAGAAAATGTCGCACTAGATCATGTAGCAGATGGTGATTACGAACTAATCGCATTACCACTTGCCTTATCAGATGCAGATGGAAGTCCAGTTCGAGCAGTTATTAGACCAATATAAGTAGAAATATATATAAAGGGGCGTTTTGCTAATATGAAAGAAAATGAAAAGGTAATTATGGAAAAAGGGATTCATACGGACTTTAAAGAGAATATGACGTACGGGGAATATTTACAATTAGATAGTTTACTATCTTCTCAAAAGAGATTATCAGACCACCATGATGAAATGTTGTTCATCGTTATTCACCAAGCAAGCGAACTTTGGATGAAGCTTATTTTACATGAGTTAAACGCAGCAATTGAATCTATTAAACAAGACAAATTACAACCAGCTTTTAAAATGTTAGCACGTGTATCAAAAATTCAATCACAAATCATTCAATCTTGGGATATTCTTGCGACATTAACGCCATCCGAGTACATTGAGTTTCGTGACTCGCTCGGTCAAGCTTCAGGTTTTCAATCGTATCAATATCGTATGATTGAGTATGCGCTTGGTTATAAAACGCCGCATGCCTTAAAAATTTATGAAAAAGATCCAGAATTACATGCTCGACTTCATAAAGCGCTACATGCACCAAGTTTATATGATGTGGCAATTCAAGCCCTTGTAAAAGAAGGATTCCCAATTCATAAAGACGTGTTAAATCGTGATATTACGCAGCCTTACGAAGAAGATGCAACAGTAGAAGCAGCATGGCTTGAAGTGTATGCGGATGTGAAAAAATATTGGAATTTATATCAGCTTGCTGAAAAACTTATCGATATTGAAGATTGGCTACAACAATGGCGTTTCCGTCATATGAAAACAGTAGAACGCATTATCGGACATAAAATAGGAACAGGCGGCTCTTCTGGTGTATCTTATTTAAAACGAGTACTTGATCAACGTTTCTTCCCAGAGCTTTGGAATGTTCGCACGAAATTATAAAAACAAACCTGTCAGTTCATTACTGGCAGGTTTGTTTTTTATTTGAACACAAGTATGTTTTAATTAAAGCTACAAGATATAATAAATTAGGTAATGATTTAATTGGAGGTAAAGTATTGGATTTCAAGCAGCTAGAAAATAAATTTGAAAAGAAAAAAGTAAATACATTTCTTGTTTATCGAAAAGGGGAATTAACAACTGAGTATTATAAAACACCCGAATGTGCAAATAACTTATATAAAATAAATTCGATTACAAAAAGCATTGTATCTATATTAATAGGTATTGCAATCGATAAAGCATATATAAATGATATACATACACCGATTACAGAGTGGATTGAAAATGTATCTGAGGAAAAGCAGGATTTGACTCTGTATCATTTATTAACGATGACTACAGGTGAGGATTGGAAAGAGTTCGGAAATGGAGTAGTGTTCCCAAACGATTTTGTAGAATCGGATAACTGGGTGCAGTACATATTAGAAAAACCAATGATTGAAGAACTGGCTACAAAAATGAATTATAACTCAGGCTCTTCGCATTTACTTAGTTACATTATCCAAAAAGCTACTGGAATGCCGACAGAACAGTTTGCGAAAAAATATGTATTTGATCCATTAGAAATTACCGAATATGAGTGGCAGCAAGATCCGCAAGGAATACATGTCGGCGGCTTCGGAATGAAAATGAAGTCTAAAGATTTATTAAAGTTAGGAATATTATGTTTACAAAATGGGTATTGGCAAGGGAATGAAATTGTATCATCGAAATGGTTAGAAGAATCAAGTGTAGCTCTATTTGAAACGTATGAACATGTTGGGGCGTATGGATATCACTGGTGGGTTTTGAATAACGAAAGATTTCACATACCGTATTGTATGTACTTTGCTATGGGATATGGCGGACAATATATCATCATCGTTCCGCAGTTAGAGGTAGTTGCTGTAATAAGTAGTCATATGCCTAAACGTGGACTTGTTCCATTAAAATTATTTATTGAACATATACAAGAGAATTGTAATTTTCAGTAAGGGCACAAGTAAATCCATTCAATCCAGTTCAATTATTTCATTTCTTCACAATTGAAAGTAATTTAGAAATGAAAACCTCACTGTTTATAATGTAAACAGTGAGGTTTTCATTTTATCTACTCGTCTTCTGAAACGACACCTTAATAAATTTCTCTGTCTTCGTTTCAAATTCTACATCCACAAAAACACCATATTCTTTTCCATCTTCACGTAACCATAATTTAAATTTTTCAACTGTTATTTGAACTGTTTTCGGTTTTCTACCTATATGAAGATAATCAATTATATCAGCTTTCGGGTATTGTTCTTTCGTCTTTTCTACAGCAAGTTTCCCCCATTTCGCATACGGCGGCTGCGCATGAACAATTGATGAGCCGGTATATATATTTGAACATGTTGTTATGAGCAGAATGACCAGTACGACACGCTTTAACAATTTCCTCATGATGAACTCCTTTTATCCTTTTTATATATTGTTTACATATTTTTTCAACGATATGAGCTTGGATTTTTTTGTCTTCTTTACATAAAAGCGAGCCTTTTACAAAACATAACCAAGAAATCATTTCCGTAATTAAGGAGGGAAAATTATGCGCCAAAAAGCTATTTTTAAAATAGCAGTTTTACTTGCGTTCATAGGACTATCTTTCATGGTCAGTAGTATACAACTAAAAAATGTAGAAGCCTTTTCTAATCAAGTCATTCAAAGGGGAGCATCTGGCGAAGATGTCATTGAACTGCAATCTCGTTTGAAATATAACGGATTTTATACGGGAAAAGTGGATGGTGTTTTCGGATGGGGTACATACTGGGCACTTCGAAATTTTCAAGAGAAATTTGGATTACCTGTTGATGGTTTAGCTGGAGCTAAAACGAAGCAAATGCTTGTGAAGGCAACGAAGTATGATAAGTCAACTGCTAATAAAGGAAATAGTGGTGGTACAGCACAAAAAAATAAACCATCTCAAAATAAAGGGACAAATGTTCCAAATGGTTATTCTCAAAATGATATTCAGCTCATGGCAAACGCAGTATATGGAGAGTCTCGTGGTGAGCCGTACTTAGGACAAGTTGCGGTAGCTGCGGTTATTTTGAATCGCGTTACAAGTGCATCATTTCCAAATACCGTTTCGGGTGTAATCTTTGAGCCAAGAGCATTTACAGCGGTAGCAGACGGACAGATATATTTAACGCCAAATGAAACAGCGAAAAAGGCTGTATTAGATGCAATTAATGGATGGGATCCAACAGGAAACGCATTGTACTACTTCAATCCAGATACTGCAACAAGTAAATGGATTTGGACTCGTCCACAAATTAAAAAGATCGGGAAACATATTTTCTGTAAATAGAGCGGAGGTGGAACTATGTTACGAGGTATTATAATCGTATTATTAACAATCGGTGTAGTCGGCACAGGGTACTGGGGCTATAAAGAGCATCAAGAGAAGAATGCAGTATTAATTCGGGCAGAAAATAGCTATCAACGTGCGTTTCACGATTTAGCGTACGAGGTAGATTTATTGCACGATAAAATTGGCACAACGCTTGCGATGAATTCACGTGCATCTTTATCACCTGCATTAGCAGATGTATGGAGATTAACATCTGAAGCTCGTTCAGATGTAGGGCAACTTCCTTTAACATTAATGCCTTTTAATAAAACGGAAGAATTTTTAGCGAATATCGGTGATTTTAGTTACCGTGCAGCTATTCGTGATTTAGAAAAAGAGCCGTTAAATGATCAAGAATACAAAACGTTGCAAACTTTATACTCAAATGCCGGAAATATACAAGATGAACTAAGAAAAGTGCAACATCTTGTTTTGAAAAACAATTTACGCTGGATGGATGTTGAGATGGCACTCGCATCCAATCGTGATCCTGCCGACAATACAATTATTGACGGACTAAAGACAGTAGAAAAAAATGTAACATCGTATTCATCTACAAACTTCGGACCTACCTTTACAAGTGCACAAAAAAATAAAAAAGGTGGATTTGAAGCAGAAGGAAAAGCAATTTCAAAAGATGAAGCGGGGAAAATCGCAAAATCGTTCTTGAATTTAAAAGGAAATGAAAAAGTAGAAGTTGAGAAAAGTGGAAAAGGTGCAAAAGAATCTTTCTATAGTGTGAAAATTAAAGATGAAGCAACGAATAATGAGTTTTATATGGATATTACCGGAAAAGGCGGATATCCAATTTGGGTTATGAATAATCGAGAAATTAAAGAACAGAAGATTAGTTTAAATGACGCAGGAAGTAAAGGTTTGAAATTCTTAAAGGACCATAAGTTTAATAATATGGAGCTTTATGATAGCTCACAATATGATAATGTTGGAGTATTTACGTATGTAGTAAATGAGAATGGCGTACGAATTTATCCTGAAGCAATTCAAATGAAAATTGCTTTAGATGACGGTTCTATCGTTGGATTCTCCGCAAAAGAATATTTAGCGTCACATCAAAAACGAACAGTTCCATCAGCAAAACTAACTGCAGCAGAAGCAAGAAAAAAAATTAATCCAGATGTGAAAGTTATGGAAGAACGTAAAGCTGTCGTAGTAAATGATCTGCATAATGAAGTACTTTGCTATGAATTTGTAGGTACGTTAGGGAAAGATACGTACCAAATCTTCATTAATGCAAATAGCGGAGCAGAAGAAAAAGTGAAGAAAATGCAGGCTGTTGAAAAAATTTATGATTAAACTTTAATGGTAAAGTGGTGAGAATAATGAAAATCTTAATATATATATTGATGGTTTGTTTTTTAATAACTGGATGTAGTATTGGAAAAAAGGATAGTCCAAACGAAAAGTCAGAGCAAAAAAATGTTTCGATGAAAAATGTTAATTATACGAATAAGTCAAATAAGCCAAATGAAAAAGCAGCGGATCATCTAGCATCTTTAGCAGCAAGTGTGCCAGGTGTGAATGATGCGACAGCGGTAGTAGTTGGGAAATATGCTATCGTAGGAATCGATGTAAAAGCGAAACTCGATCGAACTCGTGTTGAATCCATTAAATACTCTGTTGCAGAAAGTTTGAAAAACGATCCTGATGGTGCTAATGCAGTTGTTGTAGCAGATGTTGATACGTACGAACGACTGAAACAAATTGGAAAGCAAATTAAAAAAGGAAAAACAGGCGAAGGTATACTGGATGAGTTAGCAGCAATTGTCGGCCGTGTAATGCCACAAGTTCCAAATGACATGATTGAAAATAAAGAAACGAATCCAATTCAAGATAATGATAAACAATTACCAAAAGATGAAGAACAAGAACTAAGAAAAGAACAGAATGATCAATCAAATAATCATTTGAATAAATAAAGATAACCTTAACCCTGTACTAAATTGTGCAGGGTTTTTTAATATAATATTAAATATTCAGTTTATTTTTAAGGGAAAATATGGTTTAATTATGATGGGAGGGACAACTGTTATGATGAAAAAAAGCACATTAATATTATGTAGTTTATGCTTAGGTTTCAGTATGACAGCGTGTGAACAGAAGAAAGAAGTAAAAAAGCAAACAGCGACTTCTTCTACTGTGATGGAAAATCAGAAGAAAGAATCTATCAATATAAATCATTTTTCAAATATAAATGAAGGAATGACTTATAAAGAAGTAAAAGATTTAATTGGTTTTGAAGGGGATTTACTCATAGAAGAAGGTGTAGAACATTCTACACAAATTAAGCAAATTTTTGCTTGGAAGGGAAGCAATCCAACTGCATTAGTTGAAATTACCTTTTTAGATGGAAAAGTACATTCTAAAGTGCAGCAAGGCTTAAGTTAATAAGTTGAAAATGGGAGAGTTTAGCATGAACATACATACAGGGGAGATTCAATTAGTTCCGTATAAAGAGGAATATAAAGAAGTTATAGAAACATTTACTTTACCAAGTGAACAAGTTCAATTTACGTCGGACCCAGCTGAATTATTGAAAAAAGCAAAAAATGATCGTACAAAAAATGTCATTGTTATTTTAGATTACAATGGGGTACCTGTTGGTCTTTTTGCATTGCAAGCAGGAGATAGAGTACAGGAATTCACAGAAAATGAGAACGCTTTACTTTTAACTTCATTTTCTGTAAATCACAATAAACAAAGGAAGGGATATGCTAAAAAATCACTGGCATTATTACAAGAGTTTGTACAACGTTATTTTCCGATAAAAAATGAAGTTGTACTTGCTGTGAATGAAAAAAATATTCCAGCACAAAATTTATATGAAAAAGTTGGTTTCCAAGATAAAGGACTTAGAAGAATGGGACCAATTGGTCAACAAATTATAATGCATTTACCTATCATAAAATAATGAGAAGAAAAACTTACTCTTGCATAGTAAAGTAGTAAGTTTTTTTATTTGGAACAATATATGTTGTAAAATATATAAATAAACGAAATAGAAATGAAGGAAATACAAATGAATCAAGTTAGAAAATGGAATATTATTGGTGGAAGGGTGATAAAGACAGGAATTGCGGTTTTTCTTACAGTTCTAGTTTGCGAATTTTTCAATATACCAACTATTTTTGCTGTTATTACGGCAATTGTAACGATTGAGCCAACCGCAACGGATTCTATAAAAAAAGGACTAGTTCGTTTTCCAGCTTCAACAATTGGATCGGCGTATGCAATGACTTTCACATTTTTCCTAGGTCATCAGGCTCTTTCTTATGCGTTAGCGGCAATGTTTACAATCGTTACATGTCAAAAACTAAGGCTACACGCTGGAACGTTAGTCGCAACTTTAACTGCTGTTGCAATGATTCCCATTACGGCAGATCATTATTTTACTGCATTTTTAATTCGATTAGCTACTACATCTACTGGTATTATAGTGTCTACTGTAGTCAATTTTTTTATTTTGCCACCACACTATGTTAAAACAATTTCGGGATGTACAGAGGAGCTATTTGTTAAAACGGCAAATGTTATGGAGGAATGGCTTACTGCGTTAATGGATGGGAAAGTTATAAAAAAAGGAGACAACCTATAATCTTTCTAAATTAACTGTATTATTACATAAAGCAGTACAATTTGTTCAATATGAGCAAAAAGATTGGAAATACCATCGACATACAAAAAAAGAAATGAGAAGCTTTTTACTTGTACAAAAGCAACTTCATTTATTACAGCAAATTATTTATCATATAGATAATTTAGCTCGAGCACCAATTGAAACATGTGATTGGTCACAAAATGAAAAAGAAATTTTGCGACGAACAATTCATTCTATAATTTCTATATTAAGAAATCATTGTGAAAAAATAGATGAGGAACATTTTAAACTGATTGATGAATTAGATAAGCAATTTTGGACTAATAAAAATGATTTGGCACATTGTAAACCGAATCAATATCATCATCATTTTTCAAGCGAATCTATCATTTTATTTGAGGTATTATCTATACATGATATGTTAGAGGAATTAAAACAAATATTCGAGAAATATGAAGATGAAAATCAAGAGAAATCAATATTGGTGGACATAAAGTAATAAAGATGTCTGATTAGAGATTGATGCTTGAAACAACAGGATTAGAAAAATTAAGAGACTATGGTTGTTATAGTATAAAACAAACGAATTAAGGGGTAGATAAAATGGGGAAATATGTGAAAGATCAAAAGGTAGTTGCATTTACACTAGAAGGGCTAGCACCATGTACAGTTGTAAGAGTAGGTTGGATTTTCATTATGGTACAAGTAGAAGAAACGAAACATTTATATTCTGTTACAAAAAGTAAACTAACACCTATAGAAGAAGAGGAACACTACCTTTTAGAAGAGAGTATGGATGAAGAAGGGGTATTCGATATAGGTAGATTGTTTGCTAAAATAGAAGCAGAAAACCTGGACCTTGCAAAGAAATCATTTGAAGAGAATGAAGACTTCAAGAAATACGAAGATTTTCACAATCCACCAGAAGGGAAACTGTATGGTGGAGAGTACTATACTACAATCAAAACAGGTAAAGAGTTACTAGAACAATACTTTAATCGAGAAGAGCTAGAACGTAATGGTACTAATTAAATTAGATGTGAAAACAGTTAAAGGCCAAATCTTATTTATGTTAGATATATAGACTAAAAAAAATATATTTGATTATTTGGAGGATAAAATAATGGATTTGGTAAACAAATTTTTAAACGGTTTGAAAGCAGCATTATCAACAGATGATCTCGAAGCACTAAATAAAGCATACGGTGCTACAAAAGAGGATATTGATATATTAAGGTTGAAATATCCGAATTGTCCAGAATCATTAATCTCTTTACTTGAAAATATCGATGGTACATATTGGCGGAAATATGGAGAAAACGAAGTCACGGTATGTATTTTAGGTTCAGATGTTGAAGAGTATCCATATTATTTGCTTTCTACACAAGAGATGATCGAAAGTTCAAAAGAAGGAGAAGACGTCTCCTATCTTTTAGAATACCAAGATGACGAGGATGTTGTTGACTCTAAAATAAATCCAGAAGGCCTTCTCCCTGGTACGTATATTCATTTTTCAGATTGTATGAATAACGGGGGGACATCAAAGCTGTATATTGATTTTAATCCTTCTGATGAAGGGGTATGTGGTCAAATCATTCGTTTTTTACACGACCCTGATGAATATGAAGTGATTGCAAACAGCTTTGATGAGTATTTACAGGATCTAATTGATGGTGATTTTAATTTTCTAGAAGAATCTCAATAATTTGTGAAGAATTACATTTCAACTAATGAGAGCTTTTGTTGAAGAAGATTTAAACAAATTTATTATTTATATTTGTCTACAAACTCATTTAAAAGGTTAGAAATTAAACAACTTTAAAGAGCCTTACTACAATATGTTTTGTAGCAAGGCTCTTATATTTTTAAATCAAAATTAAATAACATTATTATCACTTTACAAAATCTCATCTTTTTATTTATATTGTTTTGCGACTATAAGTTCAACAATAGGATAAATAAAGAAAGAAGAGCAAAGGGCGATAAAAAGAGGCAGGTTCTTTATTTCATCAAGTAATAGGAATGCAAATCCTTCTGATAAGATTAAAATAAAAACCATAAGGCATATAAGTACAAAATAAGCAACTTTAAAACTTTTATATTGGATTTGCTGTCCCATTTCATCTTGGCTTTCTTTTGATACTCCGTTTGGATCTCCCCAAGTAATTTGATTAATTAAATTACCGATAATTAACGAAAAAGCGAATATTGTTCCTCCCAAAATCGAACCTTCCGTTACATATTTATATGCACCATGTATAAGGACTCCAATCAATGATAAAACAATAATCATGAAAATAAATTTTTTATGGTTCAACTTAGAAATGGCACCTCCATATCTGTAAAAAACTCTTTACAACTATAGTATAAAATTGGAAAAGTTTAATGTCAAATACTTTTTACACATAGAGCCGAGAAAATAATATTTTGTATGTACGGTTAATAAAAAATTACATTACATTTGAATGTAAAAGAATGGGCTCGCATATATTTGGAAGGGATGTCAGATTAATTTAGGGGGTAGTTATGTCTATTCTTTTAAAAGCTGGTGCTGATGCAGGAAATAATGGTTTGAAGTTAATGGTGAAAGGGCAAGATCCTATTTTTATTCCGAGTATATATGCTTTATATATAGGAGAGCCTACAGGACTCTTAGATGAGGAAGATGTTTCATTATCTGAATTAGAAAACCACATTGACGTGACCATTAGTTCTCCATCGTTAATGTTAAATAATGTGCGGTATATCGTTGGAGAAAAAGTCATTCAAGATCAATTAAAAGGTACTGAGGTTGAGAAGAAATCGAATAAGTCAACTGATGAGTTAATGGTTATTACAATTCTATCTGGTTTAGCCGTAAGTGCTATGCGTCAAAGCCCAACTTCTAGCCATATTAACATTCGATATGATTTATCTGTTGCTCTCCCTATGCAGCTTATTACACAAGAAATAGCGGCGGAAAATGCAAAGCGTTATATGGGGAATCATAAAGTTGTGTTTCATTATCCAAACGGACGTGATGTTACAATTAATATTTCAATCGAATATTGCAAATGTCTACCTGAGGGTGCTTCTGGGACGTGGGGCATTGTATATGATGAAGAAGGAAATGTTGTGAAACATAAAATAGAATGTGAACAAAATAAAGTTTCAGAAATTGATTTTGTTGATAAAACACTATTATCTTTTGATATTGGAGCAGGGACGACAGAAGAAGTCGTTTCACTAGGCGTAAACTTTAGACCTCAATTAAGTAAGGGCTTATCATACGGTGTGAAAGAAACGTTACTACAAATTATTACGAGATGGAACCGGAAGTATCCAACAAAGACGATTGATAGCATTACAGAATTTAATCAAATTTATTTAAATGATAAACACCCTAGAAATGCATTATTAGTTGAGGAATCACAACCAGCGTTATTAGGTTTAGCAGCGCGCGTTGCAACGGATATTATAAACAAAATTGATGATATGAAAGATGATCCATATGTATTTATTTATGGCGGGGGCGCAGTTATCATAAAAAATAGCTTGAAAATGATTTTAAAACAAAAAGGGCGTTTAACAAATGTAATTTTTGTAGATAATCCATTATTTACAAATGCACGTGGATTATTAGTATACACTTGTTCACCAAAATATAGAGAGCATAAGCAAAAAGAGTTAGGATTTACAAACTTAACGATAAGTTAGTTGGTGGAAACATGCGATCTAGGCGATATAAACGTGGTGATCGAGTGAAAATCAATATTCATAAATCAGTATCACCTGAAATGCTTGCATGGCTGAATAAACAATCAAACCCAACCAATTTCTTTTTCTTTGCAGCGCAGCAACTCTTTAAACAAGTAGGAGATATTGATGTGTCAAAAGCTATACCAAGTAGCCATGTTTTCTCATTATACGTAGAGCCATCATCCTTATTAAAGGTTGAAGTTAATCCTTTTAAAAACGTACCACTAGAAGCAAATAAATCCACCGATAATATAAAAAAAAAATCATGGGAAGCTGTTGACCAATTAGATTGTCCGTTTTTTTAAACATAGAAAAAATAAGTATTGCCCATCATTATACATACGGATACAATGATGGGCTTTTTTACATGTAACGAATAGAGGGGACACAAATTGTGATGTGCCCCTTCTATTCGTTATTTATCTATAATTTAGATGTATGCTCAGTAACTGCATGAATGATGTCTTCCCAATCATCAGGATGATTTTCATGTCCTGCGCCTTCAAGGGTTAATAGAGCTGAGTTAGGAATTTCATCAATAAGTGCGAGACCATGTTCAAAAGGGAGTGCAGTATCGTCTGTTCCGTGAATGACTAATGTAGGTGCTTGTATGGAGTGAAGAGCCCCTTCATATGCATCATCGCCTTGAAGTAAAGCGTGATTAAACATGCTTAATAAATTGTTAGCTCGTTCAATTTCTTGTTTGACTTGTTTGTAACTCCTTGTTTCATCAAATGTACGTTTTGATCCACATAATAGGCGAGATCCTGAAACTAAATATTCTGCTATAACATTTTTGTTTGTCCAATCTAAATGTGCGCCATTTGCGTGATGTGTTAAAATTCTTTCATCCATTGGTGGTAAATCACGAGTATTATTGTCAGACCCTATCACACTTGTAGCTAGTAATGTTAACGTTAAAATTCTTTCCGGATGTTTTACAGCAGCAATTTGAGCAATCATACCACCTAATGACATACCAAATAGATGTGCTTTATCAATATGATAAGCATCTAATACCCCACTTGCATCTTCAGCCATATCTGTAACGGTATAATTGGAAGTTCCAGGTTCATATGCAACAGATCGTCCCACATCACGGTTATCAAAACGAATTACAAATTTCCCTGTGTTCGCCAACCGTTCACAAAACTCTTCATCCCAATAAACCATTGAACACGTAGCCCCCATAATTAATAAAACAGCTGGATTTTTAGGATTCCCAAAGCTTTCTGTACATATATCAATCCCGTTTATTTTAAATATTTTTTCGGTCATAGAGTTCTCTCCATTTCTTTTGAATTTAATTTAAAATACAATTTTGAATGACTCTACGGTGCATAAGATTTGCTTTGTTTCTTGCATAATTACCCCCAAAAATAAGTTTATGATAATTTAAGGGAAAAAAATTTGAGAAATAATTGTATGTTATTAAAATAAACAGCAAGGGAGAGGACATGAAAGCAATTGTTATAGATCAATATAGTAGTGTTGAAGAATGAAAAGAAAGACAAATTTTAAAACCGGTTGTTAAGAATAACGAGGTATTAAAATGAAGAAGGCGTTAGAGAAGCTTATATTTTGAGTGAAGATAAACATGTTAGAGGTACGGTGATAATGAAAGTGGAATAGTAATGACTTAGCATACTTCAAAATTTCATAATACCCCAAAACAAAAATATTTTGGGGTATTTACTTTTTAGTTTACAGGGATTGTGCATTTGTTTCTAAAGTTTATAGTTTCGTATTGAATCATGTAATTTCTCTAATCCAATCGACATATCTTTTTCATTTAACATAGAATAGCTAATTCTTAATTGGTTATTATTTCTTTCGTTATTTAATAGACAAGCTGTTCCCGGTAAAAAAGAAACATCTACTTCATTTGCTTTTTGTAATAAAGTAAAAGGATCTATCGAATTAGGAAGAGTAATCCATAAATTAAAGCCACCATCAGGTATTTCAAATTGTATTTCTTTAAGTGGTGATAACATATCAATCGTTATATCACGTCTAATTTGTAAAGCTGTACGTAATTTTTCTAAATGATTTTTCATACGTTCTGCACGTAAAAACGGTAGAAGTGCTTTTTGTGTTAATAAAGGGCTACCGATATCCATCGAACCTTTTACGGCATATAACCATGCGAAAATAGGACCATCGGCAATAAGAGATGCGATACGCAGTCCTGGTGCTAACGTTTTACTAAATCCTTTTATATATAGTACGTGTCCGTTTGTATCAAAATTTTTGATAGGAGGGGGAACAATAGCATCTTCAAAATATATTTCTCCGAAAGAATCATCTTCAATTATAAAAAACTCATATAGCTCCGCTAGTTCTATAAGTTCCATTCTTCGTTCTTTACTCATTACTGTACCTGTCGGGTTCTGGAAAGTTGGATTCGTATACAATAAAACGGGATTTTTACTTTGACAAATATCATCGATTAAATCGGATCGAACCCCATGATTATCTAGAGAAACAGGTATAATTTGAGCCCCTTTATTGATGAAAATATCAAGCGCAGCACTGTAACATGGACTTTCCACTAACACAATATCACCAGGTTTTAATAGTGTTTGAGCAATTAAATCAATTCCTTGTTGTGCGCCGCTTGTAATTAATAACTGGGATGGGTCTGTCACTAATTTTTGATGTTCATGTAAGTAATTTGCTATTTCAACTCGTAGTTCATAATCTCCTTGAACTGGCCCATAGGTTGCTAGGATCATCTGGTCTTTATTAAGTATTTTATGCATTTCGTCTGCCAAGAATGGATTTGGCAATAGACGTGGATATAAAATCGCTTGTGAAAAATCGTAATATTTCCGGTGCTGATTCATTGCATATTGAGATCGCATAACATTAATCGTTTTCGTTTGTTGCCATTTATACGGAATTGGTTTGGAATCTTTCTTTACATGTTTATGTATATAAGCACCTTTACCTTGTTCAATGCGTATATATTCTTTCTTTTCTAGCTGTTTATACGCCTTACGAACAGTTAATAGGCTAATCTGTAAATCTTCGGCCATAGAGCGTAAAGATGGAAGTGAGTCACCATGTGAAAGCATGCCACTTTGTACTCTTTCAACGATTTGCATATATATTTGCTTGTAATACGGTATGTTGGATTCTTTACGCAGTACAATCTTCATGGTTTCACCTTTTTCGTTTTTATTTAATTTAAGCGAAAAATATATATAGAATCAACTACTATTTTAGGCAACTGTTATATACATAGATACACTGTTATACACCATACCTTCTATACTCGTGTTAAGAGTAAAAAGGAGGAAGAGTAATGGTTATTTTCAATTATATTTTAGTATGTATTATTTTCGGAACAACATTTTTAACGATAAAAATCGGAATTGAAGCAGGAGCGCCCCCATTATTTTCAGCAGGAATTCGTTTCTTTTTAGCAGGAGTAATCTTAATGATTATATTTAAGCTAAAGCGAAAAGAAATTATGCCACACATATTTTCAAAACGTATTATATATGCTGGTTTTTGCTTAACATTTATGACATTCGCAACATTATATTGGGCAGAACAATATATTTCTTCCGGGTTAGCTGCTGTGCTATCTGCTACAGGGCCTATGATGATTTTATTGTTACAGGCAAAGAGAAATAAGACAAAATTAAAAAAGGAACAACTGCTAGCTTTAATTGTTGCACTAATAGGTGTTGTTTTTGTTTCTTTACCTGGAATTCACCAAGAAATAAGTTTCATATGGAGTATCGCTTGTTTTGTATTAATAATAGGAGAGTTATTTTACGGAATAGGCTCTATTCGCTCAAAAGAAATACTTTCGGATTTACAAAGTGTATCGCCATTTCTCATTAATGGTATTCAAATGTTTTACGGAGGAGTTTTACTACTAATCGTATCCTTCATAGTAGAACAACCGAATGTAACTGTATTAGCTTCATGGAGTGTACAGTGGCCTATTTTATATCTCATATTTATCGGATCAATTGGTGGGCACTGATTATATTACTGGCTCTTATCAAAAACAAATCCTGTATTCCCGTCAACTTGGTTATACGTCTCACCATTAATTGCTATTATAGTTGGATACATCATATTAGGAGAACCTTTAAACCCTACAATGGGAATAGGTGCTTGTTTCATTTTAGTTGGTGTATTTTTAGCTAATCGATCCACACTCCGTACTTATTTCAAACAAGGGAGATTATTTGAGAAGGAAATGTAGTTGTATAAAGAAGCAGCCTTGTATAAAAGAGGGCTGCTTTCATTTTATTCATGATAGGGTTTGACTTTATTTATTGGAAAGGCGTAATATTATTAAGCTATATGAAAGAGATCTGTAAGAAGAGGGGAGTTATTATGAAAATAAATTGGACTGAAGTAAAGGAAAAAATTCGGCCGCAAATTTCAAAACCATCATATGAAACTTGGATCAAAGAAACGACAGCTAGAATAAATGAAGATTCATTGATCATTTATTTTGAAAACGAATTCCAACAAGAGTGGGTTAAAAAGTCTTATAAAGATTTAATTTCGCAAATAGCTAAAAAATTAACTGGAAATACATATGAAATTCAATTTGAATTAAAATCAAATACAACCAGTAATAATGAAAAATCAACAATTGAAGATATCACTTCCGAATTAGGAGAGCAGTTCAAAGTCTCTAATAACAGTTTAAAATATAATGATGTAGATGAGAGCAATAAACGTATTCGAGCGTTAGAAGAAAAAATAATGAACTTGGAAAAGGTCATTGGTACATTAGTAGAAAAATTAGATGCAGTAGAATTAAAAACACAGTTGGAAAAATAACCAACTGTGTTTTTTTACTTAATTCGCTTTTTTTATAAACCCTTTATAATGACGTTTTACAAGCTGACTTTCTAACGTTTTCATTGTTTCAAGTGCCACACCGACAATGATCAGTAAGCTTGTACCACCAATTTGTGCAGAAGGTGGTAATGTAGCAATCTTTGTGAATACAAGCGGTAAAATTGAAATTGCACCTAAGAAAATTGCACCGATAAATGTTAAACGGTATAAAATTTTCGTTACATATTGTTCTGTTGATTTACCAGGACGAATACCAGGTACATATCCATTTTGCTTTTTCAAATTCTCTGCCATTTGTTCAGGATTCACTTGAATAAATGCATAGAAGTATGTAAAAGCAACGATAAGACCTACATATAGTGTCATCCCAATTGGATGTGCGAAATCAAGATTTGCAACTAACCATTTTGATACGCCTGAATCAGGGAAGAGCTGCGCAATTGTACGCGGCGTCATTAAAAATGCGGAAGCAAAGATGACTGGAATTACACCAGCACTATTTACTTTTAGAGGTAAATGAGTGTTTTTTGCTCCTTGATATTGATTGTTTCCTGAAACAGCTTTTGCATATTGAATCGGTATTTTACGCACAGCTTGTTGAATGTAAATAACCCCAACGACGATCGCTAAAATTACGAGACCAATTAAGAGCATTTTTATGATGTGCATGAATAATTGATCGCCTGCATTTTGAAATTGTTGTAAATAAATTTGATTCGCAACATTTGGAATCGCTGCTACAAGTCCTGCGAAGATAAGCATCGAAATACCATTACCTACTCCATTAGCGGTAATTTGTTCACCTAACCAAAGTAAAAATGCAGTACCTGCAGTTAAAACTGTTGCAATAAATAAGTATGTAGTCCAGCTTTGATCTGTTATTAATTGTCCACCTGCTATATTATTAAAGCCATAAGACATCCCAATGGCTTGTATGAATGCGAGAATGATTGTAAAGTATCGAGTAAATTGAGCTGATTTCTTACGGCCCATTTCTCCTTGCTTTGCCCATTCCGAAAATTTTGGTATGACGTCCATTTGTAGTAATTGTACTATGATGGAAGCTGTAATATATGGTGTAATACCTACAGCAAAGATTGAGAAGTGTTGCAATGCTCCTCCGCCAAATACGTTTAGCATACCTAAAACATTAGCTTGATCTTGTACTTTTAATACCTCTGCGTTAGTATGAGGAACTGGAATAAACGTGCCAATTCGAAAAACGATTAACATCGCTAATGTAAAAAGGATTTTCCTTCTTATCTCAGCTACTCTCATGAAATTTGAAATCGTACGAAACATTATGTCGCCTCCTATATTTTTATCAGTTTAAAACTGATTATTATATCCCGATGAAGTAACCACAAACCTCCTTCCGCATTAAATTCATTTGACAAATGGAATTTTATACATTTTGTAGTTTTCACGGATATAAAAATATAAGGTGTTTTTAGCGACCTATAAACTTTTCGTAATCATTCAATACACATAATATATCGAATAAATTAACAAATGTACATACATACGCATGAAAAATGAATAAATAGGGGCATTTTTTACATTTATTTAATGATAATCGAAAGAAGGATGCTTTTAATTATTGTATTTCAAGAAATTTGCTAGGGCGATGAAAGGAATTCTATTATGTTATTTAGTATAAAAGTGGCAGGGTATTTTTTATTTATGAAGGAATATATGAAAATAAAGGCTAAATAATTTGAGTAGAGATTTGTTAAGGGGAGTGATGTATATGAAAGTGATTATAAAAAATTTACCATCATTAGAAGTGGCATATATAAGACGAACGGGCAGTTACTTTGAACCACAAGATCATTGGGGGAAGTTATTGAACTGGTCTATTGAAAATAAGCTTTATCCACCTGAGCAATCATTTATCGGAATTTCATTAGATAACCCTGAACTTGTTGCAAGTCATATGTGCCGACATGATGCTTGCGTTACCATACCTAAAAACTTTGAAAAAGAACAACATGAGGATGTGCAATTTAAAAGTGTAGATGGAGGTCTATACGCTCTATATCAATTCTATGATGAACCTCATAAATTAAGTGAAGTGTATCGATATATGTACGCAGTGTGGTTACCAAATAGTGAATATAGTGCAGATTATGATAGGGATAATTTAGAGTTTTGTATGAACAATGTTGCAGAAGACCTAGAAGGAAAATTAAAGGTTGATTTATTTGTGCCAATAAAAAAGAACAAATAATAAGTAGTATAAATTATAAGCGGTATTAAAAAATTGTTTTTTAATAGTATTAAACCCACTCTTAAAAATAGTTGAGAGTGGGTTTTATGTTGTTATTGAGAAAAAAGTTTACTTTAATTAATATGAATATTTGTTTATATGATGAATGTACGTAATAGTACATAATAAAAATATTATTTTTTGTCACAAAAATGAGCATTCTGGTTTCTCTATAATGCAGGCATCAAAAGAGAGAGAGGTTTTATTCACATGCAAACAATAAAAAGTGAAGAGAGGAATGTTTCACATATAACATTTGAAGCGTTGTTTAAACAAAACTATGCGTATGTTGTTAAACAAATAATATGGATCATTAAAGAACAGACGGTTGCTGAGGAATTAGCGCAAGAGGTGTTTTTGCAACTGTATCATTCAGATTGGAAATCAATAGAAAATTTACGTGCTTGGCTTATAAAGTCTTCTACTTATGTCGCCTATAACTACATTCGTTCTGAAAAGAGACATCAGGCAAGAATCGATAAAGAAACCCAGTATCAAGAAGTTCAAATTGATTCGTCACTAGATGATGAATGGATTAGAAAAGAAGAAATTACAAAAGTACAAATGGTGTTGCGAAAAATGAAAGAACAAGATCGAACAATATTATTAATGAAATTTTCAGGGTTTCGATATAAAGAAATCGCGCAAGTACTTCAGATTGACGATTCGTCTATTGGAACAATGTTGGCAAGAGCTAAACTAAAATTCCGGAAAGTTTTTGAACAAATGGAGGGTAAATAAATGATTTGTTATGAAATGGGATCCATTCAATCATATATTGATGGTGAACTTTCCCGTGAGGAAAGAAAACAATTTATAAAGCACTTAGACAAATGTAAGGAGTGTCAAAATTTATTAATTGAGCTAACAGAATTAAATCAATGGGAACATTCAACACTAGCCGAGGAGAAGCTTCATGAGATTCCGGAAATAAATATTGATGTCGAAAAAGCATGGCAAACATTTAATAGTTATAACCATACTAATAATGTATTTAGTACAAATCAAACGATAGAAAGGAAGCAGGGAGTATTTTCAAATATGAATAAAAAATCAAAACGTTTCATGTATACGGCGGTTGCTGCGATAGGTATTTTTACTATAGCTATGATTCCGCAAGTTCAAGTTGCAGCAACTAATATTGCTTCTTACTTTGCTAATGTGGTGTTAAATGATACGGTTGTGAATGAAGGAAGTAAAGATGAAAACGGTGTACAACAAGAAGGTATATTGAACGGGCAGTTTATACCTATTGATGAAAAGATAACTGATCAAGGGATAACTGTACATTTTAAAGAATTATATGTGGCAGATGCACGTATATCTGTTCATTATAGAGTGGAGAAAGCCGATGGAACTCTAATGCCATTTGAATTTGATACAAATGGATTAGATATAAAAAGCGATGGAAAAGTAAATGGACAACAAGAAGAAAATCCTGAATATAAAACAGGAAAGGGTATGTTTTCACAATTATCATTTATTCAAGGTGAAGACAATTTACCATTCGAATTATTATCAGAAGGGAAAAAGCTAGAGCATGTAGGCATTCGCGATAAAGACAGACCGGAAGGTGTCATTACATTTGTTGAAGGTCCTGAAGGAAAAGATTCCTTTAAACAACCTTTAACATTAGATGTAAATATAAATAAAATAGGAAAAATAGTTGGATCTTGGAAAGGGCAATTTCAAATTAACCCTGGAAAAGTTAATAAGTAAAACAAATTTGTATGAAAAAAAGAATAACACAATACATGTCGAGTGCTATCTTTATCTATTGGTTTGCTTTTATCATGTTTGTTTCTTACATTATCTTAACTATCTCTTTCATTTACTAATCAAATAGTAACGAAGAATTTCAATGTATTAGATAACAGATTTTTAATGGTTAATGTGCAGAAGAATTATCAAGTAAACAATTAAATGAGACGAGCATATACTAATAAATGACACAATGCATATATGATTTATAATCGTATGTATAGAGCGCCTTAGGGGGCTCTTTTTTTATTGAAATTCATGCACTTATATAAGTTGTTCTTAATTTGTATCATGGTCCTTATATTATGTAATTTTGCATAATGTTACATAAATTGTGTATTTTCCCTTTTTTTCGACAGAAACAGCAAGTATACTTTGTACAAGCTTTCTATTTCAAAAATTATACGAGGTGAAAAAATGAAAAACAAAAAGACGTTAACTAAGGTAGCATTAACAACGGGTTTAGCTTTAACAGCAGTAGCACCATACGGAGTAGGTCATGCAGAGGAAACAGATCAACTACAAGTTCAAATTCAGGAGGAATCGTTCCGTTCGGGTGAACTTACACAACCGTCACAAAAGGCACCAGAGAATGTAGTAAAAGATGCTCTGAAGGAGAAAACAGAACAAGCTCTTTCTCCAAAGCAAGTCAATGGAGAAACAGGAGTAGATTATAAAGTTCTTCAAAAACGCGGTTCATATGATGGGACTACACTTGTACGTATTCAGCAAACATACGAAGGGAAAGAAGTATATGGCCATCAATTAACTGCACACGTAGATAATAGCGGTGTTATTAAAAGTGTTTCAGGTGATAGTGCGCAAAATTTAAAACAAGAAGAATTGAAAAAACCTATCAATCTATCAAAAGATGAAGCAACACAATATATTTATACGAAGTACGGGAACGACATCAATTTTATTTCTGAGCCAGAAGTTAAAGAAGTTATTTTTGTTGATGAAAATAACGGACAAGCTAGTAATGCATACCAGGTTACATTTGAAGCTGCAACACCAAACTATGTTTCCGGAACTTATTTAATAAATGCACAAAATGGTGATATGTTAAAAAATATGGTACAAGAATCTAACTTAAAAGCAAGTGAAAAACTAGTTGGAGCCTTAAAGAAAAGTAAAAAAAGCAGTCTTACATCATTAACGGGCACTGGAAAAGATGATTTAGGTATTTCTCGTTCATTTGGTATCTCTAAACAAAGTAATGGCAAATTTGCTCTGGCTGATTATACAAGAGGGCAAGGGATTGAAACATATGATGTGAATTACAGAGATATTACTAAAGAAGAAAGCTATTATCCTGGTACATTAGCAACTAGTACTTCAACAACATTTAACGATCCAAAAGCAGTAAGTGCTCATTACTTAGCAACAAAAGTTTTTGATTTTTATAAAGATAAATACAATCGTAATAGCTTTGATAATCAGGGACAAAAGGTAGTTTCAGTTGTACATGCTTGGGATTCTGGAGATACGAATGATCCGAAAAATTGGCAGAATGCGTTAAGTGCTAATAATGGTAGTATGCTTGTATATGGAGATCCTATCGTCAAAGCATATGACGTAGCTGGGCATGAATTTACACATGCTGTTACTTCTAGTGAATCTAATCTTGAATATTACGGTGAATCTGGTGCGATTAATGAGGCACTATCTGATATTATGGGAACATCTATTGAGAAATACGTAAATAATGGAAGCTTTAACTGGACGATGGGAGAACAAACTGGATCTGTCTTCCGTGATATGGAAAACCCAGCTTCTGTTCCATCTTCACTTGGAGTACCTTATCCAGATGATTACAGTGAATTTAATGATTTTAACGGATGGGATCAAGGTGGCGTTCACTTTAATTCAAGCATTATTAATAAAGTTGCGTATCTCATTGCAAAAGGCGGAACTCATAACGGTGTAACTGTTAAAGGAATTGGTGAAGATAAAATGTTTGATATCTTCTATTACGCCAATACAGATGAGTTAAACATGACTTCTAATTTCAAAGAATTGAGATCAGCATGTATTCGAGTGGCGACTAATAAATATGGTGCGAATTCAGCTGAAGTTCAAGCGGTACAAAAGGCATTTGATGCAGCAAAAATTAAGTAAGTTAGAAATATAGGTATCATTCGTATATTATTACATTATGAAAAACAGCTAATGTCCTTTTAAGGATATTAGCTGTTTTTTTCATACCAATGTATTTGAAAAATAAACTTACTAAGCAATAATTAGGCACTCTACCTTTAAGAAGTTGCGACAAAGATTTAAGGTTTATAGTATATAAAAACAGAAAATTAATAATATATTGACCTCTTGATGGAAAGTGCTATAAAATGAAAGCGATAACAAACGGTTGCTTTAAAATAATTTCCCTGATCTTTTCGTATTTACAAATATATGAAGACATAAATAAACTATTTTTTTAAACATTAATGCAAACGTTTTCGTATCGAAAAGATCATTGAAATACATATGTGAAAATAACCAATACGGGGGTGAAGCAAAAGAGATTTCTAGATTAATTTAAATTGTGTAATGTAGTACAGGCATAATAAATCGTTCGTACTATTTAAAGAAAGGGTGTATGTAGTGCAAATTACAAAAAGATTAATTAACAAAACAGTTTTATTACTTACTTTAATCGTTATGTTATCATCTGTTTTCTCCTTTCAGAATGTGAAGGCAGTTTCAAATTCGAAAACAACTGAAGTTATCATTCATTACAAAGAGCAGTCTGGAAATACAAAAGACTGGAACCTTTGGATATGGGGAGAAAATTCAAATGGAAAATCATATGAATTTACTGGTGAAGATGAATTTGGAAAGTACGTAAAGATTAATATAGATGGTGATTATAACCGTTTAGGATTTATCATTCGTACAAATGAGTGGGAAAAAGATGGTGGGGATCGTTGGATTGAAAATATAAAAGACGGTCGTGCTGAAGTATGGATTCTTTCGGGTGATGAAAAAGTGTATAATTCTAAGCCGTCATCGGATCTCTCAATTCAAAAAGCAACTATTGATAGTTTCCATGAAATTACTGTAACGACGAATGTCCCGTTTCATATTAAGGAAAAGAAAATTGAAATGGAAGGCATTAAAATTAAGAGTATTAGTCCTTATGATATAAACAGTGGAGATATTACGAATAAGGTTAAAATAATTACGGAACAGAAAATTGATTTAAAACAAACATACAAAGTTAAAATAGAAAACTTAGCTGATACGAATACTGAAATCGGTAAAGTAATTCGTACTGAGGAGTTTGATAAATTATTTTATTACGGTGGCGACGATTTAGGTAATATATATACACCACAACATACAAAATTCCGTGTATGGGCCCCTACTGCGAGTGAAGCGAAGTTAGTTACATATAAAAAATGGAACGATAAAATAGGTACTGAAATAAATATGCAACAAGGTGAAAAGGGCACCTGGAAAGCAGAACTTAAAGGAAATCAAAAAGGTCTCTATTATACGTATAAGGTGAAAATTGGTGATAAGTGGACAGAAGCCGTTGATCCGTATGCACGTGCTGCTTCTGTAAATGGAGATAAAGGTGCGGTTGTTGATTTAGAAGAAACAAATCCGAAAAGATGGAACACTAACAAAAAGCCTAAATTAAAAAATCCGGAAGATGCTATTATTTATGAATTGCATGTACGCGATCTTTCCATCCAACCTGAAAGTGGGATTAAGCAGAAAGGGAAATATTTAGGAGTAACAGAAAAAGGAACAAAAGGGCCTGAAGGTGTGAAAACGGGACTTGATCATATGAAAGATCTTGGTGTTACACACGTTCAGCTTTTACCGATATTTGATTATGCTTCAGTAAATGAAGAGAAGGTAAACGAACCACAATATAACTGGGGATATGACCCAAAAAACTTTAACGTTCCAGAGGGGTCCTATTCTACAAATCCATATGAGCCAACTGTTCGAATAACTGAATTAAAACAAATGATTCAAACACTACATGATAATAATCTTCGAGTGGTGATGGATGTAGTATATAACCATATGTATAACGCTGCTGAATCTAATTTCCATAAGTTGGTTTCAGGTTATTATTATCGTTACAATGAAGATGGAACATTTGCAAATGGAACTGGAGTAGGAAATGATACGGCTTCAGAAAGAAAAATGATGAGGAAATTTATGATAGATTCCGTCACATATTGGGCAAAAGAATACAATTTAGATGGATTCCGTTTTGATTTAATGGGTATTCATGATTATGAAACGATGAATGAAATACGTAAAGCTGTTAATCAAATTGATCCTTCTATTATACTGCATGGAGAAGGTTGGGATTTAAATACACCCCTTGCAGCTGAGTTGAAAGCAAATCAAAAAAATGCGGAGAAAATGAAAGGAATTGCCCATTTTAACGATAATATACGTGATGGATTGAAAGGTAGTGTGTTTGAAGAGAAAGAAAATGGATTTGTAAATGGAAAGGAAAACATGGAAGACCGTATTAAAAAAGGCATTACAGCAGGCATTGACTACGATACAAATTCGTCGACTTATCTAGATCCAGAGCAGGTATTAACTTATGTGGAAGCGCATGATAATCATACATTATGGGATAAACTTGAGTTGACTAATCCAGGTGACAGTGAAGAAGTGCGAAAACAAATGCATAAATTATCTTCTTCGATTTTATTAACATCACAAGGTATTCCATTCTTACATGCGGGACAAGAGTTTATGCGCACGAAATATGGTGATCATAACAGTTATAAATCTCCAGATTCAATTAACCAGATGGACTGGTTGCGCCGTGCAGCGTTTAATAATGAAGTAGATTATATGAAGGGATTAATAGAATTACGAAAAAAGTACCCAGCTTTTCGAATGACATCTGCAGAGCAAATAAAAACACATGTATCATTTATTGATGCTCCGAAAAATACTGTAGCTTATACAATAGAGGGGAATAAAAATGAATACTTTACGGTGGCTCACAATGCAAATAAAGAAGCTGTTGAAATAACACTTCCATCGAAAGGTCCTTGGAAAGTACTAGTAGACGGGAAGCAGGCGGGAAGTAAACCACTTTATGTTGTCCATGACAATAAAATTAAAGTTCCTGCATTAAGTTCATTTGTTTTAAAAACAGAGAAACTGATTAAATAAATGCCAAAAGCGAACGAAAGATTGTTTTCACTTCGTTTTTAAAGTTAAAATAATATAATTTCACATACTGTAATTATATTACAATTTAATAAATAAAAAGAGAAGAACTCACCAAGGTTCTTCTCTTTTTTATATGTAATTATCATTTCCGTGGTTGTGAATATAAGAGTTTATGAATATAGCAAAAGGCAAGACGATGAACCTATTTACAAAGTGACGAAAAAATGACAAAACTGTAAGAATGTACGAATGTTTGTAAGAAAGTTCGATGTTTTCCTTTTTCTTTTTTTATTAAAGTGGAAAAGAAGAAAGCGGTGTCATAAAAGGTTGATATTTTAGATGGTGGACAATAACCAACACTATTCATGTAATGCAAGTATATGGCATTCAGTAAAGCACCTTACTAAAAAGGAGAGATTTAAAATGTCTTTTTCTCAATTCAATATTGATATTTTTCGAGTAATTAATGATTTAGGTAAACAATATTCATTCCTAAACCCGGCCATCGTATTTTTGGCAGAATATATGGTATATATTTTTGCTTTAATTATTTTAGCTTATTGGTTTACTGGGTCCAGAAAAAGTAGAATGATGGTTATTCAAGCGATGGTTGCTTTTGTAATTGCTGAGGTAATCGGGAAAATAGCAGGGAAATTCCATCTAAATTATCAACCGTTTGCAGTATTGCCTGATGTTAATAAACTTGTCGACCATGCTGTAGATAATTCATTTCCGAGTGACCATACAATTCTCTTTTTTTCAATTTGTTTTTCGTTTTGGCTTGTTCGTAAAAAAGCTGGATGGCTATGGCTTATACTTGCATTTTGTGTAGCGATTTCTCGTATTTGGGTAGGGGTTCATTATCCTTTTGATATTGCAGTAGGGGCTTTAATAGGATGTATTTCAGCGGTATTTTCGTATTGGTTAGTACCAAAATTATCTTTTATTAGGCAATTACTTACTCAATATGAAAGAGTAGAGAAACATGTTTTATCATCCAAAAACAAATCAAAAGGATTGTGAGTACAATCCTTTATCATCCTCATTACTATTCTTCACAAGCTGAATAGGCCAAGACATTCAATACACTTATTTACATCCATGAAGACGAAAGGGAATGGGTAGTACATCTAGGTAATAAAATAGCTTATTACTTACTATTTAGATAACAATGAAGGCCATATCGCAAAACATTTAGTTAGCACCGAAGTTTATTTTTATCGTTTTTGGGGGTAACTTATTTTCTTAAGTTGATGGACATGTGGCGTGACCCCAATATATAAATTTGGAACGATGTTAATTTTATCATATAGGATACCATCATATTGATATAAAGGCGTTATCCTTTCCTATGATTTCTCAGAAAGAATAACGCCTTTTTCTTTTTAGGGGGGATTTTGTCTTATTACCTTGATAGTGATGTGGTTCTCCCCCTTATAAAGGTTACAAAAATCTTTCGAATTGATCTAACTTGCACAATGCTTCCCGTTAATATAATACGCTGATTCTGTGAAAACCGTAAAAACAACCTCTACTTCTGAAAGTCCAAAATCCATTACATATGTAGTAATGGCCTTGGCAAATCGATCACGAATTTCCTGTCCACGCTCGAACCATTTTACTTCAATAAGAGGAAACGCTTCTATTTCTTCTCCATTAAATACAAACGTAGAACTTGGTAGTTCCAACGTGAAATTATCCGTACCACACTCACAAATTTCTGCGAGCTCTTCTACTAATGGTTTGCTTATGTGTTTTAATTGTTCAGTAGTAATTCCACGAAATACAACATGCGGCATGTGAATCCCTCCGTTAGATAGCTTTATATTTGTTCACATCATAGCACAATTTATTTTGCTGCACTAGAATCTATTGATACATTTCAATGACATTCTTAAGAATGGGGGCCCGTCCCGAAAATGCGGATTAAATTTTGAAATAAGTCATATGAGACATTCAAAAGTGTTATTCCATGTTATATTAGCCTTGTCTCAATAGGCTTTACTCTATTGGAACGAACAAAAAAACATTGATACACAAGACTTTTTATCCTTAACGTTGTAAAAGCGTAAAATCCTGCCGCTACCCGATCACTATCAAGCTAAATTCTTTAGTACCACCAGAACGAAATTTTGTGTTAACTTGTAACAAAAAGTGTATTTTTTCGTTTTGGGGTAATTCTGAATTCTTAAGTTGGTGGACAAGTGACGGTACCCTTATTAGGGCTAGTTTGCATCAGATATGGTAAATTTTATAAATAGTGAAAAAGAGTCCTACATAAATGGGACTCTTTTTCTTCAAGTATTACCTTACTGGATATGCATTAGAACCTAGATAACGTTCTTTTATAATTTGTAGATGATGAAGCTCATGCCCAGCTATGATGTATGCTAATGCACGAACTGTAACTTCAGATTTGTTCGCATTTCCTTTTTGTAACCAAGTGTCTTTATCTAAGCTTTTCAGTAAATTCACAGTAGATTGGCGAACAACTATTAAATTATCAAGAAGATCTTGCATAGATTGTTTATCAAAAGCAGCTTTAAGAACATACATATCATCGTTATAGCCTGGAAGTTCCGCTGTCTCGCCTCGAGCAATAGATAACAAACGATACGCCATAATACGTTCTGTATCCGCTATATGACCAATTACTTCTTTTATACTCCATTTAGTAGGAGCATATCGAAAAAGTCCTTCACTATCAGAAATCTCTTTTAATAAAAGATTCGTTTCCTCTATTTGTTGTTCTAAAATTTGTATGATATTTCCGTCTGATACTAAGTTAATATACGTTGCATAATAGGAGTTATATTCACTTGCCTTTGGTCTAATTTGCATACGAATCATCCTTTATATTTAATCTTTAAGTACAGCTTATCATAAAAGGGGTTCGGATTAATCTGAAAGTTCGAAATTAAAATAAAAAATCATATACTACCTTAGTCGAAATCATATACTTTTACATCATTTAACAAACTGAAAAAGGATTTTTAATTTAACTCTTAGAATATCATTCTATTACGAGTTCTTTGACATGAATTGTGTTTTGATTACTTTTGATGATAACTAGGAAATATAGAAAGGTTGTGAAGTTATTTGATGGGTTATAAAGCTATGCTGTTTGATTTAGATGATACGTTACTTAATAGGGATAAAGCAGTAGATAATCTGTTTTTATTACTTTTTGAAAAGTGTTATGAGGATGTTAGTGATACAATCAAAAACAATATGCTACGGAAATTCAAAGAATATGATAAAAGAGAATACGGCATGAGTGAAAAAACGATAGTTTTAGAATCATTGTTTGATGAATTCCCGCCGAAGTATAGATTGCCACGCAATTATATCCAAGATTTTTGGAATGAAAACTTCCCAAAATGTTTTTCAATAGACCAGAATACTATCCATTTCTTAAATCATATAAAGAAGCACTTTGAAGTTGGAATTATAACAAATGGCTCAACGCAGAGGTAAAAGGCTAAAATAATTAACACAAATTTAAACAATTACTTTGATACGATCATTATTTCTGAAGAAGTGGGATTTAGTAAACCGGATAAACGTATATTTCTGAAGAAGTGGGATTTAGTAAACCGGATAAACGTATATTCGAACTAGCATTAAATAAGCTAAATGTACAGCCGGAAAATACTTTATTTGTTGGGGATGACTTAGAAAAGGATATTGCTGGTCCTCAAAATGCAAATATAAAAGGTGTGTGGTTTAACCCTCAGAAAATCAAGAATACTACCAAAATACAACCATATGCTGAGATTAACACTTTGGATAGCTTGTTAAGTTACGTTACGCCACAATATTTTTTTAACAAGTAAAATTAATTTCATTGACCGTATTAGTAATAAAAAATAGAGGCGATTTTAATAGCTGCGGCTAATTTAATCTATGATTAATACGAAGTTTTGTAAAACAATTTTACTTATACTGTGTAAATTATAAAGGGGTGAGACTATGGAAATAAAGAAAGTAGTAATCGATGGAATCAATATTGCGGTCATTAGAAATGATAAGGTATTAATATCCGATGTTCAATCTGCATTAGATACTATGGCAACTGTTCAATATGAGGTAGATGCGAAGCATATTATTATCCATAAATCTTTAATAAGTGAAGATTTCTTTGATCTAAAAACACAGCTTGCGGGCGATATTCTTCAAAAGTTTATAAACTACAAGGTGAAATTTGCTATTGTTGGAGATTTCTCTATGTATACTAGTAAAAGCTTAAAGGATTTTATTTATGAATGTAATAAAGGGAATGATATTTTTTACTTAGCAACTGAACAACAAGCAATTGATAAACTAAGTACATTAAAGTAATAATTATATCCTGCTAAATTCCCCCCATTTCAATTAGTTCATGATTATATACGATATAGAAGAACTAATGTTTGTGGTAAACTAAGAGATGAATAAAGGGGGAGTTTTTTTGAACAATTTTAATGATACGATCCGACATTTAAACAATATAGTTTACAAACCTAACAATTTAATGATTACGAATCTGAAAGAAGAACAGCAAAACGCAGAATATGCAGGATGTTTATTTCACTTAAATAACAAAACCATTCGTTTTAGAAAATCAAAAATTACTCCTAATAAAATTGGTCAATTTGTTTCTTTTTGGGAGAAAGATGACGATATGCAAAATCAAGCATTCTCTTATGACGCTGCTCCTGACTTATTAGTTATTACTTGTATAGATGATAACAAACTAGGACAATTTATTTTCCCTAAAGATATTCTTCTTAAAGAAAAAATCTTGAGAACACAAAATCAAAAAGGCAAGATGGCTATGAGGATTTATCCGATATGGGATAACCCTGTCAGCAACCAAGCTAAAAAGAGCCAAATGTGGCAACTTCAGTATTTTGTTGATTTAAGCGATCATAATAATTTACCTATAGACAAACTATTACATTTGTATTCGTAGCTTCTTATCTTAAGTAATCTTGTTGGTTAGACTTTTTGTACCGGTACAGTTAAATGAAATGTACGTTGTTACAGTGCCCCTTAAAATTTACAATCAGCATATATTATTTAAACTTATAAATTTTTAAAGGGGGCTAAATATGACAAGTTTACAAGATCAGCTTTTCACAAGATTAAATCTAAAAAAACGTAATAAAGTAACGTTTGAAGAATTACCTACTATACTCTTTGCATTTGCACACACTATACCATTTGAGAATTTAGATGTTATAGCAAGTAACACGAATACAATTACTATGGAAAATTTACAGAATAAAATTTTAAGTAGATCCCGCGGCGGACTTTGTTATGAATTAAATACGCTTTTTTATTACTTTTTAAAAGATTGTGGTTATGATGTACAACTCGCATTAGGTACCGTATATAAAAATGATATAAACGCATGGGCACTTGAGAATGGACATATAACGATTATTCTAAATTATGATAAAGTACGATACGTAATTGATGTAGGTATTGCTTCACTAGTACCTCTAGTCCCTGTACCTTTTACTGGTGAGTCTGTTTCTTCTAAAAATGGTACGTATCGAGTGAGACAAAAAGATACGAGTAAAGGGAATTACGTTCTAGAAAGAAAAGATACGAACGGTGAGTGGAAAGTATGTCATGCTTTTTATAATCGTATCATTGATGAGGCAGTAGTGAATGATGTTCAAAAAAGAGTAGTAGAAGATGAGAAATCTATTTTCAATAAGGGCCCAATTGCAGTCAAATTGACGGACTCTGGCCATGTCTCTTTAACAAATACTAGTCTAACTGAAATAATTCATGGTGAAAAAGCGAAACGTGAAATTACAGAAGATCAATATAAAGAGCTTTTATATACTTTATTTGCTATTGAGTTATGATAAAACAAATAGCTAGCCGGTTCTTATGAAGAATCGGTTATTTTAATTTAAAACAATTATTAAAGTTTGATTTTCTTAATAGATATAATACACTAGAACAGTATAAAAAAGTATAAACAATGAATTTTAAATGTAAAGGAAGATTTTTATGTCAATAATCGATAAATTAAAGCTTAATAAGTATACAAATATGGTCGTAATTAATGAACCAAGTGATTATGACATTTTTACCGGGAAAGAAACTGCATTTTCAAAAGAACACGATGCTATTTTTATTTTTGTAGAAACACTAGATGAAATGGTAAAACAAACAAATTTTATTATTAGTAATGAAGAATTACTAATTGAAAAAGGATACATATTCTTCGCATATCCGAAAAAGGGTAATTCTCGTTACAGTACTTTTATTCACCGTGATGAGATGTTTCCAGCATTAAACGTTGGAGAAGATGGATATGTGGGCGAAAGCGAAATTAAATTTGCTCGAATGGTAAGTATGGATGACATCTTTACCGTTGTAGGTTTAAAGCGTGAGAAGAAAAAGGCGACGAAAACGCCCGCAATGAGCCAATGTGTAGCTGATTATGCAGATCGAATTCAAGATGTCGAAGCATTGCTAGCAAATCATCCAAATGAACTTAAGTTTTATCAAAGTTTAACACCTGGATATCAAAAAGATTGGGCACGTAATTTATTTTCTGTAAAACAAGAAAAAACACGTGAAAAACGTCTTGAGAAAATGATTGAAATTCTTTCACAAGGATATAAAACAATTGAATTATTTCGTAAAAAGAAAAAGTAAAACTAGGTAATTCACAATGATGCAACAATTAATTGAGCTTGGCACATTGTAAAAAGGATTCCTTTCAGTATACTAAAGTATGTTCTTATATTTAAATAATTAGCAAAAGAGAAAAGGTGTTTGAAATGAAATCGTATATTGTAGTTGGAGCTGGAATTTTAGGAGCGTCTACTGCTTATCATCTTGCTAAGGCTGGCGTGAACGTTACTATCGTGGATCGTCAACAAGTAGGTCAAGCAACAGATGCAGCAGCAGGTATTGTCTGTCCATGGCTTTCGCAACGTCGTAATAAAGCATGGTATAAAATCGTTAAAGGCGGTGCACGTTACTATTCTTCGTTAATTCAGCAATTAGAAGAAGACGGTGAAACGGATACAGGTTATAACCGTGTAGGTGCAATTAGTTTACATACTGATGAGAAAAAACTAGATCAAATGGAAGAGCGAGCTTACAAGCGTCGTGAAGATGCACCAGAGATTGGTGAAATTACGCGTTTATCAGCTGAAGAAACGAAAAAATTATTCCCAGCATTATCAGAAGAATATAGTTGTGTTCATATTAGTGGTGCTGCACGAGTAAATGGAAGATTATTACGCAACGCATTAATAAGCGCTGCGAAAAAACATGGTGCAACTTTTATAAAAGGCGATGCAGTATTAGTCCGTGAAGGTAATCATATTACGGGTGTTAAAGTAAACGGTGAAACAATTTTAGCAGAAAAGGTTATTGTAACGACAGGTGCATGGGCGAACGAAATCTTAAACCCATTAGGAATTAATTTTTTAGTTACGTTCCAAAAAGGACAAATTGTTCACCTGCAAATGGAAAATACAGCAACAGAAAATATGCCAGTTGTTATGCCGCCAAATGATCAATACATTTTAACATTTGATAATGGCCATGTCGTAATTGGTGCAACACATGAGAATGATACTGGTTTCGATCATCGTGTAACGGCTGGTGGTTTACATGAAGTATTCCATAAAGCAATAACAGTTGCACCTGGCTTAGAAAATGCTACTATGCTTGAAACGAGAGTTGGATTCAGACCATTCACGCCAGGATTCTTACCTGTTATTGGATCACTTCCTAACTTTGAAGGCATTCTCGTTGCGAACGGATTAGGTGCTTCAGGTTTAACTGCAGGTCCATATTTAGGTTCAGAACTTGCTAAATTAGCGCTGGGACAACCAATTGAGTTAGATTTAAATGATTATGACGTTGCGGGCGCAATTGAATAATATCGGGTATGAAAAAAACACGCTAAGCAAATTCGAAGGAAATAAGCAGTTTTTTCTCCGTTAAGAGTAAGACTGTTTATGAAAAATAAAATTTTTTAAAAATAAAGAGCCGACACCATAAACTTGCATTATTAATGTAGAATTGTGATGTTTGCTCTTTATTTCTATTTATTTAAAGCTTTTTTTGAGAGGAGTTTAAGTAATGAGAGCACCATATCAAGTATTAATATTTCCTTATATAAAAACTGACGATTCTATTCAATATGCGATTTTCAACCGAAGTGATTATGGTTATTGGCAAGGAATAGCTGGTGGTGGGGAAGATGGTGAAATTCCTATTGAATCAGCAAAACGGGAAGCATTTGAAGAAGCTGGTATTTCAAGAGAATGTCCATATATACAATTAGATTCTGTGTCTTCACTACCAGTAGAGGATGTAGTCGGAGGATTCCTTTGGGGAGATGAGGTTTATGTAATAAAAGAATTTTCTTTTGGAGTTAAAGTACCTACCAAAAACATCTCATTATCTAAAGAACACTTACATTATAAATGGTTATGCTTTGAGGAGGCAGTAAAGTTTTTGAAATGGGATAGCAACAAAACAGCATTGTGGGAATTAAACAAAAGACTATTAAAATAGTAAAAGTATTAGCAAAGATGTTAGTGGAATAAGAATTGAACAATTAAAAAAACATGCTGTTCTTCATATGTAGCAAGTTTTTTTCTATACAGTTGCCTCTGGAAAAATGAAAATAGTTAGAAATATTTTTATGTTGCACGGTTGTTGACTATGAATAACGGAATACATATTAAGTATTCAACAGTTCAAATAGAACGAGTCATTTTTTATTTTAAGAAGAAAGATGACCCGTTTTATGCTAAAATTCGCTTAGTGTATATTTTCGTTAAAATGTGGGCAGGCCCACTTTTAGCAAAACCGGAGTGGAAATGATGAGTATAAATTGTTTTGTGGGATTGATAAAGAATGAATTATTAAAAGAGGTAAGCATAAGAAGCGAGGATGAATCCGAGCCTGTAGTAGTTAAAGATATTCCTAGACTTTGGAAGTGTTTAGGGAAAGGTAATTATGCCGCAGTATTCATGCACAAAGAATACAAAGATTGGGTAGTGAAAGTTTATGCACGAGAAGGAGAAGGAATTGAAAAAGAGTCAGAAGTATACCGCAGAATCGGAAATCATCCTTCTTATTCAAAGCTTATTTATAAAGGGGAAAATTTCATAGTATTGAAACGTTTAAAAGAAATTACCTTATACGATGCTGTTCATAAAGGGATTAAAATTCCTAAGCAGGTGATCCTTGATATCAATAAAGCTTTAGAGTATGCAAGAGAACAAGGATTAACCCCCTGTGATGTTCACGGGAAAAATGTGATGATGGAAAAAGGAAGGGGATATGTAGTCGATGTATCTGATTTCTTAAAAACAAAAGAAGATAGTAAGTGGAAAGATTTAGAAAAGGCATATTTTACATTTTATTTGCCTTTCATTTATAACTTTCCTTTCCCTGTTAAAATACCGTATTTTATGTTAAACATTGTTAGACGTTCGTATAGAAAATATAAGAAGCTTAAAAAGAAATTCAAATTGTAAAAGGATTACATACTAATAACTGAACCAATAGCAAACAAAAGGACCGTACATTTTAGATATGTCTAATATGTACGGTCCTAATCTTTTTATGTATACATATTTTTATTAGTTAGATCACTATCAATTCCAAAACGAGATATTTTGAATAAATGAAACTGTTAAAATAAATGTTGATGCACAACCAGTAGTTAATAACATTACTATTTTTCGTCCATTCTGTTCTTTTGAAGGTTTTATCAGTTCTGTAATCAACACAATCCAAATTATTATAGATACTATCGAGATAATATTTATGGACATATGTAACACCTTCCTTTTTGTTTTTACATAAGCATTTCTTATTTTGTAAAATGGAAGCAATTTAACTAGAAAATATGTACAGTATTACAAATCAGGTTTCTCCTGTTAAACCACCTTTTTTAAATAGAAATACGACTGATAAAACGATAATAACTGCCTTTAAACTGCTCCAATATGGATAAATAACATGATCTGTTAGATGAGCATGCTGAAAAATGTTCTCTAATCCATAAATCCCAATAATGACTGCTAAAAGAAAAGCGGCTTTTCCAATAGCTGTATTACGATAGAGGGTAAATAAATATAGTGCAACTATAAGTGGTAAGATGATTTGTAGTAATAGTGTCATAAGTAGCCCCCTAGTTTATTTATAATTATATTATATACAAAATTGTAATAAAAAGGAATGTGACTTATTTGATACTAATAAGATTACTCTAATCATATTCTTCTATTAAAAAGAATATAAAGGGGTGTAAAGTTAATTGACAAAAGTTAAAGTTCGTTTACGACCCATTGTTCATAACATAAATTTACCCACAGTAATAAAAACAGCAATTCTTCCAGGTGAATCGGCTGAAAGGCTATTTATCGCAACGCAATTAGGAGAGGTTTTTTACATAGGAGATGGCGTCATAAAAACATTTTTAAATATTCGTCAACGAATTATAAATTTAGGTGCATCTGAAGAAGGTGTTTCTAGTAGTGGTTATGATGAACGAGGATTGCTTGGACTAGCATTTCATCCACAATTTTATCAAAACGGTTTATTTTATCTTCATTATTCAGTCGCTGGAACCCAAGGACCAGGTGCACTTTCTGAACAATTTAAACCGAATCCTTGTGATCCGAAAACTTTAAACTTAAAATGGCTGAATAGAGATACGCAATATGATCATATCGATACAATTGAAGAATGGATTTTACAATCAAACGGGCACCCTCAAAAACGTAGAACATTACTTAATATAAAACGCCCATTTTTTAATCATAATGGAGTAAATACTTTAAACTTTTCTCCAGAGACGGAGAAACTTGTTTTTACAAATGGAGATGGTGGCTCGGGTTATGATCCGTTCAATTTAAGCCAAGATGATTTAGAAATAGCAGGTAAAATTATTGAAATCGATGTAAGTAAAAATACATTCATAAATAATCCTCCAGTCGTTACACGCTTTAATGAAATTCCTCTATCTATACAAGAAACACTTACAGTAATTGCGAAAGGTGTTCGTAATATAAGCGGTATTTCATTCCAAAGATTTTATAATCAATATATCAAATACGCTGGTAATGTCGGGCAAGATATTGTAGAGTCTATTTTTTCATTTGTTCAATATAAACCAATACCGGTTAACGAACTTGTTCAAATGCATGTAATGAGACTCACCCCCAATCAAGATGGATTTATTAATTTTGGTTGGAGAGGATGGGAAGGAGAATTGCCTACTTCTTTTATAAAACACTGTTCTGAAAATCCTACTTTGGATGAGAGAACAATGGCTTATTATAATGAAACAATAGAAACATCAACGAAGCGAATTCAGCCACTCATTAGTTATTTTCATAAGGACCCTAGACCAGATAAGTTTGGCGGGACTTCTCTAACAGGAGTTCAGCCATATATGGGAACTGCAATCCCGAATTTAAATGGTAGCGTTGTGTTTACCGACCTTGCTAGAAAAGAAAAGTCTCGGCCGCCAGTTAAAGGTGTATTAGCATATACTAGAGCAGATACAGATGGTAAACACACTGATTTTCATGTTATTGAAACTGATTATGATTTTGGTACGCAAGCAGCTTATTATATGAGTTTAGGAACAAATTTGGATCAAACTAGGTTATATTTAGGAGTTTACGGTTCTATGAAAGTAACTGATTTTAACAAAGGTACCATTTTTGAAATTATTCCTTAATACGATATACACTCCCAGTTTTATCATACAAGGAATTCATTTTATTTTAAAACGTACAATTTCTCCCCCTAAAAGTCTTTATTGTATAGTAACTCATTACAAGTAGAAAGCAGCTCATAAACCACTAGTGTATGAATAAGATAGAAAGTGATGAATGAGATATCTTTAGGGGGTATTTTGATGAATCGATTTGTACGTTATTGGTGTCAACTTATGATAGAGAATAATGGGGACTTTGTTCATAATAGAAAATTATCCCTAGCAAATAAAGTAGTCATTACAGCTTTAATGAGTGCTTTGGCCACCATGTTTCAAGCAGCAGGTAACTTAATTCCTGGTATAGGGTTATTTATTAGCCCTTTTGCGACGTTACCAATTTTTTTGGCTATTTGCTACTCTATTCGTGAGGGAATACTTTCTTATCTCCTTACTATCCTCCTATTATTTATTATTGAGCCAAGTGAACTAATTGTTTTTCCCTTTACTACAGGCTTATTAGGTATAGCCTTAGGGCTTTCCTTTATACAATTCAAGAGGAGAATTTGGGTAATTTCCTTTTCTGCGATTTGTCTACTTATAGGAATTACGATTGTTCTAGATATTTTTCGCTTTCCCGTACTTGGTCCTACTATTCATACAACTATGGATATAAAAATTATTTTATCAATATTTATACTGAGCTTTCTATACTGCTGGATCTATGCAGGGCTTTGTAGAATATTGTTGAATAGGTTATATAAAGTATTGTTTTAACATTTGCATAGAATGGAGATTTAAAACATGTATAACGTTGAAATTAGGAGACCAAATTCGGATGATTTAGAGGAACTTCACTCATTTTTTCGTATAGTTATTACGAATACCTTTAAAGACGAAGGTTTATCACAATTATCGGATGACATAGAAAATGAAATTAACACGAAAAAGCAATATTTAAAAAATGATTTTGATAGTAATGGAGAAAAACGTTACTTTTTATTAGCAATAGATACAAATAACGATAAAATTATTGGAACAATTGAAGTTGGTCCAGCAAGTACGTTGATTAATAGTTGTACAGGCGGTGTACTGAAAGGGTTGTATGAAATAGGAACTGTATTTATACTGCCGGAGTATCAAAAAAAGGGTATCGGGAGTTTCCTACTACATGCAATGTTTCTTACGTTACTTAGCAGAGGAATAACAGAATACTGTTTAGATAGTGGCTACAAAAAAGCGCAAAGTATATGGACGAAGAAGTTTGGAGAGCCTAGTTATGTACTGAAGGATTATTGGGGAGAATCAAGTGATCATATGATTTGGAAGAAGAGTTTATATGATACACCTATAATATTTAAATTATAAAATGAAATATGGCTCTGAACGTAGCTTTTCTTACATATGTATGCTATTATTTATCTTTATAATAAAAGAGGACGTGAATGAACTTGATTAAAATTAGTATCCCTGAAGTTGATGTTACAATCACTGAACGTAAACAAGTTATTAGAGGAGACGAGCCAAGAATTACGCCAATCAATGGTTTTATCGACTTCCACTTGTTCCCTAGAGATAAAGGCGGCATTTTTATGTTTTACAATATTAATGACGAACTACTTTTCGTAGGTAAAGCTCGTAAAATTAGACAACGTATTAAGAAGCATTTCGAAGACAATGTTTCACCAATTAAAAATCACCGTGATGAAGTATACCGCATTGATGCATGTATCGTAGAAGATCCAACAGAAAGAGAAATTTACGAAACATATATCATTAACGAATACAAAGCAAAATATAACGTTGATAAAGTATTCTATAAATAAGTAATAAAAAATAATCCTAGTACATATACTGGGATTGTTTTTTATTTAGAATTATCCCTCATATTTTTCTCCTTTTTTTAAATGATTAGCAGCAATAAAACAAACTACACCTATACATATAAGTACAATTCCAATTGTTTTATGTTTTCCAAAAAAGAAAGGAATATCAGAAATAACATTTGTCATACATAACCCTACAAATACAAGGATAGGTCCTATCCACAGTAATACATTGCCGAATTTTGTATGTTTCCACATAGTAAGCCTCCTCACCCCTTTTTACATATATATCCATGAATTGAAAGTAAATTCATAGAGAAATATAGTTTTTTTCATATCGAAAATTTAACTTTCATATATTGGTACAAGCAAACAAGAAAGGGGACCATCATGAATTGGTTAGAAGCTTTTATATTAGGGATCATACAAGGTTTAACAGAGTTTTTACCGATAAGTAGTACAGGTCATCTTTATTTAGGAAGGCATTTGTTTCAATTAGATGAAGCAGGCTTATTTTTAGATACGATGCTACATATTGGGACTTTACTTGCGGTGTTTATTTATTACAAAAAAGAATTTATATATTTAATCAAAAATCCGTTTTCAAAGCTCATGTTATTACTTATCGTTGGGACAGTACCCGCAGTTGTAATTGGTTTATTGTTTAAAGACTTCTTTGAAGATATTTCAAAAACAGGTATTACGATTGGTTGGGAGTTTTTAGTGACAGGATTCTTTCTCTACATGGCAGATAAACAAAAGAATGGTCGTAAAAAAATGGACGACATTACATATAAAGACGCATTTATCATCGGTTCATTTCAAGCGGCAGCTATTTTTCCGGCAATTTCTCGTTCTGGTATGACAATCGTCGCTGCATTATGGAGGAAGTTAGACCGCGAAACTGCGGCTTACTTTTCTTTTTTATTATCAACTCCAGCCATTGTCGGAGCAATCATTTTGCAATTTGCAGACGTTTTTCAAGGGAAAGCAGAATCTATTTCTAGTACATCTTTAATTGTCGGGACTTTATCAGCAGCGTTTTTCGGTTACATAGCTGTTTCGTGGATGATTCAATATTTAAAGCGGCATTCCTTAAAAGTATTCGCGTATTACGTCTGGGGATTAGGTATTTTAATTTTAACGTTGCAATTTACTGATGTATTTTAAGTATAATGATAAAGAAGTTAATTCGTTTAAGATCCTGTTTTATTCATACAAGGCAGGATCTCTTTTTATTAAGGGGGAAAACATGTTTAATAAGGCTATCGTTATTGGTGGAAGTATGGCAGGAAAGTTCGCAGCAAAAGCATTATCAACTTCTTTTAAAGAAGTAATCATTATAGAAGCTGGTGAAAGATGGGATGGAAAGTCTTCGAGAAAAAGAGTTCCACAAAGTAATCATCCTCATGTGTTATTAAAAGGTGGAGAAAACGCAATTGAAGAATTGTTTCCTAATATTACGAATGAATTAATAGAAGCAGGTAGTATCGTAAATAACTTTACTCGTGATTTAAAATGGCATCAATTTGTTTTATGGAAACAGCCATTCATAGGGGAAGTACATATGATTCAACAAAGTCGTCCTTTGCTAGAATGGAATATCCAAAAACGAATACATCAAATTTCAAATATTACTATTAACTATGAAACATTGGTTAAAGGGTTATTGGTAGATGAAAAGCTTAACAAAGTGTGTGGAGTAAAAGTTAAACATTTAGAGACAGACGCACAAGAAGAAGTTTATGCAGATATTGTAGTTGATGCAAGTGGATTTAGTTCAAAAAGTATAGAGTGGTTACGAGAATATGAAATTGAAGTACAAGAAGAGAAAGTGCGTATTAATTTATTTTACGCAACGAAAATGTTCAAACTTAAAGAAAATGAGGAGTTAGACTGCTGTAATATGCTAATGTCTCCGAGTTTCCCTGATAATCCTTATGGCGTTCTTATTCAAACGATAGAAGATAATCGTTATTTTGTTACTTTCAGTGGATACGCAAATGAGAAAGCACCACAAACAGATGAGGATTTTTATCATTTTGCTGAAAATCTATCAATTTCTAATGTTACAGATTTTCTTAACAAAGCTGTGGCAATTTCAGATATCAAAACGTATAAAATTCCTTATCAAGTACGTCGGAGATTTGATCTCACTACAAATATGCCAGAAGGATTATTAGTCGTTGGAGATGCACATTGTCGTTTTGATCCTGTTTTCGGTCAAGGTGTTTCCGTTGCTGCTATGGAAGCTCACCAGTTGCAATTACTTCTGCAAGGTAGAAAACAACTTGATAAAACATTTACACAACAATTTTATAAAAAGGCAGCTACTATAATAGAAACCCCTTGGGATATGACAACAACGGAAATATCACGTCACCCGCAGCTACAGAGAGAATTAACTACAAAACAAAAATTTCAGCTATGGTATACGAAACAAATATATCAACTATCCGCAAGTAATTCTGATGTTTATATTCGGTTAGTACGAGTGATGAATTTAATTCGTAGTCCATTTCACCTATTTCATCCAAAAGTACTACTTGCTGTGTTACTAAAACAAAAGAAATAGCAGGAAATTAATCGATTTAAAAAGAATATATAACAGTTAGTAGATATAGAAGGGGTAATCGAAATGAAAATATACATAGAACAATTAAAGAAACACGATGCTAAAGATTTATTTACGTTTGAACTTACGAATAAATCTTTTTTTGAAACAATGGTGCCAAATCGTGGCTCAAAATATTTTGAATTTGAATATTTTCAAAAACTACTAGACGATTTATTAATAGAACAGGTAGATGGAAATTCTTATTTTTATTTAATTCGTAATGAAGAAAAAGAAATTGTAGGACGAATAAATTTAGTAGATATAGATACAGAAACTCGAATTAGTTCGCTAGGGTATCGGGTCGGAGAAAAATTTACTAAAAAAGGAGTTGCAACAGCAGCCGTAAAATTAATTTTAGGCGTAGCGAAAAATAATAAAATTAATGAGGTTCATGCTAAAACAACTTCTAATAATCTCGCATCACAAATTGTACTAGAAAAAAGCGGATTTTCTTCTTATCAAAACGAAGCAGATACAACATCTGTACAATTAAATGGGGAACATGTGAATTTTGTACATTATATTTGGAGAAATACTTCGCGCTTATAATAAGGGGGACTTATTCATGAATGATTTACGTTATCCAATTGGGCAATTTACATACAAACGTCCTATAACGGAAGAAATGATAGATACATGGATTCAAGAAATTGAAGATTTACCTAATGAATTAACGAAGGCAATTAAAGATTTAGATCAGAAGCAGTTAGACACACCGTATCGCGTTGGTGGATGGACAGTTCGTCAAGTAGTCCATCACGTCGTTGACAGCCATATGAATAGCTACATACGTTTTAAATTAGCACTAACAGAAAAGAATCCAACGATTAAACCCTATAAAGAAGAGAAGTGGGCAGAATTACCTGATTCTAAATTACCAGTAGATGTTTCATTAGTAATGTTAGACTCATTACATAAAAGATGGGTTAACCTTTTATATTCTTTAGAACTTGAAGATCTAGAAAAGACATTTAACCATCCAGATACTGGTGAAACAAAACTTGCTGCTGCAATAGGACTATACGCATGGCACGGACGTCATCATACAGCTCATATAACTTCATTAAGAAAACGACTAAATTGGTGACATGAAAATTATATTAGAGAAGGCAACAGAAAGTGATGTAGCAGTTTTATTTCAAATGCAAATAGACTCATTTCACCCTTTATTAAATAAATATAAAGACTATGAAACAAACCCAGCAAATGAATCTATTGAAAAAACTATATTTAGAATAAATAATCCCAGCAGTAATTTTTATAAAATGATAATAGACTCAAGACTTGTTGGAGCGATATGTATATCTCAAAAAGAACTACCTTATAAATTTTGGATCAGTCCAATGTTTATTCATCCAATCTATCAAGGGATAGGAATTGCTCAGAAGGTACTTATTTTAATTGAAGAGATGTTTCCAGAAGCACAAAGTTTTGAACTTGCTACGATTTTAGAAGAAGAAAGAAATTGTTTTCTATACGAAAAAATGGGGTATAAAAGAACAGAAGTAATAAAGAAATTAAATGATAAAACTACACTTATTCATTACAAAAAAGAAAGGTAAAGCATTTAAAATACACTTTACCTTTTTATGTCATTTTAGATTAAATATACAATTTTAATGTATATTCTTCCAAGATACTCGGATTAGTAATTTTTAAAATGAATAAACATGCAAAAACCAACTATTTCGTCGTATATGTTACCAACGCTTTTTGAATGCTTAAAACACTATCGTCACCTTTAAATTCTTTCGTAATTGGCGTGCTCAAACTAGATACCCAAATTTTAAGTTCAGCGTCTAAATCAAAATGCCCAGCTGTTTCAATGCTGAATTGTGTAATACTTTTATAAGGGATAGAATGGTATTCTGTTTTTTTACCTGATATCCCTTGTTTATCTACTAAAATAAGACGACGATTTGTGAATACAATTAAATCACGAATTAATTTATAAGCATGTTCTACTTTCTCGTCGTCTAACATAATCTTCTCTAAATCACGTTCTACACTTTCTGTACTCGCATTTGATGCATTTCCTAAAATACCGCTAAATAAACCCATAGGAAATTCCTCCTCCATTATTTGTGGAATGTGTTAATTATATTGTACCATGCTATTTACTAAGAAATTATGATATTACTTTAGTAGTTTCTGGTTATTATTGCAATTCATTTATATAACCTTATCTTAATATCTTATGCTAATATGTAAGTAAGAAAAAAGAAGCAGAGGGATATAGCATGAAAAATATCGGTTTAGTATTAGAAGGCGGAGGAATGAAAGGTTTATATACGGCAGGCGTACTCGAATATTTTATGGAAAAGAACTTATTCTTCCCTTATGTAGTTGGCGTATCCGCTGGAGCTTGTATGGGAGCAACTTATTTGTCACGTCAAAAAGGGAGAAATAAAAAAGTAAATACAGAGTTAGTTGCAGATCACCGTTATATATCCTATAGAAATTTAATTCGAAAACGCGAATTATTTGGAATGGACTTTTTATTTGATGAAGTACCTAAGAAAATTGTTCCATTTGATTTTCAAACTTTCTTAAACTCAAATGAACAGTTTGTTATAGGGACAACTGATTGCGAAACAGGTCAAGCTATTTATTATAATAAAGCAGAACACGGAAATGATATTTTAAAAATCATTCGTGCATCTAGCTCAGTGCCGTTTATAGCGCCTGCTGTAGAATATGATAATCGCAAATTACTAGATGGAGGGATTATAGATCCTATACCGGTTTTAAAAGCGCAAACTGATGGTTATGAAAAGAACGTTGTAATTATGACAAAACCAGAAGGATATGAGAAGCAACGAAATAAATTTTCTGGCCTAGCTAAAATTTTATATAGGAAATATCCGAATATCGCACAATCTTTAGTAGAACATTATCGTTTTTATAATGAGACGATATCTTATATGCATCAAATAAAACAAAAAGACAACTTTTATATTATTCAGCCTAGCGTACAGCTTCCAATAAGCGGAATAGAAAGAAGTAAAGAAAAGCTCGTTAATTTATATAATCTTGGTTATACAGATGCTCAATATCATTATGAAAACTTATTAAATTGGATAGAGAAATAAAGGGGTGGAAAGTTGAAGTTAGGAAAACAAATTATTTTTAAGGAATTGCAGAAAATGCATAGTCCACTGTATAAACCGTTTCCGAATTGTGACATTCGAAAAATACGAAAAGATTTTAATAATATGTTTACAGAAGATGATTGTATAAGTGCTGATTTAAATTATTATTGGATGCATACAGCAGGTACTTTAAGTTACGTGCTTAATAATAATGAACAGGAGATTATGTTCAATCAAATAAAGTGGCTAAGGATATCGTTTTTCGAGTGGTTTCCGCAATATCGTTTTCTAGAAACAGAAATTGTTAAGTATCCCATTTTGTATAGAGATTTCTTGAATTATGAAAAGACCCGAAAGCTATTACTTTATTATCTTACTATTTAAAAACGTACAAGTTATGCTGCTTGTACGTTTTTTGTTCATAAAATATACAATATTAACAACTTGTCCATGTAGGTATTTTAACGAGAAAAAAGAAGTACATATAGAGAATGTGTGGGGGAAGAGATAGAAGTTTGTTAGCCGTTTCCCTTTCAATTCATGTCCAACTCAAATATTTCGAGTAAAATTCATTTCTTAATGGTATTATCAAATATCAAGAAAACTAATTTAGAAATGAAGAAGGGACAGGTTTAATATGGAAAACGTATCAAATGTAGATAAACTAGAATCAATTAAATCTTTACAGTCAACAATCCGTAAACTTGAAAATGCCTTATCACAGATGACTCAAAAAGGCTCAAACACTACTTTAGTGAAAAAAAGACTCAAAGCAGCTAGTATCGGCTTAGCTATGTTAGAAAGTATTTGGAATCAAGAAACCCATCATTACACGCAAGAGGATTTAGCAGACGCTCGAAATGTTCTAATTGGTTTGCTTCCATCAATTGAAAAGATTTATGTTAAGTCAAAGCTCGGGAGTCCTCAAAGAACTCTTTTAGATAGAAGAATAAAATCATTGGAACTTTCTATTCAAGCAATCGATCATTTTTCTAATCAATAACTTCTCTAAACACATAACTTACGACTACTTCTATATAGGGATTCTAATGAAAAAATTACATATAGAATACTACAAAGGAGGAGGAGAGGTGACTACAATAATCAGTCCTACGTTAGAGAAGCTTAAAAATCAATTAAAGAATGGAAACGAAAAAGCTCTTTATACTTTTTTGGATGAAATCAAGTCAAATCATACACCACTAGTAGAACAATGTCCTATAGATAATCAGTATAAACTTATAACGTATATATGGTTAGGTGATCAAAATACTGAAAATGTTTATGTAGTCGGTAGTTTTCCTGGTTGGGATCTGTCTGTAAATCAATTACAACGATTGCTACAGACAGATATTTGGCATGTTACGTTTAGGACGAATAAGAGTTTTATTTCAACTTATTATTTTACAGTAAATGATTTTTTTGAAAATGATTGGATAAAGCGTAGTGAACAGTACCAACTAGACCAATTTAATGAAAATGTATTTGGAGAAGGTGCCAATAAAGCGTCTGTGTTAAAAATAGGTATGGACGTGCAGTATAGCAGTCGTTTTCCTTCAAATGATTATCCATCCGGAAAGATTGAAACATATTCTTTTTATAGTTCGATTTTAAATAACACACGCAAAATTCATATTTATACGCCTCATGATTATTCTCACAATTCATATCTTCAAGAACTTCTCATTGTATTTGATGGGAATTCATTCATTAATGACCTTTCAATCACAAAAACACTTAATTATTTAATTTACGAAAAAGAAATCCCATCTTGTATTGCTGTTGCTATAGATCCTGTTGATCGATTAGAAGAGCTAACTTATAACGATAAAATGAATACATTTTTAACGAAGGAATTACTTCCATGGATTCAAACTAAATATCATGTGTATCAAAAAGCAAAACATACAACAATTGCTGGTTTCAGCCTTGGTGGCTTAGCCGCTTTTTATGCAGCGCTTCAAAATCCACATATTTTCGGAAATGTGTTGTCAATGTCTGGATCCGCACATTGGAAAAAGGATGATTATGAAAATACAATTCCTTGGATTGAAAATCAAATTTCATCAATAAATTCTAATATGACTCATCTATATTCTTACATAGCAGTAGGTGAACTTGAAAACAAACCTCTTTTAACGGCTGATAGACGGCTATATAAAGCTTTAGAAGAAAAGAAATACCAAAGCACTTATGAAGAGTTTCAAGGCGGACATGATAGCGTGTGGTGGCGAGAAAAGCTATTCAATGGATTAAGGGCATTAGAACTTACAAAAACGACACTAAAAAATAAAAAGGAGAGAGAATCTATGAATCAAGAAGAACTAGATAAAAAACTAAAAAAGCAAGAGATTTTAGTAAAAGATGAGAAAGCTTGGTCCTATACGTATGAGGATCATATTAGTTCTATCGTTAAAGAGGCAGAAAAGAAAGGGGCTTTCGATCATTTACCTGGTAAAGGGAAACCTCTTAATCTTGATAAAGACCTTTCGTACAATCCTGAAAAGCAACTGTATAGAACTTTGAAAAATAATCATGTTTTACCTAGGTGGATTGAGCTTTCAAAGGAAATTGATGACTTAAAAGAAAAACTAAAAGAAAATACAAATACTGCAGAAGCAGCGGATTTAATTCGAACTATTAATAAAAAGGTTTTAGAACATAACCTACTTTGTCCACCAAGTGCGCAAAAAACGAGGGTGAAAACGGACTTTTAACAATTTTTAATGAAGCTATCTCTTGCTATATAATTAAGTAAGGCATTTTCAATTCATTATTAAAGGGAGGCAAACGTGATGAAAAATACGTATCAACTTCAAATTCCGAAAGAACTAGAACAGTATCGTAGTATTTTAGAAGAAAGTGTGAAACCGTATATTAAAGTGGTTGGAACGAAAGCAGAGACAACTCTTTTTGAGAGTAAGTTTGGTGGTTATCCGTATTTACCTATAGATCAAGAGCATCCTAAAGATTCAAATGGACAACCTATGATGTTACTTGCACAGTTAAACTTTGAAGAAATTCCGCATGTTGAATATATGCCTCAAAAGGGAATGTTACAGTTTTTCGTAAGTGCTAGTGATGAGCTTTATGGAGCAGATTTTGATCATCCAACAATCCAAAAAGATTTTAAAATTATTTATCATTCTACAATTATAGAAGATTTAAATAAGGTAATTACTGATTTTAGTTATTTAAACTCTTTAGAATTAGAAGACTTTATCATACCTGAAGCAGCAAAATTACAATTTGAATTAGATTATCAACCTATAACATCTAGAGATTATCGATTTGAAAAGATGTTTAGTGAGGAGATTGATTGGGAAGAAATTGTTGATGAAGAAAATAATATAGAATTAGGCGAACTGTATGATGATTTATGTAAAGATTTCGGACATAAAATTGGTGGTTATCCATTTTTCACACAGACAGATCCAAGGGAATGGGAAGAAAAATACCAACAACATGATATATTATTACTGCAAATCGATACAGACGACTCATTAAATATTATGTGGGGAGATTCTGGTGTTGCTAATTTCTTTATTAAAAAAGAAGATTTGTTAAATCTAGATTTTTCCAATGTTATTTACAACTGGGATTGCTACTAAAAAGATATAAATGAAATACTAGCAAGCTAAAAAATCTTCCTGAAGGTGAGGGAGATTTTTTTATGTTAAAAATAAACGTTATGTTAACTAGAGTGTAAAATAATAGGAATAATAAAAGTCAAGCGTAAATAACAGAAATAACAAGAAATAATGTAAAGTTGTAAAACGTGTGTAAATAGCAATAAATTTATAAAGTAAAACATAAAATAAAATTATTAATTTATATTTTGTAAAAAAGATTTTTCCGCATAAAAATTATTACTGATCAAAAATATTTTTGATTCGTTAAATCTTAATCAATAATCGATTAAGATTTGCTGTGATAAATTTATAACTAAAAAACGATTAAAAACTGTATAAATGCGTTTAAATAAGATTTTATGTGAATCTCACTAAAAATCTCTGTTTCGTCTCATTAAGTATAGTTTACTTGGGTTTTGATACCTGATATTGCTTTGTTTCTATAACTGCCTATAATATATATTATGTTAACTTACTAAAAATAATAAACTTATTAAACGTTAGCTATAGGTGTTATGCTCCCCTTTTTCACCGAATTAGTAATGTGTGACTGATTGTGTAGTTATTCGCTTTATCCGCTATATAAATTAGATTTTAAATAATAAAAAATACAATTCGTTTAATGTGTTCCATTTTAAACGAATTGTATTGATATGATTGCGAATACGTTTTTAAAATTAGTTTGCTACAGCAATTGCTTCGATTTCAATTAATAAGTTGTCGTTAATTAACTTTCTAACTTCGACAGCTGAACTTGCTGGTGGATTATTAGTGTCAATGTATTGATCTCGAATATCTCTAACAATGGCCATTTGAGAAATGTCTGTTAGGAAAAATGTTAATTTTACTACATCATTAAATCTTAATTCCGAAGTTTCTAATGCACTTTTAATATTTTCGAAAACTTGTCGCGTTTGTGTAGCTAAATCACCAATGCCAACTATTTGACCATCAGTGTTAATCGCTACTTGTCCAGATATGTAAATTGTTCGTTTAGCGTTACTAACTTCCACTACATGTGAGTATCCAAAAGTTGGTGGCATCGTTTCTGGACTGATAAATTTCTTTTGCATGGCTCTTCTCCTCTTTAAATATCTTATTTTCTTTATATTAGATTTTAAATTCAGATTATCCCTTATTTACTAATAATTATTTACCATTCAGCTGCTACATTTGTAAAAATATATTAGCACTTTAATTTAAAGTTATTAATGGATTATGTACGTTTGATTTTTTTGTGTGCTTGTTATAATTACACCTTGTTTTATTAATTCTTCAGTTACTTTTGTATAGAAAAAGTGATACCACCAGATAAAAAACTCTTCATAAGTAATTTCTTTTGAGTATCTGCTGCTGGCAAAGTATTGTTTTAAAGGCTTATCGTTTTCGTTGAACAATAAGACTAAACTTTATTTTTATAGATGGCGAATTATCTCCAGACGAAATCATTTTTGCTTCATAAGCTGTATGTAATATATTCTCCGGACTATTATTAGTGAGCATTTCATATTCCCTCCCTTACTAATAAATTCATTGTAAAATCTATGTATTTATTAAGTTCTATAAACGAAAATGAGTGTCCTCTAATAATCCCAAATTAAAAACCTTAGCATAGAGATACTAAGGTTTCTTGCATTTTTATAATGAATGAATTCTTTCATAGTCTTTTTTAAATTGATTATCATTTTTTAACCAACGTTTAAAAGTGGATTCGCTTATTTTTAAATTAGAGCAAGCTGTAGCACTACATTTATTTTTCATATATTCTTTAAGAAAATTTTGTTTTCTTTGTTTAACGGCAGTTTGAGTTTGTTTTAATTTTCGATCTTGTAATTGGTCTAAACTCAGACTCTCTTTCTGAAACACTTCATATTTTCTATGCAAATAAATATCTTTGTCTTTATAAATCCAATTTGAAAATAGTTGTATTGATTTTCTTCCAGATAAAATAACGCGATAATGTTTGTTTTGATTTAGTAAATCGGCTCGTAAATTGCGATTTTGAAGGATTTGATGTAAAGAATTCATAAAATTATATGATCCACCTACGAAACTAACTGTATAAGTTTCATAATTGACGTAACCATCCCCATCAAAATATCCACGAACAAAGTGATGTAAATATTCTTCAGGCACGAAAGGAAATTCAATGTTAAAAGATTTACATGGCTTAATTCCGTGAATGTTCATAAGATCGTCTTTTATTGTTTTGCTATTAATATTTAGCATATATACACCTGTTTTTTTGTTTTGGTAGAGCGGCTGAGTTGTTTTTAGTTCGTTTTTTATATCTTCTAAAATATAACTTTCTTTTTGTGATACACTAACGCATTGATTTTCTTTTTGTATAACACCATCTGCTGCTATAAACCCTAAAATATAAACCATGTTATTTGACCACGTTTTAAAATAATCTTCTGTTATGTCATACTTTCTCTTCCAGCTCCCTATAGCGCGCCTTGGAACGTTATTGTCTGTTAAAACCATACGAATATACCTAGCAGACACATTGGCAAGCGTAGCTATTTCTGAGGTACTCTTCCCTTCTGTATATAGCTGAGTTATTTCAGATTTTGATAGTTTACATTTTGATTTCTTTTTTCTCTCTATTTGCACTTACATCCTCTCCTTCCTTTTAATAATTAGGGACATATTTTCTTCTATAACATATAACAAAACGTATGTTCTTTGTTGTTTACAAGAAATCATTTACCAAATTAAAACAATTTACATTTACTTTATATTCGTTTTAACTGCTGCATGATTTATTTTTTGTATATAAGAATAATGATTTCGACAAATTTATGAAAGGTACATCATTAAAGATGAAAGGTAAATTAATTTCGTTTACACTACAAATAGCCACAATAACAACATACGTATATTGTTAAACGTAAAAAGGAGAACGAATGAAAAAGAAATATGTAAATCAAATTCATACTGATGTAAATTTTAAACCGAAAGATATTATAGGTTTAATGACTGATTACTTTAAAATGAAAACAAAGTTGCGTCCTATAAAGAATTTACCTATTGTTTTATCAAATAAGGATAATAAATCTTTAGAAAGTGTTACATGGTTTGGCCATTCTGCTTCTCTTTTAAAAATAGAAGGTAAAACATTGTTATTAGACCCGATGTTTGGAGATGCCTCTTCCCCGTTTCCAGTGTTTAATAGTAAACGTTATAGTGGTTCTTTTTCTTTAGAACGTGAAGACCTGCAAGAAATTGATGCAATTATCATTTCTCATAATCACTATGATCATTTAAATTATAAAAGTATTATGCAATTAAAAGATCGTGTAAAGCATTTCTATGTTCCAACTGGAGTTGCGCAATATTTAATGAAATGGGGTGTTTCACCTAGTAAAATTAGTGAGCATAATTGGTGGGATGAAATTATGCTTGATACAATTAAGTTAGTATGTGCCCCTGCAAGGCATTTCTCTGGACGAGGTATGACAGATAGAGATTGTTCGTTATGGTGTTCATGGGCTATCCTTGGTCAAGAAACTAAAGTTTTCTTTAGTGGTGATAGTGGTTATGCGCCTCATTTTAAGGAGATTGGTAATAAATACGGTCCATTCGATCTTACGTTAATGGAATGCGGGCAATATGATCCAAGGTGGTCTGCAATTCATATGTTACCTGAAGAAACAGTACAAGCTCATATTGATGTAAAAGGAGAATTACTTCTTCCGATTCATTGGGGTGCTTTTACATTAGCATTACACGAATGGAGTGACCCGATAGAACGTATTACGAAGGAAGCGAACCGTTTAGGAGTTAAAATTACAACGCCTCAAATTGGCGAATCTATTACGTTAAAATCTACAGACTATCCTAGGTATGCTTGGTGGCAAAAAGTCTAATTATAATAAAAAGCGAATCTGTCTTATATAAAAGATTCGCTTTTTACTTATTGATTATAATGTATCGTTGACAAACTGATTAAACTTGTCTATTTCTTCAACGAATGGATTATGATTACTTTCTTCAAATTTAGTTAGTGTTGCGTTCGGGATTAAATTTGCTATTTCACGAGAAAATATGTAGGGGCATTGTGCATCATGCTTACCACAGTATATAAAACTTGGGATTTTTACGAATTTAAGTTTCTGACGAACATCATAATCTTTATATTCAACTTGTCTAAAATAATTTAGCCGATTGCCAACTGTCTTTCCGCTATTCGGCAGTTTTAACGCTTCTTCAAGCTTTTCTTCAGAATAAAAAGACATAAGTGCCCACTCTCTACTTAATGCTTTTCTTTCTTCTTGTAATGTACTATCATCATTTAATGCATTCATAATTGATAGGATTTTATTAAAATTTTCATTTTCACTACAGTATATACTATCTTTATGAGATGCATATTCCTTACTCGCCGCTGCGCCACCAACAATTATTTTCGTTAAACTTTCTTGTGCTTCAGTCGCATATACAAGAGCTAACATCCCTCCTGTCGAATGACCTGCAAACCCCCATTTATTAATATATAAAGTTTCTCGAATCGCTTCTAAATCTTTAAATCGTTTCGGTCATACTATATTCAGAGTCATTTTTTGCTGAATCTGAATTGCCACATCCCTTTAAGTTAACTAAATATACGCTGTAATGGTCAGTAAATGGGTTTGCAAAAGTATTTCCATTATCATTATACTCACTATACAAATGAGTAACGCAAAGTGGAGGTCCTTCTCCCTTTAGAAAATATTCAAACTTTCCTCTTGGAGTTTTGATAATATTTGTTTTCCACATATCGAATCTCCTATTTAAAATTTTCATTTTCTCTTAGTTTGTTATTTATAAGCGAATAGTATTATATAAAGAAGTAAGTAACCTGTCCTGCACCAATTCCTTATTCCTATAATTTATTAATTTATGATTAGATAAAACAAAATTGTGCTCTAATATTAATTCATTGTGGAGCACTTCAACTAAAAAATTAGGTATCATCTCTCCTACGCCGTAATTATAATCACTTAGAATCCAAGAAATCTCTTTCCAATCTAGAATTCCTTCTGAGACTTTTTTTGGAGTGTGATATGTAAATTCATGAAGTAGCTCTACTAGATAAACATACATTCCGCCAGAATATGAAGAATCCTCCCATTTAATAATGCCTTTAAATTGAATTTGGTCATGCGTAACTCCTATATTAGTCTCTTCTTTTATTTCACGAATTGCATTTTCTAGAGGTGTTTCTCCTTTTTCTATCTTTCCTCCTACACCATTCCACAACCCTTTTACAGGGTCATATTTTCTATTTAGCATAAGTATCTCTTCATTTCTTTTTATAAAACATAAAGTGTGCTTGTACATTATGTGATTCCTTCCTCTGTTTTTAATAAGCTCTTACTGGAGATATAAGATGGATTGCTGCAGATTGTGTCCCTGCTTCAATTAATATTGGTCTCATAGAACCGCTGAAACTTAAAGTAACCGTTTCTTCTTTTATTGCCCTTAAAGCATCCAACATAAATCGTCCATCGAAAGATATATTGAATTGTTTTTCACCTTGAATTGCATCTATCTGTTGTGTCTCAGATATTTTTCCAATCTGAGAAGCATTAGAAGAAACTTTAATTGTAGATTCATTTACAATTTCTAAGTTAACATTGTTATTTGCCCATTCACTTGCTAATAAGCTTGATCGATCTACCCCTTGTAACATTCTTTGTCTATCTATGTTAATGACTGTTTGAAATTCATTTGGAATTAAACTAGATATATTAGGATATTTCCCTTCAATTAATCTTGAATATAATGTAGTTGTGCCGAATGTAAAAATAATGTGGCTTTCTGATAAATAAATAGAAACGAATTCTAAATTGATGTTCATTAATTTTAAAAGTTCATTAATGGTTGCACTTGGTACAATACAATTCGCTTTCACATTAGTAGAAATTAATGTTTCACGTATAGCTAGTCTATGAGAGTCAGTTGCAGCGCATATTAATTTGTTGTGGTCTAACTCGATATGTACGCCGGTAAGAACGGGTCTAGATTCATTTTTCGCTACTGCAAAGACTGTTTGTTTAAACGCATCCATCAATTGTTTTGTTTCTATTTGTATTTCTGCATGATCGTCTATTTGTGGTACGTTAGGAAATTCATTCGCTGGAAAGCCATTTAAGTTTAATGTGATTTCTTCTGATTGTATGGTAATTGTTTGCTCATTCTTACTTTTTATTACTATATCGCTTGGCATTTTCTTTATAATTTCAATGAAGTATTTTGCAGGTACAACAATTGTTCCTGCTTTTAAGGTAGTCGTAATTTGTTCGTCATCCATGGAACTAGGGATGAATTTTTCGATGAAAATATTTGAATTACTTGCGATTAAAGTAATTCCAGATTGATCTGCAGTTATTTTTATACCGGATAGTATAGGAATTATAGCTTTGGTAGATATTGCTTTACTTACTTCTGAAAGTGCTTGAGTGAAATGTTTATGATTAACGATAAACTCCATTTTTTCCCGCCTTACATGAAATGATAGTTTTATGAAGATTGATGAATGATTGTTCCGTTAAAAAAGTAAGGTACTGTTTCTTTCCTTTGTAATATATTTAATAAGTGTTCTGGTATACGTAAATGCGGTTCTGCTCTATGTAATTCCATCCAAGTAATCTCTTCAATTTCTTTTGGCCTTGTTATATTTGTTTCCCCTCCGATTATTTCACCTAAAAAATTAAAGAATATTGCATGGTGTCCTCTCTCTTCGAAAAAAGCTTCGCTAATGTAACAAATACCATTTACAGTTATATGTAGACCGGTTTCTTCTTTCACTTCTCGAATGACTGCCTCCTCTAACGTTTCTCCTAATTTAACTGCACCACCTGGTAGTGTGTAATAAGAACCATTCTTCCCTTTGTTTTTTACCATTAAGATCTTTTCATTTGTTTTATCGTATAAAAGCGCATATGTAACATTTACTTTTTTCATCTAATTCCACCTTCAATAACGAGAATTTTCTGTCTTTGTTACATTCTACCATTTATTCGTTTTAAAATATAAAAAAGTTAATTGAGTATTTCATTTATCTGCTCTTAGCAAAGTTAATAATCGTTAACCTTTCATTACTATATAAAAAAGAGCCCTATATGAGGACTCTTTTTAGTATTAAGCTACTTTCCGGTGTAAATGTTTTAATTCCTTTTTCTTCTCTGTTTTTGGTGGACGAATTACTATCGAAATAATAAAGGAAATAACGCTTAAAACGCCGATTGTAATAAAGGTCGGTTGAAATCCACCAAGTAGTGCTCCAATGAATGATCCTGCAAGCGCACCGAATCCGAAACCTTGGTATACAATCCCGTAATTTGTACTATGATTTTTTAACCCGAAGTAATCTCCAACAATAGCTGGGAATATTGTAATATTACCGCCAAAGCAAAAGGCGACACTTGCTACACAAGCAAAATAAATTCCGTAATTTAGAGGGATGTAACTTAGAGTGAATACTGATAAGCCTATAATTATAAACGTTGCAGAGACAATTTTCATTCGACCAATTTTATCTGATAACGTTCCAAGAACGATTCTACCTACAGTGTTAAAAATCGCAATCATGGCGACGGCATTAGCAGCGGTTGCTGCGCTAAGTCCAACTAGTTGGACCCCAATATCTTTTACCATACCGATTAAATACAAACCGCCCATACACGATGTAAATAACATAAAAAACAAAAGATATACTTGTTTCGTTCGCATCATTTCACGAGGCGTATAATCATTGTGTAATGTTTCAGTTACAGTGTTACTTACTATTGCTTCACGTAAGAAGAACGATCCGATTAATACTAAAAGTAAAACAATGATACCCCAATATAAAAATGCTTGTGATACACCAAGGCTATCGATAAGACTTCCGTTTATATATCTAAAGATTAAGCTACCCATTCCATATGCTGATACAGATATACCTGAAATAAGCCCTTTCCGATTTGGAAACCATTTAATTAAATTAGATAATGATGTAATATAAGCAGTTCCATCTGCATAACCAACTACGACTCCAGCTAATAAATATAGTAATGGTAAGGAAGAAACTTGCGAACTAAGTATTAAACCGAGTCCCAGAACAATCCCTGCAGTAGCGATAAGTTTACGAAGTCCTAATTTTTGCTGTAACTTTCCTGCAAATAAGGTTGAAAATGATAAAGAAAAGCTTGTAATGGAGAAAGTTATAGCAACGGAATTAAGGTTCCATCCAAACTTACTTACAAGGGGCTGATTAAATAAACTCCATGTATAAATTGTTCCAAGCCCAATTTGAACAATGATTGTACCTAGAACAATTAGTAACGGATTTATAGAAGTTTGTTTCATACTAACTGTCCCCTTCTTTTATTTTGACATAGATTTTCACAGTTAGTATATCCATCATAAATTGCAAGATACTGTACTGAAAATGGTAATTAAGTTCATATACACAAAAAGACACTTCATAAAGAAGTGCCTTTTTGCAGGTTATATCAGATATTTCTAAGAAAGCTTGGTTAAGATAAGACATTTTCAAATGCTTATGTATATAGAATACCAAAAGATTTCTGTCATGAGATGGGACTTAAGATGTATTTTTCATTCATCATATAGTCGGATAAATGAAAAATTAATATTCAATTTCATCAAAATCCTTCGGCTGCGGTACCGTTTGCATATTAGCTGCATCTTTTGGATCGCTATAAATTGCATTTTGTTCTGTATTTACATCCTTAATGTTTTGCTTTTTATTTTTATTTATTTTATCTTTCATTTTCTTTCACTCCTTTTCGATATAGGAGTAATTATGCCCTATTACTGTTACGAAATGTATGAGCGACTAAATTACTAAATTCACGTAAATAATATAAATAATTATCACCGCCGTAGTTGTATCTTTTATTATACATTTTTGCAACAACTACATTATATGCAGGTATTACTAATATAGTTGGTCCCGTAATTCCTAATATTTGATACGATCCTTTTGGTACGCGTTCACCTAGTTCACTTAATTGTGCAGGTTCATTTTGAACGAACCAAAACAATCCATTTTGCGGTAGCTCTTTATTTACATATGTTGGACTCTGCAAACTCGTAGCGATTTTTATAACTTCTTTTGGAACAATTTGTTTATCATGTATCATACCTTGATTTAGATGAAGATTGCCCCACTGTGCAAATTCTCTAGCGGAGACAAACAGATTTTTTTCAGTACCGTCATCTACTGTACCAATTTCACGAATTGCGTCTTTATTTGGATCATCAACAACTGCAACTAAATTGTCATCTTGCTGTATTCTCCATCCTGTTTCTTGGAAATTAGCAGGTTTAAACACACGCTCTTTTAACAATTCAGGAAAACTTTTTCTATATAGCTGATAAATAAGATGTGTCATCATTCTTACATTAATATCTCTATAATCCCAAGATTGTCCCGGTTCAAATTCACGAAAAATTTTTCCGTCATTCGTTTCTCCTAAACCGTGCGAATGTGTTACTAAATGCCTTATTGTTGTTTTACCAAGCAATGCATGATCAAAATCTTTAAAATATTTTATCGCTTCATCATCAATAGAGTTTATTTTCCCCTCGTAAAGCGCATACGCTATGCATTAATCCTAAATAACTTTTTCTAGCAGAAGCAACGTTAAATTGTGAAGATGCTGTTACTTTCTTGCTTGTAGATGTATTTGAGTGATAGCCACTATAATGCTCCAGTACAATTTTGTTATCTTTCATTATGCAAAGCGCTGCTGCAGAGCTATGGTTTTGTTCTTTTATATTCTCTACCCAAGAAATCAACTTATCATATGTATACAAATAAATCCCCCTTGATATACACAAAAATTACAGCTCGAAAGAAAAGTGCAAAATAGTATTCACACCTTTCTTTCAAGCAAATTAGCTTTGATGTTCTATACTTAAATGATCCACCAGTTCCAGCAATTAAAGCAACCGAAACATCCTGCGCAGCCTATGCATCCGCCGCAACGACCTGCACAACCACCGCATCTGCCGCCACATCCGCCACAGCGTCCACCACAACCTCCGCATCCGCCGCATCCGCCGCAACGACGTGCATCGTCTTGAATGTAGTAGTATGGATATTGACTTTGTTGTGGATCCCAATACACAACATTACCAGTTTGATACTCATTAAGGTTTAACGATTGTAGTTCTTGTTGAAACTGATTCATTATGAAATCCCTCCATTTATAAATATAAATTCTGTCCAAATATTAAAGTTAATAAATTTTAATAAACAAAGTAGAAACAAATGGCTATATACTTGAATGCGTACATCAACAAAATATGAACTTACACTAGGTGATGTACCTTGTTTTTTAGCCTATTTTCTTAATCTCTTTTTGCTGGACGAATTTACTATCAATAGAGGTTTTTAAAAATTAAGTGATGAACTACTAATCCAACAGTTTAGTAGTTCATCACTTAATTTTCTTTCTAGTAATTCTTTAACGGAAGGTGCTGGCATGATTTTATAAGTATGTAAAGCTTCTTGATTATAATCTATCCAGTGAAACGCCAAATGAGATTCTTTAGATTTTGGTATGAAATCAATATGTAACTCTTCTGAATCTATCTCAAAAACATGATTGATTTCATGATGAAGCATTTCTTTATCTTGCCATTGGTTTTCTATGACTCCTAAAAATTGTTTTATACTACAATTTACTCCAAGTTCTTCTTGTAGTTCTCTTATTAATGCACTCTCAGCTGATTCGCCAACTTCAACATGACCACCTGGTAGAAAATAATGATGGCCAATATATTCAGCTACAATTCCCTGTTTCTTAATTATAAAAAACAAGGAATTATCACTTCTAAATAGAATTTATCCAGTTATATCGTTGTACTTTTCACTTCGAATATCTTTCTTTAATGATACATGCGCTATTAAAACTCCAAGTATAGTAATTACTCCACCAACTACCGAAATAAAAGTAGGTACTTCACCTAACCATACCCAAGCTATAAAACAAGCGATTACTGGCGTTAAATATAGAGAACTTGTTGCCTCAGAAGCACCAGTATGAGATATAATATAGGCCAATGTAATATACGGGAGTACTGTTGGAAATAAACCTAAATATATAACGCTCAAATTCACTTCAAGAGGAGCTACTAGTATTTCTTGATACATTCCGGGTAAGAAAATAAGCATACATATCGTACTAGATAAAATTGTATATATGGTAAATGGCAAGAAGCCGTACTTTTTTAAGTAAGATGTTTGAAAAACGAAAAATAGGCTTTCTGAAACGGCTGCTAATAATATAAATAATCCCCCGCTATTAAATTGAATAGCCCCCCCTTGACTAAATGATATGAAAGCAATTCCTATAAAGCTAATTACACCACCGATCCATCCATTTGCTTTCATTTTTTCATTCAAAAAAACAAAAGCAAGAATTGCCGTTACTATAGGAGTAACTGAAACGATTAAACTTGCCGATCCAGCATTTACTGTTTTTTCACCATAGTTTAATGCAATGTGGTAAAAAGTAAATCTTAAAGCACCAAATAAAAAAATCGCTGGAATATCTTTTAGATCAGGTAATCGTAGTTTGTATATAAACGAAAACAAAAGAAGTATGAATGAAGCGATTAACAAACGAAGTAAAGTAAGATGTTCAGGTGTGTAAGATTCAAGACCCATACGAATTGCCGGAAAGGCCGTTCCCCAAATTAAAATTGTAAAAGAATGAGCACATATAATGCGATAATCCCATTTTTTATAATTCATGTTTTCTCTCCCCCTTCAAACCAACCACTTTATAATTACCAATTATTTCTTTTCATCATATTTAATAGTTGATACAATGTCTTCAACCAGTTTTTTATCGTAAAAACCAACCACTTGGCATTTTTTGAGTGAACGAAGGAGTTTTTTGATGACAACTAGTAAAAAAACGCCTAAGTATCGGCAAATAGTAGACTATATGAAAGAAAAAATTGAAAATGGAGAATGGCCAATTGGAAGTAAGACTCCTAGTCAAAGGCAGTTAGCGAAATTATTTCAAGTAAATCGTAGCACTGTAATAACTGCACTAGATGAACTTATGGCTGATGGATTGATTCAAGGGAAAATTGGAGCAGGAACAATTGTAACGAATAATACATGGTCATTATTAGCGACGAATCCCCCGCCCGATTGGAGTGAATATGTAAAAGCCGGTATTCATAAACCAAGCAAGTTAATGGTACGAGAAATAAATAAAGCAGAAGCAAATAACAAACTTATCCATCTTAGTAAAGGCGAACTTGCTCCTCATCTTTTTCCATTAGAAACGATGCAGTCCATTATGAAAAAAGTAAGTGAGGAATTAGATTATTTTGGATATGAGGAACAAAAAGGGTTTTATCCGTTACGTGAAGCAATAAGTAAATACGTAAAATCATTTGGAATACATGCATCACCAAGTTCCATATTAATCGTCTCGGGTGCATTACAAGCATTGCAATTAATATCAATTGGTCTTTTACATAGAGAGTCTACCGTTTTACTTGAACAACCTTCTTACTTATATTCACTTCATGTATTTCAATCAGCAAATATAAATCTATCTGGTATATCTATGGATCCTCACGGTATATTACCTAACGAGTTATTAAAACGAATTAAATACAGTCAGAAGAAAAACATTTTATATTCAATTCCTTGTTTTCAAAATCCAACAGGCATATTAATGTCTAAAGAGCGGAGAAAAGAAATATTAAAAATATGTGAAAAGGAACAGTTACCTATTATTGAAGATGATATTTACCGCGAGTTATGGATTGATGCACCGCCCCCAGCTCCTTTAAAATCAAGGGATAAACATGGACATATATTATATATCGGTAGTCTCTCTAAGACACTTACCCCAGGACTTAGAATTGGATGGGTTATCGGTCCAGAACCTGTTATTGATAGATTATCAGATATAAAAATGCAAACAGATTATGGATCAAGCTCTTTATCCCAAAGAGTTGCTGCTGAATGGATAAATAAAGGATTTTATGAGGAACATGTAGCGAACGTAAGAATTAAACTAAAAGAACGAAGACAAATAATGATACGAGCTTTACATAAGTATTGTGCAGATATTGCCACCTGGGATATACCTAGTGGTGGATTTTTTATATGGCTAAAGGTAATACCTAGCATTCCGATGAAGAAATTATTTTCAGAGGCACTATCAAAAGGAGTTCTTTTAAACCCAGGACGTATATATGAAGAAGAATCAGACCGGTATATTCGTTTATCATATGGATATGCTTCTTCAGAGCAAATGACTAACGGAATTAAATTGTTGAGTGAATTAATTCGTAAGCTAACGGCATAACAAAAACTCCTCTTTTTCTATAGAGGAGTTTTTATATATCTTATTTACCACAATCTCATTTCCTGCCCTAATAAAATAAGTTCTTCATAAGGATCCCCGTTAATGTTTAATACTTGAGCAAAAGCAGGTTCTGTTTTTAAACCGTTCTCTTTTAAGCGAAGAATTTCTTCCCTTATATGGGGATGCTGCATTAATAACATGTGCTCTACTATCATATGTCTATATGCATTTTGGTTACGAACTGGCTTAGGCTGAGCAAATAATTCAAATTCAAAACCTTCAAATTCAAAATTTACTTTTATCGATTCGGTATTTTTAATTTTTTTCTTTTTTATATTGAATCCTTCATAAGAGCCATATAAAGATCTCATTTCTTGTTCAAAAACATCAAAGTTATGTACTTCCATTACTATATCTAAGTCAGATTGAAGCGTATCAATTCTTATAGGAATTGTCCCGCAAAGAACGGGGCTATACAAAGCTAAATCCTCCATTATGTTTAGTTTATTTAAAACATCATATACTTTTTGTTGCTTGTCATTCCCTGATTGTAAATATGTAATAGATGTAAACATGGAAGTCTCTCCTTCATTTCAACATATTAACGTGAATAAACAATACGTTTCAACTTTTCTCCTATACTGCAATACTATAAAAATAAAAAAGGAGGAATTATTATGAGCATTTTTAACATTCTTTTAACCATCCACATATTATTTGGAACAATATGCTTAATTACCGGTATTTTAGCGATGGTTGCACAAAAGAAGAAAGGAAAACATACGGAATGGGGTGAAATATATCATGCATCCTATGTGGTCATCACCCTTACTGCAATTATATTATCCATTATAAACTGGGATAAAATCGCATATTTATTTTATGTAGCAATTTTCTCTTATGCTTTTGCGATTTATGGCTACCTTGCACGAAAAAAACGTTGGAAAAATTGGCTTCACCACCATATTAGAGGTATGTTAGGCTCTTACATTGGTGCAGTTACAGCACTATTAGTAAACGTAGGTATTCATATTCCCATAATTAATTTATTGCCGGCTATATGGTTTTGGTTTTTACCTACATTAATCGGTATTCCTCTCGTAGCCAGTGTATCAAAAAAATATAAAAAGCGTAGTTAAAATTCATTACATTTTCATTACTTTCTGATGATTATTATAAAAGATTATACTCAATGTAATATTTTATTAATAAATTCAAAATTGTACTGCTTTAAGTTAGTCACTTACAGCTAAATAAAAAGAATCCAATAAAAGTATTGGATTCTTCTTCTATAAACTATTACGTTAAAAATAGTATCTTTTAATTAAGACTTTAATAATGAATATAATCGATCCGGATAATTCGTAAACATCCCGTCCACTCCCCATAAAATTAGCTTTTTCATGTCTGTTTCATTATCTACAGTAAATGGATGAACTTCTAATCCATGTTTCTTTATTTTCTTTACATAAGCTGCATCAATATATTTGTAGTTCATACCAAGGCCTATGCAATATGTACTATACTTCTCTATCCCTGATTCAGTTAATTGAACTGCCTTTTTGTAAGATAATAATTGTACCAGGGGTATATTAACATTTAAACTATGAACCTTTTGCAGACTTTCTTCACTAAAGGATTGAATAATAACTTTATCCTGTATTTCATAGTGATTGATAATTTCTAATAACTTTTCTTCCATTCCTGGATATTCATCAGGTGATTTGGTTTCAATATAATATTTCGCGTCATGCCCAAACATTTCAATTATTTCTTCTAGTGTTGGAACTTTAGCATTCCCATATTCTTTCTTTGCTAAAGTTGGATGTTTTTCATTAAAAAAAGAACCTGCATTTAATTGCTTTAATTCTTCTAATGTATGTTCCTTAACTAGCCCTGTACCGTTTGTAGTACGGTTTACTGTTTCATCATGCATAGCTACTAAATGTCCATCTTTTGTCATTTGAAGATCAATTTCTATATAATCGCCCTTCAATTGTTGTCCTAATTTATATGCTGCTATTGTATGTTCAGGCGCATACGCAGAAGCCCCTCTATGTGCAATGTTTTTTATATGATTCGATTGATTAATAACTTTCGTATACTTAAGTTCATTTACTTTATGAAAAACAAAAGTACCTATTACTATAAATGTGCAAATGATTGTAACGATATATATCTTTTTCATAATGATGTATTAACCCCTACATGAAAGCAATTTGGCTTGGATAATTTATTCAAATAAATGTCGATTTTCAAATACCGTCATTTGTCCAACAGATTGAAAACCAGCCTTTTTATAAATATTAATCCCATCAGGTGAAGCTTGTAATACGCATTGAGCAACGTTTAATTCCTTTGCTTCTTGCAGCAAGTAATTAAACATAGTAGAACCAAATCCTTTTCCTCTCATTTCTTCTTTTGTTGCTATATCATAAATACCAACACTATCTTTTGTATATACTAATGAACCGACTGATACGACTTCATCTTTATAAAGTCCTAAGTATAGTTTCATATTTCCACTATTCCATAAGTCGAAAGAAGCAGTTTGATTGTAGAATGCTTGAACATGTATACCTTCCTCTGATGTACCAAATAGACTAGCTAATGCTTCTCCAAAATTTTTAATTTGTCCTGGTGAAAAGGCTTTTTGTATCTTAAAATCTTTTGGCATATTTATTGTTGGATGTATTGTTTTTAAGTTTGCTACCATCGCGATATTTTGTTCTGCTTCTTTTAAGCCCAGTTTTATTAATTCGTTTTTTATATCTTGCTCTAGCCTATCATCCCAAAACCAAACACTCATTGGAAATTTCTTTTGATTATAGTTGTTTACTTCTTTATATAATTTCTCGATACATTCCGTTACATTATTGTTTAGTAAAGTAATAATATTAAATGTATCTGCCGGTAAACCACAGTCTACAGCAATGTAACCCTTCGTTTCTTTTACATTCATTCCCTGTGCCTGCCGCGCAATATATGAAGTTTTATATGTAAAATTATCTATTAGTAACTTTTTAAAATTCATTCATTTTGCCCCTTTCATAAAAATTCAAATTCGAATCTTTCAGTATTAAATATAACATATAAGAAATGTACCTATTTCTATAAAAATATCTCTATAAATTACTCTTCGTGCCTTAAAAGAATTAAATATGATATAACGTTGTCGGAATGAAAAAAGTGGTATATAATAAATATTAACATTACTAGTAATTATTTTAGGTATTCCTAGAATAAAGGAGCGATACATATGAAAATTACTATTTATTTTGGAAGTCATGAAGATCAAGATGTTCGTACAATGGACTGTCATTTAGATGTAGAAGATACGGAAGAGATTGTTTCTGTATCATAATATAAATAGTTGGGATGAACCCTCTTCCCTACAACGTTTAAGACACCTGTTACAGGTGTCTTTTTTGTTGTTTTTTCGTCAAAAACCCTTTACTTTAGAGCGTTTTAATAGTAAAATATAAATATACGAACAAATGTTCTTTTTATTTTAATTGTACATGAAGGGATGATTTTTACAATGGCTCAAGCAAAGCGCAGAGGAAGAAAAAAGCAAACACCTATTATTTCAAATACAGGCTTTATCGGCTCTGTCTTTATTGATACATTGGAGTTACAAAAGAAATCCTATTATTTCGCTCGTAAAAAACTTCAAATTGTTCATCACGTACTAGATGGCCTCTCTGGAGCAACGAGTTCTCTATTTAAAGAACATAATATTTCAGCATATATGTCATGTGTGTATTTATATAAACAAAAGAAAATCGGCTTTGTTCTTTCAACGAAACCATTTGAACAAAGTGACGGTGTTGCTTATTTTGTAAATTATTTAATCGAAAAGAATTTTTACGGTAATCAAGACGAAGATGTAGAATATCAAGAAGTATTTAATACAGGTTTTATTGGTGTAGTATTCGCCGACTTATGTAGTATAGATCGTTTTAATTTCGAGTTTGAAATGGGTATGTTAACGAAATTAATGAAAGATATGATTATACCGGTTAAAGAACTCTTTTTACGACACAATGTACCAGCATACATTTCCACTTCTCATTTAGAGGAACAAAACAAATTAGGTTTCGTTCTATCTGTAAAACCATATGATGAACGTGCAGAGGCAGATTTATATTTTGAGGCGTATTTAAAAGAACGCGGGTTATTTATTGGTGATGAAGAAGATGATATTGATAAGATTGTTATTAGAAAAACAGCTGAATTACGATAGAAAAGCGCAGGATATGGATTCTGCGCTTTTTATAATTTATGAAACTGATTTACCAAATAAACGGTATTAGTTTTTTTGTTTTCTGTTTATACACTGTAAATTGTTCACCGTACTTGTTCTGTAAATAATTATCAGATTTTGGAATATAGTCAAAAACAAATACAAAGAATAGACCTAGAGGGATAAACAAACTATAAATATTGTTAGAAATTAATGCTAAACCTAGCACCCAAAGGCAATCCCCAAGATAATTAATATGTATCGCATATTTAAATAAACCACCTGTATATAGCTTACCTTGATTTACAGGATTATCTTTAAAAGGTTTTCTAAGTAACTCTGAAACTGTGTTTAACAAACTTCCTACTAGAAACAATATCCAGCCTATTATAAGTAATGTTAAGTTTGGATCCTGACTACTAATAATCATTAAGATTGGAAAACCTAAATAGTATATTCCAAAAGCAATGCTGTTCATGATGGCTTCTTGCCATGCAATCCCTCTAGGCAACCATATAAACATCATAGCTGTTAATCGGAATGCAGTAATAATTAAAGCTATAAATAGCCCTATTGAAATGCCTGGTTTGAAATAAGTTATGAAAAGTAAGTAATATGCAATGATTAAATAGATAATCTCAGCAACTAAAATGAAGATTTTTTCTTTTATCGTTGGTCGGTCTATACCATACATTGTGATACACCCCTTCCTTTATTCATTTTATAGGAAAATATACTTCTATGATATTATTCTCCTTCGCTGTGCTATAAGGATTCGTTTTATAAATTTCAAACGGAGCACCATTCAGTTTATAGTTATTTTCTTTAATCCAAACATGTAGCTTTGTATGAATAGAAGGCAATTCATCGTAAGATCCATTAAGCATAGTCATTGCGCAAAGCCCGGGATGAAACACTTTTGTTTTATTTGTGGCCTTTGCAAGAGGAATCGCAATTTCTATATCATAATTTTCAGGTACATATTCTGAACTATGGAATATAGCAAGTGGTTTTGCTATAGGTAATAAATTTTCAAATGAAATTTTACTAAACAACTCATTAAAGTGTGTTAGGAAATCAGCGGTATTCATTTGTTTTCGCTGAGACAATATATTATAGGTTAAATGATTTACAAGATTAATCTCAATATGGTTTAAGTAACCCATGATACTTTCCTCTTCATCTAATTGTTGAATATCAAGCTTTAATTTTTTTAATAAAGAAGAATAAAATGTTATCTGTTGTGTTAAATTTTCTTGTTTGACTTTCATTTTAGATTTAAGCAACTCCGTATTCTCCCAATTTGCTAATATATCCTTAATTTCTTCCAGCGAAAATAAATAAGTTTTTAATCGTGTAATCAATAAAGCTGTTTCTAATTGGGAAATATTATAGTAGCGATAGCCATTCTTAGCGTCTATGAAAGCAGGCTTTAAAAGCCCAATTTCATCATAGTAGCGCAACGTCTTCATTGTGAGATATGATATTTTTGAAAACTCTCCAATTGAAAGCATAACACTCACCTCCTGTTATTAATTATGTTAAATATACCGCTTTCTGTAAGGGGAAGGTCAATCAATACAGTTAAATTTTTCTTATTGTATTTAGTAACCACATTCATCCCCATCAACATACAATTTTACAGTATCCCAATGTAATCTTTTTAAAATTGTCCATAGGAACTCCGCCCATTTTTTCGTTTTGAAGTACTTGCTTGTTTTATCTTGATGGTATGTGACAATATCCATTCTTATAAATAATCTAAGAATCTACTAAGCACTATAATCTTTCGAATGAACCTCTAATATGAAACGATTTGATGAAACTTTAATTACTATTAAATATAAGAATCCACCTACAATTGGAATGGTGTAGGCTGGGATATAATTTAATAATAGACCGGATAGTGCCATTGCTATAGGAAGCATCATTTTACCTATACTTAATCCAATGCTGAGAACCCTTCCCCTGTATTCATTGGGAACCTCATTTTGCATGAAATGAATTAAAGGAATATCAATTAGCGCTATAATAAGCCCTAAAAAGATCATAACAACACAATACGTAATAACGAATGCAAAATCATTCACTTCAAAACTTTTGAATAAAATTGGAATCCCTAAAATAATCATACAAACTGACAACATAGAACTTAGCTTTTTCAAAAGGTAAGAGTAAGAAAAACGATTAGTTATCTTTTTTACTACAATTGCACCAATTATTATCCCTACTGGAAAAGTCCCTTGAATGATACCAAATTGCTTAGAACCAAGATTGAGAACTGTATTAATGATGTATGGCAATGGAACAGTTACAGAAAATCCTAAGAAGAAATTAAACGACATTAAAATATAAAACGTATTCTTTAAGCTTTCCTTTTCAAGTAAGTAAGAAAATCCTTCTTTTATATCTTTAATAAAATGAATTCCTCTATTTGAACTTTCCTCATTTACATTACACTCGAACAGTTTAAAGTGAATAAAAAGTATCGATGTGCCTGATAAAATAAATGAAATACCGTTAATAATTATAAAAGTTTTCATATCAAAGACTGCAAAAACAATGCCCCCTAACATAGGCCCTAGAATTAAAGATATAGAATCGATAATTTTACTTATAGAGTTAAGACTCATTAGTCTCTCTTTAGAGACAATATTTGGTTTTGCGGCCTCTAATCCTATTCCAAAAAATGTTGTAAATACTGTCATAAGAAAGGTAGTAGTATAAATAATTAATAAGCTTAGTCCATAATAGCTGCTTAATATATAAACAGTTAATAATAAGCATCCACTTAGTAAATCCATACAAACAACCAGTTTCTTTTTATCAACCTTATCAGCAATTACACCGGCAAATGGATTCATAACAATCATTGGAATCGTTCCTAAAATAAGCGTAATCGCGAAATTTAAAGCCGATCCGGTTATTTGTAATACATACAATCCTAAGGCGAAACTATAAATAGAGCTACCAAATATTGATACGGTTTTTGCAATTGAATATAAACAAATATTTCTTAGTTCTTGGTTGCTTTTTTTATTTTCTATATGTAATCGTAAACTTGCCATAACTTTCCCCCCTGCCTAATTTTGTGTTACGTACATTGTAAGTTCTTGGGTCAACCCAATCGCAATATGTACGATTTGAAAAGTTTTAAGGGAAAATAAATAAAAGATGGGGTTAACCCCATCTTTTTCCGAAAAATGAATATGTATAAATTTCTTCTCCTTGAACAAAGAAATCCTCGTACTTTCCGCCTCGTTTCAAATAATTTGAAGTACTTTCATCAATGAATTGAAACTGTAGATTTTGGAGTTCTTTCTTTATTTTTGAAAGTGTAAAATTTGCTCGAAAGTTATTTGTAATTTGGCTATTTAAGCTGAAATTTTTAAATAAAATAAATAAACTTAATAAATAACAATCAGATTTAAAAAGTGGGTTTAATTCGTGAAGTAAAAAATCCTCATGCTCAAAACTATAATTGCTCGTACCAGAGTGATCAATTACAATATCTACTGACCGATTTTGAATAGGGATGTTTAAAAAATCCGCACAGATAAAGAGAATATTTCTTCTCGGATTTTTTCTCGCTAATACGTCTTTTAAAAATAAAAGTTTATTGAAATCTCTATCTACTGCGATGTATAGGCAATCTTCGGGTAGTTCTTCATAAATGCTCCTCAAAAAGAACCCAAGTCCTGATCCTATATCTAGTATTAATTTGTTATTTAAATCTAAATGTATTAGTTTCTTTTTCGCCCATTCCCCTTCTCTATGCATATTTTCCAAATATGCATTATCAGTTTCATGAATATAATCCGAAATAATATTTTCAAGTGACGTTTGCTCATTTGCTTTAAATAATTTACCAGCAGATATAATTCCTGAAGTAATAATGTATTCTTCTCCACAATTACAAATTAACTTTCCTTCAATAATTTGATTGTTATTAATAATTCCATCTTGAAGAATTAATTTTTTGCTACACTTAGAACATGTCAGTAAATGTAGTACACTTAAATCTATCCCTATAATTGAATTAGAAGTTTCATTTGTTAATAATAAATCATGTAACACTCTCTTTAATTTATCCCGTTTCTTCTCCAAAAGTTCTATTTCCTGTTCCATCTTGTCATATTTCAGTTTAAATAAAGATTGGTAAAAAGTATCTTTTTCGTAATTCATAGATTTCGCTAAATTTTTATAAAAAAATAGTTCTTTAATTTCATTCAAGCTAAATCCTAGGTCTTTGTAATGTAAAATAAGTTCTAAATCTGTTTGACAATACTCATCAAAAAAATAGTGTCCCCCCTTTTTTTCAGGAATAATGAGACTGAGATCCATATAATGTCTAATTGTATCAATACTTAAGTTATTTACTTCTCCAAACTTACCGATTTTCATAATATCCCTACCATTTAAATATTTTTTTATATAGATTTCTATTTTTATCTTTAAAAATCCTTTCCCCTTTTTTTATCAACATTATTTACGGAATGAACAAATGGTATTATTTATATTGTTGTGCCTAATAATATAACATGCAACTTTTGGTTTTATGTATGTCAAATTATGAGTATCAAAAATATTAAACCTCAATATTCACTCGGCTCCTGCTTTGTTTTTCAAGCAAAAACTGTCGCATTGAAACATCGTAGAAGAACAGAGGAGAATGCCGATGAGTTGTCCATATAAATGGTACTCTAGGCGTTTTCTTTTAATATTTTTACATTCATCAATTTCAAAAAATGATTTCCACGTTTTAAACAAAATTTCAATCTGGCAACGAAGTGAATAAAGAGGTTCATCTAATTTTCTAAAGAAAATGGAATCGTAACTTTGCCGTAAACAAAAAGAACCATAACCTTGCCAAAATGGCAAAGTTATAGTTCAAATCACAGGGTAGTACCACATGCCCATCCACTTAAGAAATTGGTAGTTCCCCAAAACGAAGAAAATTTTCGTTATGAGGATATTTTAAAATATTAGCTTGATAGCATTTACCACCTTAATTTCAAAAAAATTTTAAAAAGAGGTTATTTTTTTGAACCAAAAAGGTATATTTTTATCTATAAAAAGATTTACTTTCCTTTTTGACTACTTGCTAAATTCAGCAAGTAAAATATTTTTAAAAGGATCAGAAGGACTATAACTAGTTTCATGGCCATTCAAATTGATGGCCAATGTATGCTTGCCTCCAAGTGTGCCTCCAGCAAAAGTAGAAAACCCTGGAGAGGCACCTGCGTGTCCCCATATCGAGACACCGTTTGGAAGTTTAGTTTCATAGATTCCAAGACCATATCTGCCGATTTCAGCAATTCCTGTAGGAACTGTAGTAAGCATTTGTTTTAGTTGCTGTTCCTTCAGTAATTTGCCACTGAGTAAGTAAGAGAAGAATTTGTTTAAGTCGTCAGCAGTAGAAATCATATCTCCATCCGAGCTACCTGGGTAAGAATAAGTAACGTCTTTTAGCTCACTTTCTCCGTCATATCTTTCATATCCACGGGCATGTTTGGTACCTGGAATAACAGTTGAATTACCAGGTAGGAATGTATTCGACAATTCGAGCGGTTCAACAATCCGATTTTCAACCTCTTCCGCATAGCTGTTTCCAGTTACTTTTTCAATAAGGATACCCAGTATTACGTATCCTGTGTTTGAATAAGACCAGCCCTTACCTGGAGCAAAGTCTGGTGGAAGAGAAATTCCCATCTTTACTAATTCTTCAGCCATATACGATTTTTTTGTATCCATAATATCATAGTCTTTTGACTTTAAGTATTCAGCAATCCCACTTGTATGATTCAATATTTGCCGAATCGTAATCTGGTTAGCATCATATCCGTTTCCTTGAATAACGCCAGGCAACCATTTTTCGATGGAGTCATCTAGATTCAAGCGGTTCTCTCCAGCCAATTGAAGTAGAACTGTTGCAATGAATGTCTTCGTCGTACTGCCAATGCGAAAGCGAAAATCTGTTTTCATCGGCTTCTTGGTTCTCAGATCCGCTATCCCGGCGGCATAGCTCCAATTTTTACCACCCTTAGAAATTTGAGCGAGTATTCCAGGGTATCCAAGTTGGAGTGAATCCCGCATTGCTTTCTTAACGGAAGTACGATCTCGTTGGGTACTTGTTTGTAACGAACTAGATACATTTTGAGTGAGCTCTGCTTTTACAATTGAGGCTGGTGTTATGTATAACAGGGAACTTCCAGCTATTAAAAATGATAGACTTGCACATGTAATTTTACTGCATGTTTTCATAAAGCATCCTCTCCTTTATTTAAATTGTAAAGTTAGTTGCTTGCTGTTTCGTATTAATCACACAGCTATCATCTCCAACAATGACAAAAAAATCAGAATTAAATTCGTAATCATATTCATAATTATTATTTTTACAAAGGCTATTCTGTCTTAATAAACGGTAAATCCTTTTTCTTCCACATGTATGTTAACCCCAGAAATTACTTCTTTTCCTTGAAACACTCTTGTTACTGGTTTGTTTTTCATATATAAGTCATATCTGTTCCGCCTTTCACACCTCCTTATATTTTTATCTTACACAATGAAAATCTCTTTTTTCTTACCTATTCCTTACAAATTACTTACGTTCAAAATAGCTTCTATAATAGGACAGAAGGAGCATCTGTACCCGAAAGTTCAAAGTATTTTCCAATAAATATATTTATCAAAAAAGAAAAACAGGGGTTTTTCACTTCTATGTTTCTTTTTTTCGTTTTGGGGAACAATTAATTCTTAAGTTGATAGCGATGGGGTACAGCCACATTGCCATCAAGATAAGAAAAGCAAATACCCCCAAGATGAAAAATTAGTTGTTTTCTGTAAAAAATACACAAAATTTTCATCTTGAGGTTGTAAATTCTTAAGTTGATGGGCACATATGGTGACCCCTAATATGAAAAATAATATAAAGATTTTAATTTGATCCTATATATTCTTTATAAATTTTAAAAGTAGATTCCCTATTTTTGGTATGATAGACAGAGACTATATAATTTCTTATGGATATTCTTGAAAAGGGAGTAATGCTGTATGAAATCAATAAATGTAAATGGCAATATATATTATATTGAATCTGTTCCTTTTGAAGATAAGAGTGAGCAGGATGAAGAGGGATACTACGAATATTTTTACAAAGGAGTCAATTTATCGTTTCACTTGGACAAAGAAATAATTACAGCCCGAATCTATGACAAGGAAAAAATAATATATTTCTTAAAAAATCCATCGCTCGCTTTTGGTAAGGATTTTGAAGCGATAAAGGTATATATAATTAAAGAATTTGATGTAAATACATTCAAGATTCCAGGTGGAGAAAAAGCCTATATAGAATTATAGCCATAATCAATTTCTGTCTTTACTATGATATATTAAAAGCAAAAGGTAGGTAAGTATATGATTGATAAAGCTGAATTAAATACTCATAAATAATTGTAAAGGGATATTCTTTGTTCAGGAGGACTATATAACCGTAGCTTACAAGTGATGTAGTGCTACACCTATTCCATCTAACTTGCAACACGTTTGCGATATCCTAACTCAAATATTTTTCGTTTAGAGGGTACTTCAAAACCTTAGCTTGATGGGCATGGGGTAGCGTCAGGAAAATGCCGATTTACAACAATAAGGGAATTCCAAATTAAAAAGCCCAACTTCTCTGCAAACCAAAATAGAGAAATTGAGCTTTTTAGTTATTTCATTTATTTATTGAATTCATTAACTGGAAGAAGTATTCAGGTTTATGAGTCTTATTTAGGTTATACCATGAATGTAATGCATCTGGTGTAAATACATCTATTTTTTTCAGTACCTCCCTTGCAAATTCCAGAGGAGCTATTCCTGATGCAGTAACTAAATTCGCATCAGATACCGCAGATCCCAACTCATAGAACTTTTCTCCTTTATAGTTAGGACATACCATTTTAGTATATTCTAAGTTATTACTTGTATGCTTTCTAGTATCCAAGTATCCCATATTTGCGAGAGCATCAGTTGCACCACAAATCGCAGCAACAATAGTGCCACGCTTTAAAGCTTGGTCAATTTTTTCCAAGATAGGTTGATGAATTTCTTCACTCCAAGTAGTCCCTCCTGGTAAAATTAAAAGATCTTTACTCTCAAGAATACATTCATCAAGGGAAATATCTGGTTTTATGCTCAGTCCTCCCATAGTAGTTATCATTTCTTTATTAGCTCCTACTGTAATTACTTTTAAAGGTGCTAAATCTTTTTTGAAATATCTTCCTGAGTTTAGTTCAGCAACTAAATATCCATATTCCCAGTCTGACATTTCAACTGCTGCGGGTTGTTTTGCTGCTCAAGAACTCTCAGCTTGGATTATAAGAACTCTAATTAATGAAGAAATGGTTGAAATCGTACTAGAAACTGTTCAGCCAGTAGGCAAAGGTTTATATTTTTAATCAAGTCGAGTGATCGGTTAGTCCTCGAAACGATAAAATGAATTCTTTTGCTTAATGTAGACGTGGTGTGTCCACATTTTCAAATAAAAAACCCGCGAATTATTCACGGGTTTTCTTTTTAATAACTAATTGCTATTGTACCTTCACCTGCATGAACCGCAAATGAAATTGGTAATGGATACAGTTTGAAATCCATTTCAGGGAATGCTTGACTAATATCTGAAATCCATTCTTCAGCTCCATCTTTATCGTTAGCATGGAACATATGAAGTACTTTTGGTAATTCTTTTTCAAGCTCATTTTTAATGTATTCTCGACATTTTTGGATTTTTCGAACTTTCTTTTCAAGTAAAAGTTCTCCACCTTTTACTTCTAAGATTAAGTTAACACTCAATAAACTTCCAAGTAAAAATTGAACGCCTTTTACACGACCACTTGCATATAGACCTTTTAGACTCTTTGGAAACACATGAAAAGGTCTTCTTTTTTCATCTACTAATGTTTTGTGTATATCTTGTAAAGTCATACCATCATTGTATAACGATTTCGCTTTTCTAATTAGTTCATCCATTGGATAACTTGTTGTTTCACTATCTAGTACTGTTAAAGGGAAACCTGCCATTTCTGCAGCTAATTTCATGTTTTGATAGGTTCCACTTACTTTTCCGCTAATAGCAACTGCAAATCCCTCTTCATATTCTTCTTTGCATTTCGAAAATAATTCTACCATTTCCCCTATGTTAGGCTGTGATGTAGTGACAGTTTTACCTTCGTTTAAAGCATTATAAACGCGCTCACGCACACCTTCTTCACAATCTTTGTACGACACACCATCAATAATAACTTCAATTGGGATAACAAAGTTATCTCCTTCTGTTGTAAAACTCGCAGTTGTACTATCAGTAATCCAAGCAACACGCTTCATGTTGTTCCTCCCTTAATTCAATTCCTCTTTTCTAATTTTTCTATATATTTATGTTATGAAAAGAGAATATCCCTGTAATAGTAACAGGACTTTATTGTTTTGGCTATAGTAGATAGATGATAAATGTGAATATTTCTTGTCTTTTTCACAAATAAAAAAGAAAATCAAGAAATTTGCTCGATTTTCTTTTTATCTTACATTATTTAAAAGTTTCATTATCTAAAATCACAACATAATCATTTGTTAATCGCCCGGCTTCTTTCGTATAACTAACAAGTCTTTGTACGTTATCGCAGCTAAGTTTTGCACCCCATATAAGTAGTGGTACACCGATAAAGTCAATATGAAATCTTCTAGAAAACAGACCGCCAAAAGTCATTGGTAAAGGCACTGTTGGTGATGTATTAGAAAAAATAATCTTTTCATGACTTTGATGATGTTTTTGCAGGATCTCTCCTAAATGTTTCATCGCAGGTACAACGACTTTTGATGCGCCACATCCAATCGTATAAACCGGATTACTATTCTCATCTATTCCATGAAAAATAATTTTCCCCATATCTTCGGTTTTCAATTTATTAAAGTAATCTACATTTAATATTTCTTCTTTTGTAAGTTTACGATCTGTTGGTAATTTATTTAAATGATAAGCTGCAGCGAGTGCAGTTGAATGTGTTCCACCGAAATCCGTGTAAATGAATATCATATAATCATCCCTTGTTATAAAAGTTCAATGTTATTTAGTATTACCGTTCACAGCATTGATAAACAAGTAATGAATGTATTTACAGTTTTTGTTAATTCATTATATGTTTTTTGATTATACTATCGTCTTTTTATTACGGCATATCATGTAATAGCCATAAGCTTATTTATAAAAGTAAAAAGACGTACTTTTGACTCGTACGTCTTTTATCATCATTATTCAAAACAAATATATCTTTTAACCCGTATGAACAGTTAGTTAAAATACTTTTCAAAACAAAAACAATCATGAACTCGTTTAAATTGTTTTCTTATCTCTTCTATATTTTCACCTGTATAATGAGCAAATGTTTGAACTGGATATAACTGATCTATATTACTTTTCATTACACCTTTTATCTCGTCTGTATGATCGCTATATACGTGTAAATAGGAATCTACTTTTACAAATCCATTCTTTTCATACCAACCATGAACCCATAAATTGTCCCTAGTCCATGCTTCCAATCGATTTAGTTTACGTTCTTTCGCTAACTTTTCTGCCTCATTTAATAGTTGATTGCCAATTTTCATTCTACGAAAATCTGGATGAACTGCAATATCCCAAATCATGCCGCCAAGACCAGTTCCTCTTGAACAAACTGTACGTTCTTCTAATTCATATTCGATATCTAGTAAACCTACAATTTGATTTCCATATACAGCTACTAGTTCTATAGCCGGATGTTCATATCTTTCCTTTTCTCTAAATACATTATCGTAATAAGCTGTATCTAAAAAAGATAACACACGACAACGTATCCAACCGGTTTCATCCTCTTTTCTATACCCTCTTATTTTTATATCTATATAATCAAAAAGCCCCTTCTATTTCTGTTATTAATTTTTCGGGTCCTGCTCCTTTATTTGATGGAATAACTAATGTAATTCCTAAGTCTGGATATACGGCTGAGCGAAAACTAACGCCTGGATCATATCCCATTACATGATATTTGAATATCTTGTTTTCCCTTGTTTCAATCCATATTCCATAGCCGTAAGACTGTTTATTATTTATTTGAATATGAGGAGTTAAAAGTATTTTTGTATATTCTTGGCTTATGATTTCATAGTTAAATAACGCTTCCCAAAACTTCAGCATGTCTGGCGCAGTAATAAAAGCTCCACCATCAGAACCACCTTTTATCGGAATAGAGTAAGCGTTTGTTCTCCATGTCTGGCTAATTTCATCTTTTATATATCCGAGAGCTGTCTGTCTTGGTAATCTATCTAAAGAAAAATAGCCCGAATGATTCATACCAATTGGATTAAATATGTTTTTTTCTATATACTCCGTAAATTTAAGTCCTGTCTGTTCTTCGATTATTAATCCCAGTATGATAAAACCTGCATTGTTGTAGTGAAACTTACTTCCTGGTGCATACATCATATCTCTGTTTTGAAATAATGGTAAAAAGTCTTTTAAACTTTTTAATAAATACATAGGTGTTTGTTTCCAAAGATCTTCGAAGTTATCCATAATACTTTCATCAAAATAATCTGGAATACCCGAACTATGCGTCAAAAGGTGATGTATTGTAATATCTTCATTAAAGTTTGGAAAGTTAACACTTAAACACTCTTTTAACTTTGTTTGAAAAGTAATTACCCCACTTTCAACAAGTTGACAGATACCGATAGCTGTGAATATTTTACACCCAGAGGCAATGCCAAACCTAGTTTGTAGCGTATTGTTTATACACTCATTTCGATTTGCATAACCAAACGCCTCTTCATAGACTATGCCCTTTTTTTCTTTCACTAAAATTACTCCAGAGAAATCTATATGACGATATGTTTCTTTTACAATGTTATCTATTTGATCTTTAGTTTTCATTACAAAATCACCCTCGTTTATCAATATTGTTTTCCTTTCTTATATTTCCATATATAGGAGGGGTAACCCTCCTATTGAACATCGTAAGATTTAAATCAAAACTAAGAGAATTATTTCGAATGTATTGATTCAGAAGAATGCACTTTAGAATGTGATGGCAATAAAGTAAACACACACAAGATGATAGTAATAAATAACATTACTAAAGAACCTACAATAACCACAAGTTGTATAGAAATAAATTGAGTGGCAACTCCAAATAAAATTGTAATTAAAATGGTGATACCTGCAATAAATAATCCATATATGCTCCCAATCCGTCCCATTATATGGACAGGGACATTATTTTGATAAAAGGTATTAAACCCTGTATTTGCATATGCCATAGAGAAAGATAAAATAAAAAATCCGATAGCAGCTATTAAAAACCCATTTGAAAAAGCATAAATTATATAACCGATTGCGATGAATAATGATCCTATTCCAATTAACAATGAAGGTGTTAGTTTTTTTGATAAAATTGTATTTGTTATTGCCCCTAAAATAAATCCAGCTCCAGCAATACTAACTAAAAAGCCATATTCACTATCTGTTAACAATAAAACTTCTTTCGCAAATGACAATTCAAGTGAATCATTTGCGGCAGCTAACACCATCACCCCTTGGAATAAGAAGTACACGAAAACGATATACAAAGATTTTTTACTAAAATTTAAAACGATGTTCCAATCTTTTTTTAGTACAGCTAAAGATAATGTGTCATTTGATGTATGACTATCAGATTTTTTATCAAGATTAGGTAGCAGCAATGTAATTACTCCTGATAAGAGAAATGCTATAGCATTCATATATATAGCAAACTCTGGTGTACTTGCTATTAACAATGCTCCCGCTATCGATGGACCAATTACAGAAGCACCAGATCCTATTAAACTACGTAATGAGTTGAAACGTTGTCTTTGTTCTACTGGTATTAATTTCGTCATATACGTCATAGCAGTTGGCTCATACATTGCATTAGCCATACTAATAAAGAATACGAATATATAAACTATCCAAAGTGATGGAAGTAAAGGTAAAATAGCGATACATACCGCGCGATATATATCGAGGTGGATCATTAATTTTCGTTTATTTAAACGATCAATCATACTTCCTGACCAAGCGTTTGTAAATAAAACAGCCAATGGTTTAATTACATATAAAGTAGCAACAGCTAAAGCTGAACCGCCCATATGATAGACAAGTACATTCAGTGCTATTAAGTAAATCCATGCCCCTAAATTCGCAATACCAACTCCGGACAGTAGTAATAAAGGATATTTCCAATCTTTAAGTAAGTTTTTCATTTTTGGCCCCCGCTTTCCAAATTGTTTTAAACCAATAAAAAAATCCCACCCCCAAGACTTTTAATCTTAGGGACGAGATTTATCATCGCGGTGCCACCCTAGTTTGTTAATATGTCACCATATTAACCTTATCTGGTACTGCATTTTCATTCATGCTTATACCATAGCTCTATAACGGGAGCTCCCGTCACACCACCCTCTATTAATAGATTCCGATGCGCTGCTCAGAGGCTTGGTTCAATAAAGAATTTTTACTCCTTTTCAGCTAAATGGAGCTCTCTGTGAAAAATTCATCTTATTTACTCTTCTCTTCACTGTATTTGATTTTTTCCATATTATCACATTTTATTTTAACTGTAAATATAAAATAATCAGATATTTATGATTGCGTCATTTTTGCTTTTCGGCCAATTCGGCATACGAAACGCATTAGCTTTTTATGAAAATAAGGAAAAACAATGAAGAATACGTCCATTGTTTTTTTAAACGGCATTGGACATATCACTATTTATGTAAGTTTTTTTGTTTTAGTAACTGTTAAAAATCTTATTTATTATTTTTTCTAAAAATTACGGTGCGTGAAATTACTTAAACCATGAAAAAAAGAGTCTATTATATATAGACCCTTCACATATCCTAATTAATTTGTATTTGCCTCTGCTAATGGTTGTAACGGTGGCTCTAATTCTAGTTCTAATACATCGCCTTCTTGTATAGCTTGTCCTTTTTTGATACTTTGACTTGTTACATATCCCGTACCTGAAGTTTTTAAATCTAATTTTAATAATTTGGAAAAATACATCACATCACGCATGGACCAACCTTGTAAATTGGGCATTGTAGCGTTGTTTCCTAATAAAAATATTCGATCTCCTTCACTCATTACTTCGCCAGACTGCGGATATTGTTTTATTATTTTTCCTTCTCCTAAAGTTATTGGTTGGAGCTTCTCTTTTTTTACATTATTCTCTACCGTACCCATTGATTGATTCACATAGTTTTGTACTTTTAATTGGGATCTTTTCGTTGCATCGGCCATTTGTTTTTCTGTGTATGGTCTCACCTTTAAATATTCAAGGCTATTTTTCACAACTGGTTTAAATATTTCTGCAAGCGGCTGAGCTCCATACTCGTCTCCCTTTAACTTTGGTTGTTTAATTGCCAAGTATACAATTAACTCCGGGTCATCAATCGGGGCCATACCTAAAAATGAAAAAATATAATTTTCTTTTCCTTCCATGTATCGTCCATTTTCAGGATTCGGAATTTGAGCTGTTCCTGTCTTACCTCCTATTGGATAACCATCCACTTTATACATTGTACCAGTACCTTTTGAAGACGTAATAACACGTTCCATTAAGTCTCTTACCTTGTCCGCTGTCTCTTTTTTTATCGGATTCCCAATTTCTTTCGGTTGATTTTCCATAATAACTTGTTTGTTTGTTGGATTTACAACTTTGTCAACGATATATGGTTGCATCATTTTCCCGTCATTTGCTATAGCAGTAGCGGCTTGGATTAATTGAATTGGAGTTACTGTAGAACCTTGTCCGAAAGAAGTTGTTACTTGTTGAATTTGTGTATTTAATAGTAAAGTATTTTTACTTTCACCAGGTAAATCTATTCCAGTTTTTTGATTGAAACCAAATTTGTTCATATATTGCTTAAATTTATTTGGTTTTAATAACTGATCTTCTAAAATAGAAAAAGCTACGTTTGATGATCTTTCAAAACCTTCATCAAATGTAATAGATCCCCATCCAAATCCACCATTATGATCTTTTATATCAGATGAACCAACTGCATATTTTCCGGATTGGAAATATTCTTTTCCGTTATATACCCCTTCATTAATTGCTGCAGCTAACGTAAATACTTTCATCGTTGAACCTGGTTCATATGCATTGGCGATTGGATCATTTAAAAAGTATTCAATATCCCCTTTATTAGGGTTAAAACTAGGTTTACTAGACATAGCTAACACTTTCCCCGTCTTTGGATCCGCTATGATACCTAATAACATAGAAGGATCATAGTGATCTTGCGCCTTATTCATCGCTTCTTCTAAAAAACTATTAATTTGTTTATCAAGCGTAAGATATACGTTATTTCCATGTTTAGCAGGTTCTATTTTTCCTATATCATTTGTAAGCGGGATACCTCCTCGCCCTCCCACATACTCTATATTCCCGTTTGTCGAGCGCAAATATTTATCCAAACTTTTTTCAAGTCCAAATTTCCCTTCTGTATTTCCTTTATCGTCTGGTCTAGCAAAACCAAGTATATAAGATGCAAAATCTTCATTCGGATACACCCTTGCTTTCTCAGGCATAAAAGATACACCCGGGATTTTTAACTTTCTAATTTGTTCTTTCTTTTCTCTCGTTAAATTTCGACCAACTTTTCCGATTTCAACTTGCGTACGCCCTTCATGGAAATTCTTTAACACATCTTCTTTATTAATTTCAAGCGCATCAGCTAATTGCGCTGCGGTTTCATCTTTATTTTTCAATTTGCCATTACCTTTCAAATTCACAACAACACGATACGTTGTGGAATCTTGAACTAACACTTTTCCAGCTTGATCATATATTGTGCCACGATTTGCTTCCAAAATACCATTTTTATTATGTTGTTCAGTTGCAAGATCCTTTACATTCACATTATGCACGACCCCTACTGCTTGAATATAGAAAAAACGCAAAAGCATAATAAGAAACAAAACAATAAAAGCAATCATAAAATAGCGCGCGCCTTTATTCGTTTGAAGTTTATGCATATTTCGCTCCTTTCTTTTTTAATTGATACATGCAAAGATGCGCTTTAAAATATGTAATTTTTACCTTCAATACTATATGTTTCGAAGTTCTCGTATGAATTCCTTTAAAACAATGTGAAACTAGTGATAGTTATTGTCAGTTTATTTAAATACTTAAAATACAGTACGTGAAATTTAAGAATATTCATTCTTTTTTTGCATAACACTCAAATTGTTATTGCAAGTAATTTATTCACTTGTATACAACAAAAAATCCTCCTCTGAATTTCCAAAGGAGGATTTTTTTATTCCATACGTAGAGCGATATTACCGAATTGTTCTCCCTGCTCCATACGGCTCAACGCTTGAATTGCTTCTTCCAACGAATAAACTTTATCTATAATTGGTTTAATCTTATATTTCTCTATAAACCTAATCATTTCATTAAATTCCTCACGGCTACCCATAGATGTTCCCATAATATCAATTTGGTTATAAAATAACGCTCTTAAAGGTAATTCTATTTTATCTCCTGAACTTGCACCAAAATTAACAATTCTCCCATTTGGGTTTAATACATCAAAGTATTTTATGAATGTTGCTGGACCTATACTATCAATTATTAAATCTACTTTTCCTCCGCATAAACTCTCTTCCCAATTTCCAGAACTATTAAAAGAAAAATCTGCGCCATATGTTTCGGCAAATTTTCTTTTGTTCTCTACCCTTGAAGTAACACTTACTTTTGCGCCAATTGCTTTCGCAAATAACATGGCAAATGTCGCTACACCGCCGCCTATCCCCGGAATTAAAACATGTTCTCCACACTTCAATCTACCCTTTGTAAAAAGCGCTCTATATGCAGTCAGTGCCGATAAAGCCAACACGCCAGACTCTTCCCAAGTAAGATATGACGGTTTTCCCACTACATTTTCAGCGGGCACTATTACATATTCAGTAAACGTTCCATCTTTTGGTCCCCCTAACACCTCAGGTAACTCTGGTACTTCGGCAATATTCTCCCATCCAATACTAGGATTAATAATAACCTCGGCTTGTAATAAATCAGCTGAAACACCTTCTCCTATTTCTATAACAATACCTGCACCATCTGACCCTATTACTAACGGTAGTTCCATTTCTTTTCTATTGTTTATAATAAATAAATCCCTATGATTTAATCCTGCTGCTTTTAACTTTACTTTTACTTCACCGGCATTAGGATGTGTTTCAGATAAAAATTTATATTGTAATCCCTCTACCCCTTTTTTATATTGATGTACAATTGCTTTCATTGCTTAATTCCCCCTTAATATTTTCAATGTACTAGAAATATCGAAATAAATAAACTGATCTGTCTCCAATAATTAGAAATAATGTATAACGCTATGATAAAATAAAAACTCCCCTCCTAGAAATAACGTAGAAAGGGAGTTTTTAAATTTTTCAGATAATAATCTGTAATTTTAAATTTTTGGGGTTTTGGTCAATTCTAATATATTTTGAATAAACGGGGCTTTTGCACTTGTATATGAAACTCGATCAAAAGGATATGTAGCTGCAAGTTTCTCTTTTAATTCTCTATATTCATTACGTGCCCACTCATGTTTCGTTAGAAAGTCTCGAAATAAAAGATTGTTTTTCCATTCGTCACTATTATAAATATAAACGTGCAAATGATGGGTACCCGCTCTCCATTTTCCCTTTCTAAAAAAACGCCAATTAGATGTTTCTTTTGGAACATACTCATATCCAATTTTTAATAGATCATCAATCCACTTTTCGATAATTTGCAAATCTGTTACCCCAATCATCATATCAATTAAAGGTTTCGCTCCTAGCCCTTCTACAGATGTGCTCCCTATATGTTCAATAGCAATACAATCTTCCCCGAATAAAGAAATAAATTTCTCTTTTTCTATTAAATACTCTTCGTGCCACTCTTTTTCATATGGTTTAATAACGATTTGTTGTTCCATTTTATCCACCTTCTTATAATTATTTATTACTATATTTACAAAATTTCATGTGATTCACATAGGATTTTTACAAAATGTGTCGAATACTGAAAGATATAACTTAATTATAATAAATGCGAGGTATAATATGAAAGATATTCCAGTTGAAATTCAGTTGAATCAAGTTACATTCCAGTTAAAAGAACATCATAATTTTGATTGGCTATTGAAATTAGGAAACGTATTTGCGGTTTTTGACCAACAAGATTCAGGTAACCTATCTTTCGGTGTAGAAAGAGACGGACATAAGAAATTTATTAAATATGCAGGGGCACGAACAATTGCATATGAAGGAACAATGAAAGACGCTATTGAACGGTTAAAAAGTTCAGTTTCCCTATACGAGGAATTAATGCATGACTCACTTATAAAACTAATCGATCATTTTCCAGTTCAATCTGGATATGTATTAATTTTTGATTGGTTTGATGGTGAATGTCTTCATTCGCATTGGAGTTTCCCGCCTCCTGACAAATATAAAAATCCAAACTCTCCATTTTATAAATTTAAGCATTTACCTGTTATAAAACGGATTCAATCTTTAAATTCCATTTTTTCTTTCCATACATATGTCGAAAAGAAAAACTACGTAGCGATAGATTTTTATGACGGTAGTATTTTATATGATTTTCACACAAATGAGACAAAGATTTGTGATATTGATTTATATTCTAAAAAACCATTTGTGAATAGAATGGGAAGATTATGGGGTTCCTCGCGTTTTATGTCTCCTGAAGAATTTGAGCTAAACGCTATAATTGATTCGAGAACAAATGTATTTAATATGGGAGCAATGGCTTTCGCAATTTTAGGTGGTGGAAAAGAGCGCTCCTTTACAGAATGGGAAGCAAGTAGGGATTTATATGAAATAGCGTATCGCGCAGTAAATGAAAACCGAACCGAACGATATGCATCAGTTAAAGAATTTTATGAAGAGTGGGTAAGCGTGTCAAATACTAAAAAGATATAAACCTATATTATTCAAACAAATATATAGTTTATACTATTATCATGATAATATATATGAAAAGGAAATAAAAATAACGAGGCAGATATTATGAACTTTGTGTATATCAATCAACACGTGTTAAATAACCTTTTATACATTTTAAGTAGTATATTTATTTTTTATTTTATATATGATAGCGGGCACTATTTGAAGAAATATAAAAAACTACTTATTATACTTTGTACGAGTATCCCTCTTATTTTATGTATGCGTTATCCTATCTATATGGATGAAAGTTGTATTCATGATTTAAGACAAATACCGGTTATAATAGGTACGCTTTATGGTGGCTTTCCTGTCGGTATAACATTGTTTGCTATTTTATTAATTACAAGATTTTCATTTTATGGATTTAGTATGTTAACAATAGTAGTTTATGGCACCATGTTTATCATTACAGCATTCGCATCCGCAAAATTTAATACGTATAATAGAAAAATTAAAGTAACTTATGCAATGTTTTTAACATTTTTCTTAGCAATATTTACAACTGTAATTGTATTAACTTTATCAGATTTTGAAGTGAATAATTTGTACATCATTTATTTCATAATATTACCAACTATTTTAATGTTGTTTGTAGTTTATTTTAATGAAGTTTTAAAAGATGCAGTATGTATGCGATCGAAGTTAATTAAAATGGAAAAAATGGAGATTGTTAGCCAACTCGCTGCTAGTATATCGCACGAAGTAAGAAATCCCTTAACTGTCGTAAAAGGATTTACACAACTTTTAAAAACACCAAATTTAACTCCAGAATCAAGAGACGAGTATATTAAGCATATACTGGAAGAATTACATCATGCCCAAGGGATTATTGATGATTATTTAACGTTTGCTAAACCTGCTTCAGAAAAGTTAGATGAGATTTCAGTAGAACAAGAGTTAAATCGAGTTATTAATATGATCTTACCTTTATGTAATATGAATACAATACATATTACAAAAGATTTCTCTACGGCAACAATAGTTGGTAATAAACAGCACTTTCAGCAATGTTTTTTAAACTTATTAAAAAATGGTATTGAAGCAATGCCTAATGGCGGTACTTTAAATATCTCCTCTTCTATTAGTAATAATAAAGTTATCATACGAATTGAAGATAGCGGAATTGGTATGTCACAAGAGCAAATAAATCGATTTGGCGAACCGTATTTTAGTACAAAAACGAAAGGTACAGGTTTAGGTACAATGGTTGCTGTGAAAATCATTGAAACGATGCAAGGTAGTTTAAAAATCCGAAGCGTTATTAATAAAGGAACTACTTTGACAATTACATTCCCGAAATGTAATAAAAACTCATCTAACAACAAATAAAAAAGGAGCATAATTGCTCCTTTTTTATTTGTTTCGATACATAAGTATCTTCTATGTTTTTTTAGTTTACATTTGTGGAGACTAATTAGAAATTAGTACCCTCCGCCCCAGCAGCTGCATCCAACGATAATTAATAAAATAAATAACACAACTAATAAAGCGAAACCTCCACCAAAACCACAAGAACCACCGTAACTCATATTTTCTCCTCCTTTTGGTTTGAAAACTAATAGGTAGTTGATCATTTTAACTGGTTCGTATTATACAGTATGTAAATATCCCTTTTTTGAGCATGTCTATATAAAAATAAGTAAAAGCACTCATTTGAGAGTGCTTTAAAATGGATACCAGAAATTTTGAAATACATGTAACTTTAAATATACTGCAGCAATTAAAATAAAAACACCTATAAATAAAGCAATGAAATCCCCGCTGTTCGCTTTATTTGTATAAAACCACGTACGTGTATTCTTCTTTCCAAATCCTCTTAAATCCATTGCATTTGAAACTGTATCGATTCTCTCTAGAGAATGAATAATTAAAGGCCAAAAAATTAAGATACGGTTTTTCATACGAATCCATAAACTTGCTTCTCCTTTTTCAAAAGCTACTCCTCTCGCCTCTTGGGCATGTTTAATAACTTTATATTCAGATTGAATATCAGGTATATAACGTAATGCAATATTTATTGCATAAATAATCTTATAATGAACTCGAAATTTACTTAAGCTACTCACAAATTCGCTTGGATTAGTCGTATAAATTAAAATAAGTGTAAATGGTAATAACGTAAAATACTTTAACGAAAGTGTAGCTGTATAAAATAATGTTTCGTATGTAATTGTTGCATATCCAATATACATAAATGAAGTATACGATCCGGTTAATTCAGATCCATGGATTGGTGTAATAAATAAAATCATGACAGAATTTAATAAACTAAATGTAAATATAACACTAAAAACAATAAAAATTTTACGAAATGGAATTTTAGCAACTACAAGTCCGATACATCCAATGAAAAATAAAAATAACAATACGCGAAAATCAAAAAATAAAAAAGTAAGCGTCATACAAAAAATAAATAAGAACAATTTCACTGCTCCATCCATGCGATGAAAATATGTATTATACACCTTCCTCCCTCCTAATATCATCAAAATAAAGTTCCATAAATTTTTCAGGGTTTGCAATACCACTAAATTTAACGAGTTTGAATAAAGAGCTCTCCTTTAAGTTCGCTCTTTGTAACGTTTCTGGATGTCCTAATACAATGGACGCGGTATGATTCGCAATAATTCTCCCTTCGTGTAAAACTATTGCCCTGTCTGCATATTCCAATGCGAGATTCATATCGTGTGTGATAAAAATAAACGATATTCCCTTTTTAGCTAATTTTCTAATAAACGACATAAACTGTTTATAATGATAATAATCTTGTCCCGCTGTCGGTTCATCTAATATGATAAGTTTTGGATTTGCTGTTAGTACAGATGCAATCGTTAATCTCTTTTTTTGTCCATAACTTAACGCCTGAATTGGCCAATTTCGAAATGGATACAAACCACAAATTTTTAACGCTTCCTCCGCTCTAAACTTAATTTCTTCCTTTGAAACCTTTTTTAATTTTAATGTGAATGAAACCTCTTCTATAACAGTAGGTTGTGCAATCATATGATTTGGATTTTGCATGACATAAGATATAATCTCACCGCGTTTACGTATAGACCAAGAATTGATATTTACTCCATCAATTAAAATCCTGCTATTTTTTGTTTTGTTTATTCCTATAAGACTATGAGCTAATGTTGATTTTCCAGCTCCGTTATGGCCCAAAAGTGCTACAATTTCTCCTTCATATATGGATAAATTTACATTCTCTAATACTTTTTGTTTATTAGGATATGAAAATGATAAATTCTCTACTTTCAATAATTCTATTTTTGTAGGAGTATCTTTACAAAAAGCTTTTTTCTCCATCCACTCTTTTATTACGCCACTAATACTTTCCTTATGAAGATTTTCAAGTGGATATATTACGTCATTATTACTATCAAAATGTAATCTTTTTAATCCTTCTATGTACATAGGTTCTCTTAATCCGATTGAGGGTAATATATTTGACGCTAAAATTCTTTCTGGTGTGTCGATCGCAACAATTTCCCCTTCATCAATTAAAATGATCTTATCTAAATCCAGATTTAACATTTCTTCTATTCGATGTTCAATAATTACAATTGTTTTATTATATTGCTTATGTATATTTTTAATAAGTTCAATTGTATGTAAGCTGCTAGCTGGATCTAAATTTGCTAACGGTTCATCGAACAATAATATAGGAGCATTTGTTGTTAACAAACCCGCTAAAGAAACAGTTTGTTTTTGCCCTCCAGATAATTCATGCGGACTTTGTTTATGAAAAGTATGCATCCCTACCTTTTTTAATGACTCCGAGACAATCTTTTTCATTTCATCCTGATTTACACATTCATTTTCTAAATAAAAGGCTACATCTTCTTCTACTGTAAGACCAATAAATTGTGCATCTTGATCTTGCAAAATTGTGCCTACATGTTTACTCAGTTCAAAAACACTCTTTTTCCTCGGGTCTTTTCCAGCAATTGAAATATTACCAGTACTAGTCCCTTCATAAGAAAATGGGATTAGCCCATTCATACAATGAGCTAACGTTGATTTCCCTGAACCACTTCGTCCAGCAATTAGCACTTTTTCCCCAGGATATATATGAAATGTAATGTCTTTAACAGTAGGCTGCGCTGCATGCTTATATTGAAAGTTGAATTGTTCAAAAGAAATAATTGGTTGCATTTTAATATCCCTACTTTTCAATTTTTAAATGTGTATGTTTCTTATTCGATTTAGCTAGGCCTATTGTAATTGGCAATCCAAGAACTAAAAATACAATAACGTCAGCAATTGTTGCTCCTAATACTTGTATAACAATTTTGTCAAACGGTTCTCCCATTACAATAATATCGAATGCCCCAGCAAATATAATAGCAATGACAATTCCAATTAAGCCAGTAATGGCTAAATAAGAAATATCTCCCTTATTATATGTCCCGTTTTTCACACTAAAGCCAACTCTTTTTTGAATGAACCCCATCGCAAAGCCAATAATGCCTGAACTAATAACCCATCCCCACCAAATACCCCAGCCGGCGATTGTATCTGTAACGGTATGACCAATAAGTCCTATTAACAGCCCTGCTACTGGACCAAATAAAGCTCCAAAAACAGTTAAAATAGCTAATGCAGGTTTAATAAATGTATTTGGTGCAATAGAAAATCCCCAAAGTCCTAATATCCCGTATAATGCTGATCCAATTCCGATTGCTACTACTAATTTTGTTGATAATTTGTTCATTATAATTCCCCTCTCTTAATAGTCAACTTTTATTACTCTATATTTATTTTGAAAATGAATTATGCATCGACACTCCCTTTCTATACAACAAAAAATGACCTCTTACATAAGAGGTCATTTTCTTTCACGTTCAAGAATCCTCTTATCTTCCAAAAAACACATCGTGTTCTCTGCGGAATTAGCACCTTCCTATAATTTACATAGGGGTTGCTGAGGTTTCATAGGGCCGTTCCCTCCACCTCTCTGGATAAGTATTAATTTGTAATTCGTATTATGGCATTAAGAAGTATAAATTTCAACACTTTTCTAATTATTTTTATTTTTTGTTCAACGGTACATTTAAATCATTGTATTCTTATCGGCATTGTGAAATAATAAATTTAAAATAGTTACGGGAGGCATGTACGATGAAAGTAATTGGTTTAATTGGCGGACTAAGTTGGGAATCTACATCATTATATTATAAACATATTAATACACTTACACTCTCTCAATATGATCAAAATGCAAAGCTTGTTTTATATAGCATGGACTTTGGTGAAGTAACTACTTTATTACAAAATCATCAATATGAAGAAGTGAAAAATGCATTAGTCACAGTTGCAAAAAAAGTTGAAAAATCTGGAGCTGACTGTTTATTAATGTGTTCTAATACTGTCCATTTATTTGCTGAAGAGGTAGAAAGTGCAATATCCATCCCGCTTCTTCATATTGGTGATGTAAGTGCTAAAGAAATGGTAGAACAGAATATTAAGCGTATCGGACTATTGGGTACGAAACAAACGATGGAACAAAACTTCTATAAATCACGACTAGCAAACTATAACATTGAGACAATCATCCCAAATGAAGAGGACAGAAATTTTATTCATCATGTAATTTTAAATGAATTAAGTAAAGGGATTATTTCAGAAACATCAAAAGAAAAGCTATTACAAATTACAAAATCATTAATTCAAAATGGCGCAGAAGGTATACTACTAGGCTGCACCGAAATACCACTGCTTATTTCCAAAAACGATCTTACTGTTCCTGTGTTTGATACTGCTTTTTTACATGCAAATACTGCTGTGCAGTTTGCAGGATAATCATATAAAAGCATAAAGGTTGAGCCTCTATGCTTTTATATGATTTACACTATTTATTTAACAGAGATTTAATAACTGAGATTGCTTCTTTTGCACCACCACATTCTAAAAAGCTATCTTTTAGTTTTCGTATACCATGCCTATACTTTTTATTTGAAAGAACGTCTGTTACCGCTTCTTTTAAAGTTTGTACATTAACATGCTCTTTCAATAACCTATGTGCGGCTTCAAGCTCAGTTAATCTTTGTGCTATCATCGGTTGATCTTTATCATGTGGAATGATGACAAATGGGACATTAAAATAAATAGCGTCGTGTACACTGTTCATGCCGCCATGTGTAATAAAAACATCTGCTTCACTTAATATTTCTGATTGGGGTACGTATGAAGCAATTATAAAATTGTCTGGCGCTTTCTTAATTTTAGAACGATCATTTCTATCACCAATTGCCATTACAACTACCCCTTTAAAATCTGAGAAAGTATCAATACAAGTATTAAAGAATGGTTCAAGTCCTTCAAGCAGTGTCCCCATTGAAATATAAATAACTTTCTTACCTTTAAGCAATTCAAGTGGAAACTCTACATTTGTTTTACGCTTTGAAATACTTGGTCCAATAAAAATGTTATTTTCTCCAAACAAATCGCTATTAGGTTGGAAGTAACGACTTGTGTACACAAGAGTAATATCTCCCTTGTTATGCATAAATTGAAGATTGTTTTTAGGCTTTACTCCAAATTCATGTTCCATTCGATATAGTAACTGTTCAGAAATTTCATCAGGTTGGAATGGTATTTCTGCATTAGGATGAAAAGGTAAAGTCTCCAAAAATTCAGTAGGAATTAAAAATATAGGAGAAGAAACTATGCCTGGAATTTGTAAATACTCCTTTACTAACTCTCCAGCACCAAATATATCATAAATTACGAAATCAAAATTAATGCTTTCACATAATTGTTTCGTAATTTCTAATATATATAAAGAAGTTTGAACATGTACATGAAAGAAAGAGTTCAATCCATATGAAGTTTCAGTATCAATAGAAATATCCTTTAATAAATCTGGATGGGTATATACAGTAGCTCCCAAATCTTCAATTCTGCCTTTAAAGTGTTCTGTTGTAATATAGTGTACGTGATCCCCCCGTTCAGTAAAGGCTTTGACTAAACTTAATGTCGGATTTACATGTCCCTCTGCTGGAAAATTAACCATTAAAATATTTAGCATTTCTTTCTCACTCCTTACATTTCAAAACTCTTATTAATCATACTGTAATGATTACCGTCAATCTTCCCCTAATAGTCCTAATATACTTGCTACTTTAGATTGATAAATAATTATCAGTTATTTAATTAAAAAAGGCATCTACATAAGTAGATGCCTAACCGTGATAAGGAGTGTTCTGTGAGGTTAGAATAAGCTTTTCAGCTTGTCCTATGCTATCAATATATGATTTATTTTATAAAACGTGAATAATTGATAGAATGATTTTATCCCTCTTTATCACCCATATTGAATCCATTCCTAAATAAGACGACTCTAGTTTTTATAACATTTCATATGTTTTAATCTTCTTTAGAGCTATCTATTTTTACAGTCTCTCCAGTCAATCGCTTATTTTTCAATTCAAAATAAGCATCTAAAACTTCTTTTCCAATATCAGAGTTAATACCAGATTTATCATTCATAACCCACGGCACAACTACGGAAAACGCTACTTCTGGATTATCATATGGCGCATACCCTGCTAGCGTTAAGTTATAACATTCTCTTCTCTCACCCTTTTCATTTCTTCCAATATCACTTTCTCCACCGTAAACTGTCTGTGCTGTTCCTGTTTTACCTGCTGGTTTATAAGATGCTTTTTGGAACGCCCTTACTCCTGTTCCATCCCCTTCTTGGAATACCCTTCTAAATCCTTCTTTTACTTGATTTATATATTCCTCTTTCATATCTATTTTATTTAAAACAATTGGTTCTACTGCATGCACAACTTTACCAATCTCATCTTTTTGCGACGTTTGCTCTCTTACCTCTTGTACAATTTGTGGCTTCATTCGATATCCACCATTTGCAATTGTTGAAATATACTGTACAAGCTGAAGTGGTGTATACGTGTCATACTGGCCAATTGAGTAATCTAATAAGAAACCAGGTTGATTGTCTTTTTTACCAATTTGTCCAGCTGTTTCATTCGGTAAATCAATCCCCGTTGGAACACCTAATCCGAATTGTCTGAAATAGTACCTCATTTTATCAAAGTATTCCTGTTTTATATTTAATGAACTATTTTTCACATAATCCACACCTGCAATCTTTAATGCTGTATGAAACATATAAACGTTTGAAGAGACTTGTAACGCTCTTAAATCATCAATATTTCCAAACTCTTTCCAAGACTTCTTCTCCCTAGTACCTTTAAACTTCATAGGTGCATCATAAAAATAAGTACCTGGTGTTATAGCTTTCGTTTCAAATCCAGTTAAAACTGTCGCACCTTTAACTGTTGATCCCAGCTCATATGAACTAGTCATCGTGCCTAATGCATAGTCTTCAACTTCTGTTCTCCCGTCTTTTTCTACAAGTCTTTTCCCAGCCATTGATAATACTTGTCCGTTTTTCGGATTCATCATTACAACGAAAGCACGGTCCAACATGGATTCTGATCCTTTATATGCCTTTAATATTTTTTCTATACTTTCTTCTACTTTTTTCTGTAATTCCATATCTATTGTTAAAGTTAAGTTCTTACCGCTCTTTCCCTCCGAAATTGTTTCCGTTCTAATTGTAGTACCTTGTTTATCTGCAACGCTTCTTACTTCTTTTTTTGTACCATGAAGTACATCTTCATATTGCTGCTCGATATAACTTTTTCCAACCCTATCATTTCGGCTATAATCACGTACTAAGTAATAATCTAATCGTTCACTTGGTAATCCTTCATCAGAATTAGAAACATTTCCAAGAACGGATCGGAATAATCCATCATTCACATACACTCTCTCCCAATCAACCGACACGTCTACACCTGGGAGATTTGCTAAACCTTCACTAATTATAGTAAATTCCTTTTCACTAACGTCTTTTTTAATAATTTGTGGAGCCATTTGATAACCAGAAGTCATTTTACTTTTAATAGCTAACACTTTTATATCTTTATCTGTTAAATCCTGAAGATTTTTATCCGTAACTCGTTTTCTTTTTAACTCTTCAATTTTTTTATCTAAATTTTTCCCGGTAATATCTTTATCTCTGAACTTATTTATTTCTTTTTTAGATACTAATTTTTCGGTTAGTGTCGGATTTAATTGCATCCAAAAATCTTTCTTATCCGTCTCAGTTAGTTTATCTATATCTTCTTGTGGTATTTCAATTATGTCTGCAAGTTGTTTTGCTGTTTTTAATATTTCTTCTGATTTTACACCTTTCATCTTTGTATATGTAATTGTACGTAAAGACTTATTATCAACTACTGGATTCCCTTCTCGATCAAATATTTTTCCACGCGGGACAGAAAGGCTTACCGTTGCATTTTCTCTCTTCTCTACTTCATTTTTATACGTCTCACCATCGATAATTTGTACTTTACCTAATTGTATGATCATGGCAGAAAATAATATAAATACACAAAAAAATAGAATGTTTAACCGCATTGTTACTGCTCTACCACTTTTTTTCTCTTGTTTTTTCACCTTGTCATAATCTCCTCCTCACTGTATTTCTATTAATAATTGAATCTATATATTAAAAGTAATGCACATTTTCTATACATTACCTTGCACAAATACTAATATATTGATAAAAACTTAATAGAAATTAAAGCAAATCTAAAGAAAAGGTAAAGTTTTCTAAATTAAATACAAAAATACCCAATAACGAAAAGCTTAACTTTTCGTTATTGGGTATTTAATAATTTAAGAGTTAATAATTGAACGTATTGATTCTAATCTATCACCATAATTTGATAAAGGCTTTTTACGCTGAATTTTTGGCAAGTAAATCGTTACTGTTGTCCCGACACCAACCTCACTCATAATACTTATATTCCCTTGATGACTTTCAATAATTTTATAACTTAACATCAATCCAATACCGGTACCTTTTTCTTTCGTACTATAGAACGGTTCACCTAATCTTTTAATTCTTTCTTCGGGTATTCCTATTCCTTTATCAATTACACTAATAATGATACCATCTTTACCTATTTCTTTTATGTGAATTGAAATTCTTCCACCATCTGGCATAGCTTCGATCGAATTTTGCAAAATGTTAATAAATACTTGTTTCAGTTGATTTTCTGAGCATTCAATGATTATATCTTTGGAATCTGTATATAATTCAACTTGAATATTTGTCATAATTGCTTTTGTATTTATTAATGAGACGACATTTTTAAATATTTGATAAATATTTTTCTTTTCGGTACTTATTTCGTCTGTTTTAGCAATCGACAAAAACTCTTGAAGAATCGCTTCTATTCTTTCAATTTCAGAAAGCATTAGATCAAAATATTTTTCTTGATCTTCTTTATTAATTTGGAATAACTGTATAAACCCTTTAATGACTGTTAATGGATTCCTAACTTCGTGAGCTACACCAGCTGCTAATTGACCGATTGCTGCAAGTGTATCTGATTTATTTAGCAATTCTTCTGTCTTTTTTCGCTCTGTAATATCCCGTACAATAATCATAATTTTATCATGCAATAAAGGTAAACATCTAGCTTCAAAGAAATCGATACTTTCATTAATTGTAAGTGGATATTCAACAATTACATTTGTTCCTTTTTCTTTTACTTGACAAATTGCTTCTTGAAGTTTTTGTGCTACTGAAGATGGTAATACTTCGTAAAACTTTTTTCCCATAAAAGCTTCTGCGGGTACGTAAAATTTTGTGGGGGATCCTGCTTTATAATCAATAATTGTTCCATCATCTTCTGTTAAGAAACATAAATCTGGTAAAGCTTGAAAAATTAATTCCAATTCAGACGTTTGTTGTTTTAATTTCTCTTCTATTGCTTTTAAATGTGTAATATCTACACCAACAGCCCAATAGCTAAATCCACTTACAGGAAACTGTTCTGATATATTGGACCACATTATCGTTTTAATTTCACCATTTTTACATGTTAAGCGCATTTCCCAATCTCTAAAATTCTTTCCACGAGTCAAAAATTTCTTTTGTATCTCATGACGATAATTATGATCAGGATACAGTAATTGAAGTGCGTCTGGATTTCCAATTACCTCTTCCGCAGTATATCCCGTTACAATTTCACATTCGCGATTCCACAAAACAAAGTCTCCATTATAATCAAGCGCATCAACCATAACAGGCATGTTTTGTAGGATTGTATGTAGTTCCTCCTCTTTTCGAGTAAGTAATGTTGTATTTTTACTTTGAAAGCATTTCATTGCTCCATCTATAATTAGATTTGAAAGCATTTCAAAGTATTTTTGGCAATTGAAAATTTCGCTTTTCTGAGACCATACAACAAAAGATCCTAAATATTGATTGTATAAAAAAATGGGGATTTCAATTTTGGGAAGTTTACATATTTTCTTTTCATTTATTCCAAATGAAAATATACATTCTTTTTCAGCATCAAGAAGTTGATGTGATATGTTGGTTAATTGATAAAATTGTTCTGCCATGGTTTCTATTGTACTCACATCAATAAGTTCCATTAGCCGCGCATTCATTCCTTTTTCACCTCAATATGTAAAATTCATACAAATTTAAAATTCATACTTCTCCATTATACGAAGAATGTGCCTATAGGTATATAGCTGAAGAATAATTATTCGAATAAATTTTATTTTTCAATTAAAATCAGAAAAGAATATCCGTCCAATTTGAAACTCTAATTAGTAAGTTTTATTCATCTCCGATTGACTATTATCCGATCCAATCATGATCTTCTTTGTTGCAAAAACTCTCCTTAACGTCCTTTCATTCGTTAAGTTTTGACATGGATTCATACGCACTAGTAGCAGTATAAAAATACATTAAATATAAAGTTCATAAAATTTTCACAATTAGTATGAAAAATTTAAACATTTATTCCAATATATTCTATATAATAAAATGTAATAAGGCTTCTATGAATCTCATAGAATACCTTACCCCTAATAAAAAGAAAAAAAGAATCTATTTAGATTCTTTTTTTCTTTTTATATTACATTACATATTTATATAAAGCATGTGCGACACCGTGTTCTTCATTAGTCAATGTTTCGTATTGACACATCGCTTTTATTTCTTCAACTGCATTTCCCATTGCAATTGATATATTTGCTTTTTCCATCATAGATACATCGTTCAGCCCATCACCTATTGCTACAGTATTTTTAACTGGAATATTTAGATGTTCTGCTAAAGTATATAATCCATTTCCTTTTTGAGCATCTCGATGATTAATCTCTAAATTATGCCAATATGAAGATGTAATTGCTAAATCCGTATTATGCAGAAACGTTTCTTTTAACTTTTTTAATTTTTCTATGTCATAAGAAAATGGTAAAAGCTTATGCACGTGTATATCAGTTTCTACAATTGGTTTACAACTTTCTGCACTAAGAAATGCTGTATGTTCAAGGTATAATGCTGCAATCGTTTCTAATTCTTTCAAGTCGAAATTTTCTTTTGAATTCTTCACATATTCTATTTCATTACGTACACTCTCTACTCCATAATCTGGTACGTACACACCTTTATCAGTATAAAGCTGATAATATAAACCATTCTCTTCAAGATAATTCACAATCTCAAGTGCTTGCATATTTTGAATTGGATATCGTTTCATCATTTTTTTATCTTTATATATAAGCGCACCATTTTCAGCAATAATTGGACACTCTAAATTCACTTCTAGCAACAATCGTTCAATGTCGACTATAGAACGTCCTGTACAAATTGCCACAACATGGCCCGCTTCCTGGCATTTTCGAATCGCTTCTGCATTCTCTTTACTAATCATTTTATTCCCCGAAAGAAGGGTTCCATCTAAATCAATTGCGATTAATTTCATTATTTCTTCACCACTTTCTATATATACACGAATTTATATTAAACGAAAGGTATCGTTTTCATACTGATTTCGTGAAGTACTCCTTATTTATAATTTATGAAAAGCGTTTCAGGTCAAGAAATAATTAAAAATAAAATCAGAAGCTTTTCTTTTTAAAGAAAAGCTTCTGATTTTAAACTATGAACTATAACTAATATATTTCGTCTCACACATGTACACATTCTTTTCTTCAGTTGGGGCATATATTTTAAACTTTTCTAAACGTTTTCCATAAATATGAATAGTGACAACGCTTTCATTTTCTGCTATTTCAAGAATATGACAATCAGCTGGTGGAATGACTTTATCTGTTTCTCCTTCTCCCAAATAAAGATTTCCTGTATGAGTTAAATAAACAAGTGAATTTTCAAGCTGCTTCGTTTGTATAAAGTTCTGCACCATTATTCTTCCTGTAAATACGCCTTCTACTCCCCATGTGCCATCATGATCATGTAAAGGAGTCGATTGTCCATCTTTCCATACAAGAGCTAATACTTCAAAACGATTTAAAGGATCTTCATATAGCAAGTGTCGTGCATATTGAGCTGAATTCGCCTTCTGTTTTTCTAACGGAAGCCATGTTTTCTTTTCTAAAAGTTTTTCTAATAATTTTTCAATCCTACAAACAATTTGACCTTCTAATAAATTGCTATTTACTAAATCCGTTACATCTTTAATAAACGTTTGGAACGTCTTACTTCCATTACATGTTAACATAAGCATCCTCCTCTACTCCTATTCACACACTTCCATACTAAATAACTAACTAAAATTTTACAATTGAGAAATAAAAAACAAGGTACAGTAAATTTGCACCTTGCTGAACAGTTTATTGAGCTTTTAAGCGGATAGGTAAGAATTTTAAAGTTTGTTCATTTTCCAATATACATTGTTCTATATTGAATGATGGAGATAATGCTATCTTTTCAAAAGCATTTATAAAGGTAGTTAATGCAATCTCAGCTTCTAAACGCGCAAGTGGTGCCCCTAAGCAAAAGTGAGGGCCCTTACCAAAGGTTAAATGCTTTTCGTTTCCTATTCGGTGTATATTAAACTTAGATGCTTGTGAAAACTTTTTCTCATCTAAATTTGCTGCACTAACCCACGCAACAACCATCTGATCCTTTTTCATTAAAGGTCCAAATATATTGGTGTCCTTTGTAATTCTCCTAGCTAATGTAATCGGAAAGCGATAGCGTAATACTTCCTCAACCGCTTTCGAAATTAATTTAGGTTTTTCTCTTACTTCTTTATATGTTGCAGGTGAGTCCACTAAAAAGCAGTAAAAACTATTAATGATTAAATTTGTAGTTGTTTCATTACCCGCGGCTAATAAGCCTAAAGAAAAAGTCACAATTTCTTCATCAGTTAATCTTTCACCTTCATATTCAGCTCGTATTAAATCAGAGATAATATCATCGGTTAAATGATATCTCTTTTCCTGAACGATCGGTAGAAGATATGCTTTAAATTCATTTAGTGCTATCCCCTTTTCTGCATCCAGATCATTAAACTTTTCTTTACTATACGGCATAAATAGAATATCAGACCATGCTTTAATCTTTTTACGGTCAGTTGTTGGCACTCCTAATAAATCGGATATGACGGTAACAGGTAAAGGAGCAGCAAACTGTTCAACGATATCAACTTCACTACACTTTTCAATATCTTTTACAAGTTCATTTGCGATAGACTGTATTCGGGGTTTCCATTGTTCTAAACTTCTTGGAGTAAATGCTTTAGAAACGATAGAACGTACGTTGCGATGTTCTGGTGGATCAGTAGAGTTAATATTTATCCTAGTTTCTAAAGGTGGGATTGCAAATTGTCTTCGTTCCCTTCTACTTGAAAATAAGCTATAATCCGATAAGACTCGATTTACATCATCATATAAAAAAACATTCCAAACATCTTGCTCATCATCATAATGTACTGGGTGATTATCCCTCATAAATTGATACCACTCATACGGATTCCACAATTCTTCTTTCGTTTTCAGCTTTGAAATTTCATGAACTAAAATCACATTTTCAGGCGAAGCCATAGTCCTTTCCTCCCTTTTCTTTTACAATAAAAGTGATAGGTCGGTAGTTCAAAGTTGTATAATCTAACATATGTTATTTTAACATATACTAAAGGGGATTTTTCGTAGGAGAACTTGAGAAATAAATAAGGGGGATTTTTATGTATGTTGATATTTTATTGCTCGCAGAATTGACGTCAGGGCCAAAATATGGGTATGAAATAAAGAAAAATATTCAAAATCGGTTAGGAGAGAATTTTGAATTAAATCATAATATGCTTTATCCTTCTCTTCGACGTTTTGAGAATATGGGGGCTATAACGAAAAAAGTACATACACAAGTCGGTAAGCCAAATCGAAATATGTACGACATAACTGAAACAGGAGAAGAAATCTTTTCTGAAATGTTGCGCGAGTTTCCCGAAAAACTCGCGACAAACAATATAGAATTTCTTGTTCGTATCGCGCTTTTTGAAAAGCTTGATTATGAAGCTAGAAAAGAAGTTTTAACAATACGCCAAGACATACTACATAAACAACTTACCGCTATTCAATCTCTAGATACTAACTCACCTTTTATTACAGAAGTCATTGAATTTAGTAAATCACGTATCGAACATGAATTGCTCTGGATTACATCACTTATGAAGAAAGTATGAAAAAATAAAAGAAAAGTTAAAAACAATGAATGAAAATGAGATTTATTATCAATACTATAATTAATAAAAGGGCAACCACGATTTGGTTACCCTTCAAAAATTTATACTTCTGGATCAAAAGTTTTGCAATCTGTTTCTTCTGTAGTCGATGCTTGTTTTCCTTTATGACTTACTACATAAATTGCGTCTGCGCTACATTTATTGCCGTTAGCCCAAAATTTACAGTTGTTTACTTCACATAAAACGTCTTGTGCCATAGTATCACACCTCCTTGTTCTATTATCATTAACAAAATTCGGAGGTATGATACTCTTTGTTATGCATTTTTTATTCCCTTTTTAGCTTTCTTAATGGCTCTATATCTCCTTGTACAATAGCACCTATATTTTCAGTTATTTTTTCAATATGAAAATGCCACCATTGAATTTGCAATAATTCTTCTATTATCGCATTTGAAAATCTCTCCCTTATTTTATGTGCAGGGTTTCCGCCAACAATTGTATATGGTGCGACGTCTCTCGTCACAACAGATTTAGCTGCTATTATTGCACCATCCCCTATTTTTATTCCAGGCATAATCGTTGCATCCATACCGATCCAAACGTCATTTCCTATAACTGTATCACCTTTGTAAGGTAAATCAGACAAATTAGGTGTATACTTCTCCCACCCATTTCCAAATATGTTAAATGGATATGCCGAAAATCCATCCATCCGATGATTCGCTCCGTTCATTATAAAGGTAACTCCATTTGCAATACAACAAAACTTTCCAATAAAAAGGCGATCTCCAAGAAATTCATAATGATGTAATACGCGATCCTCAAATGTTTCTCCATCTTTCGCATCATAATATGAATAGTCTCCAACGAGTATATTAGCTTTTGTTATTGTATTTTTTATAAATTGGACATTTTCATTTCCTTCAATAGGATACTTAACATTGGGATTAGGATTCATTTTGTATAGCACTTCCTTTACCACTTATTTCACTTTCTATTGCTATCGTTGGCTTTAAATTGTATATAGGTAAAATAAACAATAAACCAATTATAAATAGGAAAGCCGTTCCTTCATACATCATACTTAATGAAAACATCTCCTTTAATGAGCCAGCAATACTCATCGTTACTACCATTGAACCGGTGAATAGTGGACTTAAAATGCCATTTACACGACCAATAAAATCTGTATCGCTATTTTGAATAATGAGCGTATTAATACCTATTTGGATACAGGGAAGAGCTAACCCACTAAAAAGTTGTGCTGTGAGTGTTATCCATAAATTTGTCGAATAACCTATAATACCAATGCCAATCGCCTGACCGAGCATACCGATAATTAACATCTTTTGCGGCGCAACGTTTTTTGCAAATACCATCGCTAAAGCACCGCCAACAATCATTCCTGCACCATTGACTGTTAGTAACCATTGTAAACTCTCTTTTGACAGTCCTAACTGCTCAGTTACGATAAATATGCCTAATGGCTGAATTAAACCTATCCCTAGTCCTGCTGCCATAAAGCAAAGCCCTAGCAAAGTTAATGCTTTTTTCTTTTTGACATACTTAATACCATCCACCATTTCCTGTAATAGCGTAATTTCTTTCTTCTCATTATCATTCTCACGATCTTTCGGAAGAAATAACAACACAGCTGCTGCAAGTAAAAAAGCGATACCTGTAATAATAATTGAAATATAAATTCCAAAACTATGAAAAATAAATGTTCCAAGAATCGGTCCTAAAACCATAAATATCGCAAATATTGTTTGATAAATAGACATTGCTAATTGAATTTGTTCTGCCGATAAATGTTGTTTAAATAATTTCATTCCAGATGGTTGAGAAAACTGCGAAAGGATTGCAGAAATAAGTGTTACAAAAAATACGATTTTCCACGTTCCAAACATAAGAGTAATTAATACAGCAAATACTGAAATAGAACTTAACGTTTCACACCATATCATTGTCTTCTTCGGCTTCCACCTATCGGCAAACGTTCCACCAATAAAGGAAAAGATGAAAATTGGAGCAAACTCCGCAACTGAAATCATCGAGATAGCAAAAGCATCACCTTTTGTCATTTCCATTACGTATAGTAATACCGCAAAGTTCCGAACCCATATTCCAATTTGTAAAAATAATGCTGATGCTAAAATTCCTTGTACAAACCTGTTTTTTAATACTTGTGATACCCCATTATCTTGTTTCATTTCTACATTTATCGACATAAAAAAGCCTCCTATTTCATGTTCTGAACAGGAGGCAGCACAAATCATATGAAAAGACTATATTTTTCGCAGAGCGAAATACATCCCTTTTCTATAAATGTACAGACTAATCCTATTCAGAAGAATATTTCGTTTTTTAACGAAGATCTCTTACAAATAGAATTAGTTGATCATTGGGATGTTTTCACCCTTCCGTTTCGAATTTAAATAACACATACATACTCTATGTAAATCATTTTCTATGTATGCATGTCTTACAATAAATATTCTAGAATGTTAATGGTAATTCCTCTAAAGAACGCATTAAATAATTACCTTGCCATTTAATGTCTTCACGATTCCCTTTTATTTGTAGTTCAGGCATTCTCTCAAACAAAGTAGTAATAGCAATTTTTGCTTCCAACCTAGCAAGTGGAGCGCCTAGGCAGAAATGGCTACCATGACCAAAGGCAATGTGACGATTGTTCTCGCGAGTAATATCGAATACTTCCGGATTCTCAAATACTGTTTCATCACGGTTTGCAGAAGCTAATGCAATGACGACCATATCTCCTTTTTCAATTGTTTGGTCGTGAATTTGAAAAGGTTCATCTGCCCATCTTGAAGTTGTTACCTCAACAGGAGAATAATATCGTAATCCTTCCTCAATAGCTGCATCAATTAATTTTGGATTTTCTTTTAATAACTGTAATTGATTCGGATTTTCAAGAAGCGCTAATACTGTATTTGTTATTAAATTTACCGTTGTTTCGTGTCCCGCCACAATTAATAACATTATCATTGAATATAGTTCTCGAGCGCTAAGTTTATGTCCTTCACTTTCTGCAAGTATTAAAGCACTAACCAAATCTTCTTTCGGCTCTTTTCGTTTCATATCAACTAAATATTGAAGGTATGTAATAAACTCAGATAGTTGCTTTTCAGTTTCTTTTATTTCTTCTGGTGTTTCTGGGTAAGCAATGACAGCATGAGACCAAATTCTAAATTTCGCTTGATCTTCTTTTGGAATGCCGAGCATTTCACTTATTACAATGATTGGTAATGGGAATGAATAATCATCCACAAGGTTTAATGAACCTTTTCGTTCAACTTCGTTTAATAAATCATCTGTGATATCCTGAATTCTACCTTCCAATTGTGCGATCATCTTCGGTGTGAAAACTTTTTGTACAAGTGATCGCAGACGATTATGGTTAGGTGGATCTGAATTTAACATGTGCGTCGTTAAATGGTCACCATTGTCAACAGTAAGAAACACATTTAATGTATCTTGAGAAAATACATTGGCCGGATCTTTTTTTAGGCGACTGTCTTTTAAAAGCGGCAAAGCATCTTCATATCTTGTAATAAGCCATTCCGCCCCTAGTTCAGTTTTATTCACAAATAAAACAGGTTGCACTTTTCTAGACTCTTTATAGATTTCATACGCATCTTCTTTAAACTGAGCTGAAGCTAAATTAATGCCATCCTCTATTCTTAGTCCAACTTTATTTTTCATTGCCATTGTATTCCCTCACTCTCATTTGTTTTTGAAAATCAACCAACAAATGAATTATACTCTAATAAAAACGCGAAAATTGTAAATTTTTACACAAAATCTTACTTCATATATTGAAAAATATAAAAGTGAGAGAGTAAAATACTTCTACTCTCTCACTTTTCTTTATGCAAAGCACATAAAATTACTAATTTGTTGATAGCGGTAACTTACTTTACGACGACGACCACCTTGCCAAGTGTAACCTGATACTCCGTTTCTTCTCACTTCAGTCGGAAAGAACCATAAGTCTCTTCCGAAAGGCCCAGGACGATGTAAACGTAAATATCCCCATCTTCCTAAACAGTTACACATCCATGATTTCATATTACCTGCTTGTGCTGGAGAAGCAAATGTAGATGGTAATGATGGAGCTTGTGACGGTGGTGGTGACGTTGGAGCATCTTCCGCATCATCTGGTCTATAATCTTCTTGTTCCACATCTCTCACTTCATTTGTAGCTTCATATCCGTAGTTTTGTGGATTATAATACATCGCTTGATCATATGGATAATTTTGTTGGTTATACATGATTAACAAATCACCTTCTTTTCATTTAGTACCTTTAACATTCATATGTGATATGCCCTCTAAAGGAAGCTTATGTTATAGCCCAACTTCAATTTAAAAACCTCGTATTTTTAAAAATACGAGGTTTTTAAACATAAAATGTATTTATTATTTCCTTAACTTCACACTATAAAAGCGCATTTCTTCTAGTGAACCTACAAATTCAAATACTTCTTTTTTAATTAATTGTTTCAAGCGATACTCTAAAAAAGTATCTCCAACCAATTGTTCCACAAGACCAAGTGCTTCACCAATCACTATAGGAGCTTTAATAAATTCTTTATCAGCACTTACTCTTTTCGCACATTCAATTATAAATTGATCAAAATAATCTTCTTGTACAGAATGCACTTCATTGTCTGTCCAAACTCTTAAAAATTCCGTACTTTTCGATAGACTATCCCACTCATGTTCAAACTGCATACGTTTCTCCACAGTTAAATACGGCAGTTCTACAAAACTTTTTTGAATTAGGGCTAAACTTTCAGGCGCTAATTCTCCAGTTCCACGAATATCATACTCTTGTTTTAATATTTCTTTACTCGTTTCAGACGTATTTATAAATCGAATGTTTTTCTTATCTTTTAATTGCGCAATTACAAAACTTAAGCCTACATGTTCATGCGCGTTATTTGCCTTCCAAATGGTAATTGGTGTTTCATGCGGAATTGAATGTAGAACTTCTACCGTTTTCTTAAATCTTGGTAAATACTCATCTTCAAAATAACTATCATAAGCGGTTAAGTTGTTTACTAACCATTCTTTTCTTGCTAATTGACCTTCATTTGTATGTAATTGATGTATTGGCCCAATTGAAAAGAATTCAGAGAATGAAACCACACTCTCCTCGAGTAACCCTTCCTGTTTCAACATATATTTTAAACAACCGGCTGTTGAATCATCAAAAGCGATATGAATGTGTATACTTTCTCTTGCGTTCTTTTCCTGAGTCGCATGATTCGTCAATTGCTTAGGAATACTCGTTAAATTTTTTATCATATCTTCGTTATAATTCCCGTCTAATACATCTAACTGTATTAGAATACTTTGAAGTAAATGTTTTGCTTCATCTTCATACATATCTTCAACAACGTTTTTAATTTTATCTATCACGTAAATCCCTCTATTCATTTCAAAAATAACGTAGAGTATAGTGTATCATTTTACCATCGTTCTTTAAAAGCTTTTTAGTCAAATCATTTCTTACATTGATTAATGCAGCTATCTAAGTTTTTAATGAAATCTTTCTCCATCTCCTCCTCAACTTATAGACCTAAAATATTTTTTGCTTCCCCGTTATCAATCACACAAAATCACAATAGTTGTTAAATAAATTTTAAACACTTGTTAAATCTTTTTATTTAAATGTATAATTATATAGAAAATAAAAACTACAGGAGCAATATTAATGGAAAAAGTACTTACTAATTATAAACATTATTTAAAAAATTGGAGATTTATATTTATTTGTATATTACCTGCTGTCGCTTTATTGTATACACTTGATGTTACCTTTGAACTACTGTTTCACCAAAATTTCTACCTGTCTAATTTAATTATTGCTGTCATTTTATTCTTAATTTTTATTAACGTAAAAGATAAGTTTAAAATTAAAGATTAAAGAAAACTATAATTGAAACGAAGCCATTGTAGAGCTACATTTTTCATAAAAAATAAGAGCACCCTGCTATTGGATGCCCTAATGTGATTAGAGGTTTTTTCTGAGTATTGATTCGGACACGAAAATCTTGTCCTACTATTTAATATATGCTTGTACTTATTTTATTGTGCATATATTAAATATCATATCTAGCTACTTCATACATGCATAGGTATCGTTAAAAAATTTGTTCAAATATCCATTGTACAATTATCATATAAAAAAAACATCCCCCTGGATGTTTTTTATGTACACATTTTTAAGCTTCCATAAATTTAGCCGGTACACCGATTTTTTCAACTACAGAAGATATATTAGTAGGATTAATCATTACATTTTCAATGCTAACTAATTTATTTTCTAATAGCCCATTCTCTGTTGTAATAAGTTCTTCAAACCGAGCTAAAGTCATCGAAAATTTGTGTTCACTTCCACCATTCATACTGACTTTTACGTACTTCATAGTGTCACCCGCCTTTCATAATAATCTATAATTCGGTAAAAAGGCGCTTACATCCTTTTTATTTACTCCTAGATTTTTCACTTTTACATTTGCCAATTCACGTTTATATTATTTTGAAGAAAACAGCCACTATTTTATGTTCAAGTTATAATTGCTAATAAGAATGATAAAGATAAAAATGCACAAAGTGGTATATATAAAACAGTATCCATTCTAGCAAATTGGGTATCTTTTTTTTGCTTAAAAATACCAAAATAATGAAACTCACCAATTACTCTTATGAGAAATACAATCATACACACCCAGGATGCCACTTGAACAATAATATTAGGAAATGCAAAATGAACAATATTAGTTTGTTGTAATAAAATTATTGCTGCCATACTTAATAATAACGCAATGATCAATGTCATTCCTGCACCTGGTGTAAACGCCTTTTCTCCAGCTTTAGTTGGAATAACACTATTTGTCGCCCACTTACCTCCGAAAGCCCAGTAAACATGTAAAAAGCTAACTAAAAATAATATACTGACGGCAATATATATAATAATAAGCATTTTATCCTCCCATTATTTTATTGGAGTCCTCAGCTTTAGATTATGCTATAAATTTCTCATTAGCAATCTATATGTAATTACAAAAAAACCTTTAATGATAAATCATTAAAGGTTTACTAAAATCTCTTATGCATTATACCTATTTCTACGACGTTCCATCCTTGTTTGTCCTTGAGCCGTACCTTCTTTATGTTGATGTATTTGCTCTTTCATTTCATATGTTGCAGCTGGAGCTGATTCTTCGTAATTATGCTCACGTATTTTTTCTGGCGTTTTTCGTTTAGATACTTTTCCACCAAACTTAAATAATTTCATCCTAAATTTCGGTAATCTTGGAAGTGGAATCTTAAAGGATAATTTTTTACGTTTCTTTTTTTGTTTAAATAGATTTATATTTTCTTTATTATCATCTTTCTCTTTGCGGTAAATTAACATTGCAAGTAATCCACCAAATATAAGTCCACCAACTAAAAGCATGATATATTTGAAATTGCTTGTCATTGAGCTAGACATACGTTCAAGTATGACTAATGACTGTACTTCTTTCATATCCCAAAGTAAAGCGGACCATAATGCAAATAAACCGAAAGTAAGTCCATATGTACGAAAACGGAATAAACATGGGACTAAAGCGATACAAGCGGCAATTTTCGCATTCGCTATTATTGAACTAGTTGAAATATCTTGATGCCAAATGATTAACAATAATGTAATAAATGGCGCATACGCTATCCAACTACATATACGTGAATATATTTTTTTCGCAAAATAACTACCGAAACTAGTAAAAAATAAAAGGCCTCCAATATATAAAGATTGTTCTAGTGGGATTCGCTTTAAAATTCCTGCAACTGGAAAGAGGCCGCTCAATAGCATTAATAGCACATCTAATTTCTTCACAATTCCTCATTCCTTTCAAATTTCTTTTGAATCAATTCATATAGCTTTTCCGTATGATGTAGTTTTTTATTTCTAAAAAACATCTTAATCCTGTATGGAAATAAAGTAAATATGTAAAAGAAAAGATACATGACAAAAGATATCCTTATTTACATGAAAAAATGACAAATCCTGACCTATATAATGAACAGGATTTGTCTACTATTATTTAAATCCGAATAATCGAATCTTTCTTTTCTATTTTTATAATATCTACATCCAATTCATCATCAAACTCTTTAAACTCTCTTGCATCTATATCCGTCATATAGCTCTTTATTACTTTCGCCATATGCATGGGATATGGCATGTGTATATTCTTTTCCAAAAGCATACTTGAATTACAGCACATGTAATGTACCATTTTGGCAATATAGTTCCTTTCAACAGCTTTTACACCTAGCGGGAATATTTCAAGTATATATCGATGTAAGGTTTCACTACCATTAGACGAATGCTCACCAGTGCTATAATACATTCCTTTTTGATCTATATATAAACTTGTACTATCCAGTACATCATCACATTCTATCACACCGTATTTTGGCACATCAAAAGATGCATTTATTCTTACAGCATTTAAGTTTGGAACCTTTAGCACATCTGGAACAATGTCAGGGAAAGTATCTATATCAATTTTTTCATTTTGTAACTCTTTTATCCAATGTTTTCTTACATTCGCATCTATTATGAAGTATACTTGCTCATTTTGTTCTTTTGCATGTTGTAAAACTTCCGTTAATGTTTCAGAAACAAATTGTTTAAATTGAATACCCATATCATTTCTTTTTGAAGGCTGTGGTAAAAAGGCATTATGTTTATTTACATTTAACAATAAATAATCAATCGTTTGCCACTCTGTATTCCCATATAATTTATATGAAATTTCTTTTCCTTTTATTTGTGAAAAAATGGGTAAGAAATCAAATTTCGAGATTCGTTCAATTGATAAATTAACATATGTACAAGGTAAATTTATCTTATTCCAACTACGTTTTAAAAATCCTCTTTGTTCTAATAAACTAAAAATACCATTTATAATCGTTTTACGAGATACACTTTGGCCTATAAATAAATTAATAAATGCTGAAATACGGTTTGTTCGTGCAAATCCTTCTCTAACAATTTGCTTTGGATCAATTTTTTCACGTCCATCATAATTTTTCATTGCAATTAACGCCAATGTCGCATCATTGCGCTTACCTGCAGTAGCATAAACCGCTTTCATAACATCCTCTACTAAATTCGTTTTATACTTCTGGCAATATTGCATCTTATATGGATTTTGCAATACTTTTTCAATATTACATCTTACTATTTTTAACAATACTGGAGAATCTGCATGTAATACATATGATGACTCACTGATTTGAGCTAACACCATTTCACTTTCAAATAACGCTTGTTCTACTTCCAACGATATTTTTTCAGACCATATTTCTAACGTTATAGTCTCTAATCCTTTCGGAGCAATTAAAGGGAATATTTCGTTTTCATTATTTGTTTCTAGTTTCTTACATTCTGGTATTAATGTGAAATAAGCGAATTTTTGCTGAAACGCTTTAAATAGATACTCTCTTTCCTTTACTTTTATACCTGGTTTTATTTTAGTACCTTGAACTTTATATATTCTCTCATTGTATGGAAGCAATACTCTAAGATTTGTTCCTAGCATATAATCTTTCGGATATTGAAGAATATGCTCCAATTCAACTTCTCCACCTATATGAAAATCATCTTTTAAATTCCTAAATATCTTAATCCATTTTATACCGTTTGTAGCTTGTTGTACTTTTAGTTTTACAAACCGTAATTTGTTATTATTCGATGCAAATTCCGGAGTAGAAATTAAAATCATGCCCCGTTTTCGTTTCAAAAGCAAAGAAATATCTGGATGATTATATTCTTGATAAAATCTCCGAATTCCAATTGAAACATTTAATAATGGAATATTCTCTCCTCCGCGTGTTATATATTCGAACCGAAATACGTAGGCAAAATAGTCTTGTGTTTTTTCATCTTTAATAGGCTCTGACATCGCCTCACAAATATTTTGTGTTCTAAGGGGAGAAAAAAATATATCTTCTTCGTTTATATTTTCTAATTGTATAGGACGTTCACAAAAAATATGTGAAATTAAAGCGGGCACCCACTTAGAATATACTTCTTTATCATGTAATACGGTTAAATTAGAAATTAAATCGTAATGCCATTCATATTTTGGCGATTCTATTAATTTATTAGGTTTCCAATCATGAATAATCTCATACCAACTTTGAAAAATATAATCGAGTTGTTCTTTTCTAATAGGTTCTTTCGATACAATCCATGGTGTATTTTCATTTAATACATACGGATTATGCTGAATAAATAATATATCAGAAAACATATCATATAATCTTTCATTTAATCGTTTCAACTTACTCGTTAATAAAAATGTCTTATAGTGTATCTCTACAATATCAAGCCATTCAATAGGAAAATATATAAATGATACTCTTTCGTTTAAAAGGGGTTCTACTATATTTTCAAATGTTAACAACTTTAATTTTCCCATAAAATGATTACTTCCTTTCTTCATTTTTCTTGACCATCAACAAACTAGAAAAATAATTACTTAATCTAATCAATTTAAATCAAGTATTTAAAAGAAAAGTAAAAACTATTTATTCAAATAAAACATTATCAAGACGACTCTTTTAAAAATTAAAAGTAGTTACCATATACAGCACCTCCGAAATCATGCGTTTCTATACATTTGAATTATACAATATACATAATGTATTGTATTTATCATTTACAATAACTTTACAATAAAATTAAAAAGAACACCTTAATTGGAGGTGCAGTTTTTCTATGGCTAAATTTACAGCTGATGAAAAAATACAAATCGTTCTACGTTATTTGAACGAAAATGAAAGTTATCGAGAAATCGATAAAGCAATCGGTATAAGGAGCGCCCTTAATTGGCGCTCTTTAATTTTTAAATAACATTTTCGGGTAATTTACGAGAGCGGATTTTATTATGTTGTACAAGCACTACTTCGCTTTATTAAATAGACTATATAGATATCTAATAGAAGGGAGCTTTAAATTCATATGGCTGATTACTTTTATAAAGATGGTAAAAAATATTATAAAAACCAATCGCATTCGAACGATCAAAAAAACAACTGTTTTACTGAAACTCATACGATAGCTGGTTCTGCAGAAAATGCAAATGGAAATATACCTGTGTCTGTTTTCCTTGAAACCACCGCTCCACAAACTGTATTTGAGGATTTTACAAACAATCATAACAAAACATTAATTCAGTTATTCGTTGTCGGTATGAGTGCACCCGTTCAAGTAACTATTCTAACAAGAAGGTCTAGCATACCAATTACTACTACATTACAACCTGTTCAAACAAAAATATTTCAAGTTGAAGATTTTCAAAGTCTTACTCTTACCAAACAGGAAGGTCCTACTAGTATAGTTAGTTTATTTGTACAAAAAACATTTTGTATCTGCTGTAACGATAGTAACGATTCATGTGATGAATATTATCACGACTGCAATTAATAGATTAAATCGCCAAAAGGACCTTTATATAAAGTTTTTTTCCTTACACTCCCTCACCCCCTTTTTTATTAAGAATCCTAAAATATGTTAATATTATAGATACACCAAAGTTGAATACGAATGACTATTGTGTTCTTCTTATTCACGGAGCAGTTAGCTTTTGCTAGCTGCTTTTATATTTCGTTTCAGTTCTTGCTTCTTAAAGTACTCTTTAACTGCGTTTTCCCCATAAGTACACATATCCATTCCCCTGTTCTACAAAATGAAATTTTTACCATGAAGATAATTGTTAACCATTTCATACTTATACATTATAATGGAATGGTTATTTTATATTGGCATTAAGAGGAGCGACCTAATTAAGGGCTTCTCTTTTTTTAAGCATTGTTTCTGTAATCTTCCTTTGTATATTTTCTTAATCTGCCGCTTTAGTGAATCCCTCGTATACTGCAAACACTTCAAGAAACTCACTTAAACACATATCAATAATTGCTCCATTTCACTCCCTCGTTTCCTATTAGAATAGCGTTTTTGTTCAAATTCACTTTCCAATCCTATAACTTCATACATTTGGAACTTTATAGAAAAAAACCTTTACTTTCAATTTAATTATATTAATATATTAAATAAGGGGTGTGATCAACTAATGGAACAACTTAACTTTAGTGCTTTAGAACAGCCACTATTTCTATTAGCACTTCAATTAATTGCATTTGTATTAATCATTTGTATCGTATATGGAATCTTATACAACACCATATTAAAATTAAATATGCCTAAATGGACTGCCCATGCGGTAGCTACGGTATTTTCCCTCGGTAGTACCTATCAAACTTTTATGAATTTCATTTAAAAACATTTTTCTTTATTTCTCTCTTTTATTGAGAAATCTATCATTTACCATTCAAGAACGTAGTAGGCAACTTAATTGGTTGCCTGACGTTTTTACGGTTATTTACTTTCAAATAGCGTTTTTATTGAAAAATCAATTTGATTCATTTTCTCTATGGTATAATCTGTATTATTTACTTTTCGAGAAGGGATAACGTAATGAGAGAATACTTTGGTTTCATTTCAATATTTTTAACTGCATTCTTATTTTTCAATCTGTATTTTGCCGGTCCTCCTTTAATTTTGATACCTATCTCAATTGTTTTGGCTATTTTGGCTCCGAAAGGTACAGCCAAAACATTTGCTTTTATTAGTTTAATAATTCTAGGTATTGTCTTCGCTTGCATATACATTCTCCTTTCTATGATTGGTTCGGGATTAGCTGAAACTCATCTCAGATAATCCCTTTCTCTCAAATAACGATTTTGTACTAATTTTGCTTAATATTTCCTGATTTAGTTTCAATAAAAGTATCTTCATCAGCCTCAATGCTTACCATATCCATTTCACTATCAAAACCTACAAATCTTCTGGAACCCCCTGTTAACGCTCCTTTAATAATTGTTGCTTGAATATTAACTGTTATTGTATTCATTTCTTCCTCTCGCTTTCTTTAAAATAAAGATTTTGTTACAAACTTACATGTACATGTATTTCGTAATATAATTAAGTTATCAATATATTAGGAGTGTTAATTATGTCAGGAACAATAATGATTTATATATATATTTGTTTCGGAATGAGTGCAGTTTTTAGCTTGGTAAAGGAACTTCGAAAGCCACAGAAAAATCAGTTCTTAATTTTAGTGGATTCTCTAATTCTGCTAGGAGCTTTATTCCTAGTAGGTAGTATCTTCATCTAAATTACATAACAAGACTACATTAGGGAGCAAAGCAGTCTAGCGAAAGCTAACTGCTTTTTATTAATTTAACTATTTTATGAAACTTTTAAGTATCCGCCATCCCTTTCACATCAACTACTTCTACCATTCGCTCTACCCTTTTTATTTCTCTCATATCAGTTGGACCTTTCCAAATCCCCACTCGTTTCCAATGTTTTTTCTTTTTTCCGACATACGAGGGGCTAGGATCATACATAATACCAATATTCTTATCCGGTATTCCTTGTATATTTAAATTCCTGACAACCTCAGGTGTTAAACCACTCGATTTTTCTATTCTCGGTCCACTATTCTTTTTAGGCTGTGTATCCAAATATCTGCCCAACTGGCGTAACTCATCACCAGTCAGGCATACTTTACATTCATTAACACTAAAATTCTCGTTGGATGAGCGATTATAATGACAACGTCTACATTTCTGTTCGATAATTTCGCCAATCTGGTATGTAGCTCTTTTCGTACTCCTTTTGTCAGTTCTTTCATACCATCCAACACAAAACTGCCTTGAGCGCTATAACGAGCGCTTGTAATTGACTTTGTAACTACAAGCCGGGTGTGCACGTTTTTTCGCGGTTGTTCTTCTGCAACACGCACATTGACATGCATAAAGGGGGCATTCTTTAATTCATGATTCTTTTCCATAATTGCTTTAACTTCATTAAATAATGTATTGTAATCCTCATCACGATATTGAAACTGAGCTTGCATGAGTTTGAGTGCACTTCCGCCTCCAAGCGTAACTTTGTTTCTGCGATACTTCTCTCAATTCTTGTTGAAGTGAATCTTTTTCATCAAGAACGCCAATAACCTTTATAAAAGTTAAAAGTAATTACAATATAAAGCACTCCTTTATATCTAAAATGCCATACATTAGAGATATTAAATATGTATTATGTGTTTTATTTATGATTTTTACAATAATTTTACAAAAAACTAAAAAAGAGGTATTGCCCATACATACGTATAGCAATACCTCTTTTCTTTATCCTATTACATCTTTTACTTCTGTATCTACCGGCCACTTTTCTAAAGTATAAGCCATTTCCCAAAATGAATATTCATATTGACTGCTAATAATAAAATGTTGTTTCATTCGTTTACGGTCTGCCTCTGTTACTTGTTCAGCGATAGTATCTAACCTTGTAATTTGCTCTTCGACTAATGTTCGGAACCAATCAGATCCATAAGCAGAAATCCATTCGTTATAAATCGGCTCTTCTGGCTGACACTCTTTTAAACGCTCACCAATTTCATAATACAACCAATAGCAAGGTAAAATTGCTGCAATGATATCGCCTAAATGTCCTTCATACGCAGCACGATACATATGTGAAGTATATGCGTATGCAGTTGGAGCAGGGATAAAATTATCTTTTTCTTCTTGTGTAATCCCTAGTTTCTTCGCAAAGTTCTCATGTAAAGATAATTCCGCCTCATATGTATTTTGAGCATGATGTGCCATGCGAGCAGTCGTTTCTAATTCAAGCGCTTTTGCAGCTCCTAATGTTTGTACTCTAGCGAAGTGACTCAAATAATAGGAATCTTGAAGCACATAATAGCGAAAATTAGCTAAATCTAACGTTCCTTCACCGAGTTTTTTTACAAAAGGATGATGAAAACTAGCTTCCCAAATTGAATCTACTTCTTTACGTAATGATTGTGAAAAAGTCATTTTATTCCCTCCAATAATCCATTTCATATAAGTATTTATCCACAGCAATTAACGCTTTATAATAAAAAAACTTTCTTTACAGGCGTAAAGAAAGTGAAATTGACAGTATTTATACATGAAATAGCAATGTCTTTCCCACTTCCCTACGCTGGCATTAACCAGATCAGGTACTAAGAGTCTCAAATTCCAATTTGATCTCAGCCTATAATAGGCCCCCCTAGTGGATAAATATTTTATTTTCGTATCGTATTCATCATAACATACTTCTTGTTACTGTCAAAAGTATTCATGATACCATTGCTTAAAACCCTTCTTCTTTTCTTACTCTCAATGAAGTTTCAATAATCATATCTAATAGTTTACTATAATCAATTCCCTCTGCTTCTGCACTTTTTGGTAGTAAACTTGCTTGTGTCATCCCTGGTAATGTATTAACCTCCATTACATATGGAATACCGTCCTTCACCATCATATCAACCCTTGCATAAACACTACATTTTAATGCTTTATAGCACGCCAGTGACGCTTTGTTTACACGTTCCTTAAGTTCAGCTGGAAGTTCGATAACTTCTTCAATAGTACCTGCATCATCATATTTCGCATTGTAATCAAAGAACTCAGCCGCATGTCGAATTGAAATGATAGGTAACTGTTTTCCATCAAAAATGGAACATGTAATCTCATCACCTTTAATATACTTTTCTATTACTACTTCAGAATCCCATTCGAACACAGTTTCCAGCATTGAAATTAATTCGTCTTTATCATAGACAATCTTTACCCCAACACTTGAACCACCAGAGTTTGGTTTTACCACTAATGGAAATCCTAACTTATCTAACTCATCAAAATTCAAATCCTCCATTTTTGTAAGTTCAATCCAATCTGGTGTTTCTATTCCTTCATAACGTAAAATCTTTTTTGACATGTTTTTGTCCATACATATACCGCTAGATAACATATTGCTCCCGCTATAAGGAATACCTAAACTTTCAAGCGTTCCTTGAACTGTCCCATCTTCTCCGTATTTTCCATGTAATGCGAGCAGTGCAAAATCAATGTCTTTCGCTTTTTCGATTAAATCCATTTTTTCATTTAACGTAATTGGTACGATTTCATATTTATTTTTATCTAAATGTGCAATCATTTCATTTCCAGTCATAATTGATACTTGTTTTTCAGAGGATACTCCTCCCATAATAACGCCAATTCTCATTTCCTCAACTCCAAATTTCATTTTTTATTGTATCACCGATTATTTTGATTCCCCGAACTATTTCTTCTTCTTTCAGACGGGAAAATCCTAATCGAAATGTGTTTATTCCTTCTCCATTAGAATAAAAAACATCTCCAGGAGAAAATGTAACCCCTTGCTCATAACACTTTTGTAAAAGCGTACGAGCATGAATTTTTTCTTCTAACTCTATAAATAAATGAAGTCCACCGTCACCGGTCATTCTTTGAAACGGAATGTACTCGTTACACATCCCAACAGCTAACTCATATTTTTTCTTATAAACAGACCTTGCCTTTTTTAAATATTTTTCAAAATACCCTTCATGTAAATATTGAAATAGAACAGCTTGATCTAAAGTAGATGTGTGAATAGTTCTTGCTCTTTTTACACTTTCTAAATGATGAATCAGCTCTTTATCTGCAATAATCCATCCTACACGTAAACCAGGGAAAAGTACCTTCGAAAAGCTACTAATATAAATCACATTATTACCAGCGCCAGCAAAAGTTAATAATGGTGCTAAATGTGAACCTGAATAACGTAGTTCCTCATTAAATCCATCTTCTATAATAGGAATCTTATATTTTGAAAATAATCTCATCAGTTCCGTTCTTTTCTCTGAACTCGTCACAATGCCGGTTGGATTATGATAGGAAGGAATTAAATACGCAAAATCAAACTCTTTTTCACGCAAGCTTTTTTCAACTTCGTTCGTATCAATACCATCTTCATTCATATCAATACCATGAACTTCAAGGCCATGTAAGCGGAATAGCTTCAACGCAGCATGATGAGTCGGATTCTCACAAATAACCCGCCCTGATTTCTTTGATAACGAGGATAGAACAATATCTAACCCTTCAGTAAATCCATTTGTAATTAAAATATCTTTGTTCGAAATATCTACACCTTTCATTTCCATATAATGAAGTAGATATTTCATTAATGGTCTATAACCTTTTGCGTATCCGTAATTTAATACGACATCACCTTCAATGGACATACGAGTAAGAAAAGCTCTTTTGAAATTTTCCACATCAAATAGCTTTTCATCCGGAGCGATGCTGTTAAAAACAATCATTCCTTTTTCCCAGCGAACACCATGTTTCATTAAATCTAATTCATCAGCTAATAAGGTAACTGTATTAAGTTTATTTTTCCAATCTATTTCAACAGACGAAGTGTTCGATATATCAACCTTCGCAACAAAATTTCCTTTTCCTTTAACTGCATAAATGAGCCCTTCTTGCTCTAAATCTGCATAAGCAGCGAGTACAGTATTTCTGCTTACACTAAGTAATTCACTTAGTTCCCTTGTTGAAGGAATTTTTTGATCCCCGAGCAAATGCCCTTTCATAATCATCTTCTTTAAATAATCTTTTAATTGAATATAAACGGGACGATCTTTCACAACTTTAAAATCTTTAAACAAATTCTTACCCCCTGCAATTATTTTTGCATATTTATTTCATTCTCAAAAGGTCCACTGCATATGTATTTTTTATAAAGGGCGGTACGGTTTTATAAAATACAACTTTAATCAATTAGTAACTTTATTCCCTGTTAATACGTGACAAATCTTTACGATATAAATTAATTATATCTTTTAAAGCTGCTGCTGCGGCTCCGCGTGGATTTGACGCACCACCAATTGTAGTAACTTGGCCCATCGTATCTGTAAAAAACGTAATTCCTTTTTCTGTTCCATTTACATTTGCTAGCGGATGATTTTTATGTAATTTGTACGGTTCAACATTTAGATTCACATTACCTTCATTATCTTTATAGGCTGATGCTATCAATTTAATAATTTTATTTTGTTCCTTCGCATTTCGAATTTGTTGTTTTGTAACATGTTCGATTCCTTTAATATGTATATCTGTAAGCTTATTCTCTGTTCCCATTAAACTGTTTGTCAAAAGTAACAATTTACACGCACTATCAGAACCACTTACATCTAATATTGGGTTCGTTTCAGCAATTCCTTTACTTTGCGCTTCTTTCAGTGCTTCTTCAAATGTAATATCTTCCTCATTCATTTTCGAAAGAATATAATTTGTTGTCCCGTTTAATATTCCTTCTATTTTTTCAATATGGCAACCAGCTAAACTAAATTGACCAATATCAAGTGTTGGTAATGCCGCAGCAGTTGCCCCACTGTATCGAATTCGTACATTTGCGATTTTTGCAGCTTCATTTATTTCTCTCCAGTTTGTAACTAGCGCACCTTTTGAAATTGCTACTATATCCATTTTTTTCTCAATCGCTTGTTTTATATATTGTTTCCCTGGATTTCCATCTTTAAGGTTTGTAACTGTTGATTCTACCAGCACTGTACCACTTATGTTATCTGTTGCACGTTCCTCTGGATGATGTTCAATATATTTTTCAATTGCACAGCTACCGCCACCATATCTTAATAAATGATGAATAGATAATCCATCTTCATTATGTATTGCAACATTTCTGCCTAATACACCGCTTACCACTAAATCTATTTCATACGTTTCATTTATATATAAATATTTTTCATTTAATAATTTTATAAACTCTCTTCCTACTGTTCCATATCCTGATAGTACAACTTTAATTTTCATAATATCCCCCCATATTTTTCTATCCAATCCCTCTTTTAATATATAATAAAGCGCCCCCGAATTCTATCGAGAGCGCTTTATTATTATCTATTTCGGTAAACGTGATAGCTTTTCAGCAATTGCTCTATAAAACTCTTGAATGCTAGAAAAACCTAACGTGTCTGAAACACTAAGTCCTACCATGTCGAGATGATCCCAATTTGCTTTCGTTTCGATATGATTCCATTTCCCAATCTGCAATGACTCATTATTATTTACAGTAGCATTAGAAGAAGGTGCAATCATAGAACTTGTATTTACTACACCATCATTTTGCCACCAAGTAGTATCAATTAATGGACGATTTTCTTCATACCTTGCATAGGAACCTAAGAAAAATGCATTCCCCATTAACACTTTATTCATCGTTATATGAGGCAAATGTAAACCCGTTATAGGTGCCGCTTGTGATGCATGTCCACTATAGGATAAGTAATACACATTCGGTTGCGTCTTTACCCAATTATTTAACTCCTTTGCACCATCTGTACTTAAATCCCATTGACTTATATCTTTTGTATTTTTCCAAATTGAACTATTTAGAATACGATTACTGTATTGGAAAAAGGACTCTCCAGTATTCTTTTTTAACCCCCATTGATCCAATTTAAAATCATATAGTGATAAATTATCGTTTCCTCCAAAACTTGCAGCTGTAATGAGTAAATCTTTAACGAACGGTAGTAGAAGACTACCATCCGCAAGTGTTGTACCGTTGTGAGGAGTTGCTAATGTTGTAACACTATGAACATATGATTTCTCGCCCTCAAATAGTGGTGATATTTTGGTGTTTGGGTGATTTTTTACATAATTTTTTTCTTCATAACTGCCTTCTTTTAATAGCTGTACTAATGTTCTAATTGTTTGTCCACCCATGCTATGCCCAACTAAATGTACTTTATTTGTTTCACTCCAATTCGGCGCAAAACCACTATAAGTTCTGCCAAAACGCTTATGTCCATGTTTCTCAGCATGTGCGGCACCGTAGTCTACTGTTCCACCGTTAATTTGGGCGTATAATTCACATGCACGGTCCCAGTTACTAGAAACTGGTCCAACAGCTGCGGTATGAACTGTATAACCATTGCGTTTTAAATCTTCTTGTATATCATGAACACCACCCCAATATTTAACCCCTAGCATTTCCTCTCTACCCCATCCGGCAAAACCATTTACTAAAATGATCGGATAATTATTTTGTTGTCTCTCTTCAGCATATGTTATTTTCGCTACCAATGAACAAACAGCCACTAATGCAAAAAAACATATTTTTAAAAATAACTTCCCCATACTTTCTCCCCCTAATAAAACGTTTACATTTTTTGCTATACAGCATGCTTTAATAACTTAAACATAATGTAAAGTATTTTATATACGTTGTATATATAGAAAACATATACAAATGTTGATAAATATTTACTTTTTACAGTACAACTTGTAAATCTGTTTATTTGAATTTATAATTAGATATAGTTTCCTCATGTTAAAAAGATTTAAAAACCATAAGAAAACTAATCTCATTGCTTCAAAAGGAGGAAAAATCATGCAAATCGGATCAAATATTCATACATTGTCTCAACCTACTAAAATAACTCCATCTAATCTTGAGCATAATACTATCTCTTCTACTAAACTTGAAAGTAAGAAAGTAAATGATCCTATCAAGTTCGATATTCGTTCATCCGAAAAAGAAATGAAACAGCCAGAGCATAAATTTAACGAATTAGATTTATGGAAGATGTTAAAAGATAAAGGTGTTCCTTTATGGATCATCCTTGAAATGCTACAAAAAGTTCGTAAAGAAAAAGAAGCTCAAAATACAAATGCGATTGAGGAAACAAACGAGACTCGATTAAATGAAGTAATGTAATCTTTTTTATATGAATAGTCTATAAACTAAAAAGAGTTCGAGCTGGATAAATTTTCTATCAAGCTCGAACTCTTTTTTAAGATTCTTCTCCAATTGTTACAAACTGAAAAGATACTTCTCCTTCCAAACCTTTAATTAATTTTTTCACTTTGACATTTTCATTAATCAATGTATTATCTGTTGACATTTTAGGTTTTTTGTCACCTAGAGATTTTTCCAAATGAAGAAGATGCATGTTCATTTCATTTGCCTTTATTTCTTTATACACATTATTTTTTGCTACAATCATATACCATTCCGTTGAATAGTTACGATTGTTACCTATCCAAGCATCACTATCATATGTAACAGGAATCTCTTCCCCTCCTATTTTAATACTTTTCATAGTCTTACCGTCTTCATTTGTAAATAATAGCGATCCTTCTTTCGGGAACTTCGGTAACGTATCTATAATATGATCAGAGCCATTATCTTGTTTTCGAAAAAGTTTTTCTTTAATCAATGCTTGTGCTGTAGATTCATTTAAAATTAAGACTTTGCCATTTCCAAATTCTCCTTTTTTTACAGAAAATACTTCATTTTCTTTCGTAATTTCCTGATAACGATTAATAATTGGTGAAACATTATTTTCATTTCCAATAATTAATACACCGTTTGCAGGAAATGAGTTATCCTTTTTAGAGCATGCACTAAAACTTATTAAAAGTATTATAGTTAACATAAAAATCGTTACTGTTCTTTTCATTGCGATTCCCTTCATAATTCATATTATTATTCACATGTTTTTCTATAATCTTATTAGTTAGTATTCTTTATTGCTCCATAGTCTTATAAAGCTTTTGTAGGTAACGCCAACGAGTGATAAAGAAATATAAAACTTGTATACATATAAATGAAATTAAAATAAAAATCGAGCTGTTTAAAATAGAAAAACTAACTAATTGTTGCAATGCTGTATACGCAACTACAGTATGGATCACTGCAATGATAATTGGTAAGAAGAACATTAATACTAACTGTCTCGTTACAATTTTTTTTAACTCTCGTTTACTTAATCCCATTTTCGAAATCATTTTATATTGTTGTTGATCACGGTTCAAATCAGTATATAATCGGAAATAAATAAAACTAGCAGCAAATGTAAAGAAAACGATTCCGACTAAAACACTTACCATAAGTAATAAACCATTCTTTTGCTTTGCTTCCAACAAGTTTAATGTTAAAGCTTCAAAGCGGAACTCTCTGCCCCTAAGATCTGTATCGAATATACTCTTTAATTGATTTGAAATCTCTTTCGTTCTTATCCAATCATCTACAACAAATCCGTAAGTACGATGTTGAATATCTTCATCCTCTGAATTACTCGTCAGAGGAATTTCATCATACACATGATCTTGAACAGCAATATAAATACTACTAGAATCATGTGGTAAAACTAAATTCTCTACAGTTTTCTTCACACGAAATGTGTTTGTCCAATCTCCTTGAATGACTTCAATATTTTTTTTATAGTCACCATTTTTAAATTCTTGTTTTTGTGACACTCTTCCAGGGATTAATAAGATTTCATCGTCTTTTTCAATCGTTTCTTGTTTATACCCGAGTGCTCTCGCAAGCTCGTTATATTCACTTAACTTCAATACATTTACGTTACTTTCTGTAAATTTATTTGAAGATGAAGCCATCCGGTACGGAATATTTGCATCCGCGAGATGTTTTTTTATCATCGAGAGATGTTTATCTACCAATTTGTTATTTTCAGGGCTTTCATACAGAAATGTATATGGATTTGTCATCCATACTAATTCCCTATTTCCAATGGCAGCTGTTGTACCGATTGCTGTAAATGCCACTGCTGAAATAATAGATACTATAAAAAACATCATTGCATTATCTTTCATACGGTAAATTAATTCAGAAAATGTTAATATATTTGTTCTCTTTAAAAAGAAAGATTCTCTCCTTTTAGCAAGATGCAGTATATACACGCTACACTGTGTATATAAAAAATACGTTCCTATAATTACGAGGAGCACACCTATTCCAAGCGTAATAAAATTAGTACTTGGGATAAAACGAAATACTGAAATATATCCATAACCTATACAAATTAAAGAAAGTAGCGATAATAAAACTGAAGATTTCGGTTCAGGTTTTGGCTTTTCCTCTGCTCGAATAAGTTCCACAAGTTCCGTTACTTTTATCATTTTAAATGTAAATAATGAAACAATTAAAAACAAGAAAAGAAATGTGATAACTGTTAATAATACAGCCTTCACTGGTGTATAAAAAGGTAAACCATTATTAATCATTAATACACTTGCACTTATCAATAAGACTAGTTTAGAAAATATGAGTCCAATGAAAATCCCTATGCAAATTGAACCAAGTCCAATCAACATATTTTCAATTAGTAATAATTTCTTAAGCTGCCTCATTGACATACCTTGCATCATTAAAATGCCAAATTCTTTCTTACGTGTTTTTAAAAACGAACTAACTGAGTATAATATGAAGAAAAATGAAAATACAAAAATCAATCCTTGCGAAACTGAAAATCCCAATGTACCAAATGCACTTATTGTTGCACTTGTCGATTTCAACTCACCTTGTAGATCAGGATGAAATAATAAAAGAGCATACGTAAAGAAAATCATAATAGAAAATGCACTACTTAAAAAATGGGCAGCATATGTACGCTTATTACGAATAATATTATTAAATGCGAACTGACGAAAAGTCATGCCTTTTCCCTCCTAACAAAGAAAGGACATCCATAATCTTTTGATAAAAAGTTTGCCTACTTTCACCACAATAAATTTCGTTATATAGTTGACCATCTTTAATAAAGATTACTCTACTGCAAAAACTCGCAGCATACGGATCATGTGTAACTAACATCATCGTTGCTTTTTCTTCTTTATTTAGAGAATTAAGCATCTCCATTACATCATTTGAAGATTTAGAGTCTAAGTTCCCTGTTGGTTCATCTGCAAGTAATAATTGCGGCTTATGAACGATCGCACGAGCGATTGCTGTTCTTTGAGCTTGCCCCCCTGATATTTCAAACGTTCTTTTATTCAAGATATCTGTAATATGTAACTTCTCTGCAATCTCTTCCACTCGTTTGTTCATTTCTTGCACAGAAACACCATCTAAAGTCATCGGCAATACGATGTTTTCTTTTACAGTAAGTGTGCTAAGAAGATTAAATGATTGAAAAACAAATCCTAATTGTTTTCTGCGGAATAACGCTAAATCTTCTGATGATAATTGGAAAGGATTTGTGCCATTTATTAAAATTTCTCCCGACGATGGAGAATCAATAGTAGATACCATATTTAATAACGTTGTTTTCCCACTACCAGATGGTCCCATAATCCCTACAAATTCACCTTCTTGAATTGATAAATCAATATCAACTAATGCTTTATAAGGTACTTTCCCTTTATATACTTTACTAATACTTTTTGCATGTAAAATTTCCATGTATATTCTCCCTTCATTTGCACGTCTCATAACAGAGTGTAAATGAATTGTCTTACAGCTCATATTGATTCATCTTTCATTTATCTTACACGCTTGTAAGATTTCTAAAAAAACTGATAATAAAACTATTTTTAAACTAAAATTAACGCATACCTATCTTATAATAATTGTATAGTAGCAGGAATTACAATGTATATGAAATCTTTATTATATACTGAGAAAAGACCGATTGCTTTATCGGTCTTTTACTACTCAACGTTATATTTTTATCCACTCAGATCTTCTCAATATATAGTGATTATATATTTGATTTTCTATCTTCTGTTGGCGCTTATAAATAAACCCACATTTTTCAATAACTTTATTTGATGCTACATTGTTAATTAAAGCAATTGCGTTAAGGACATCTACTTTCGTTTTTTCGAACAAATAGTCAACCAGTCCTTTTGTCGCTTTCGTTGCATAACCATTATTATGATATTCGCTTGAAACAGCATACATAATCTCTCTATTCGGTGCAGGGAGTTCATCTTTTATACCTGTGCAGCACCATCCAATAAATTCATTTGTGGTTTTCTTACATATTCCTAGTTTTAATATGTGATCATCTATGTTAGTCGTAATTCTCACTGCATGAAGAAACGCTTTATTTTCTGGTATCTCATAATTTACAACCCAATTAACCCTTTGTTCTTTTGTTGATTTCCAGTCTGGCAAAAATTTTTCTATTTCCGGTTGATTGGATATGTTATAAATACTCTCTGCATCTTCGACTGTAAACTCTTGTAGGTATATTTCTCCACAATCTATTCTAAATAACGTAGTCAATTTCTCTTCTCCCATGTTAATACATTAAAGTGCCTTAATCTGCTTCGTAAGTTCCATAAATCGTTCATCCAGTGCTTTATATTCTTTGTCTTTAGAAGTTAAAAAGCTTAATTTACCTAATACTTCTTGCCTCTCTGTTTCTAACGTTAAACGTAGCTCTTCAATTTCGTCTCTTGTTTTCGTAGGTTCTTCGAGCTGCTTTTGTATTGTATTGTTTACAAACACAAGTTTTGTATTAGTTGTTTTCTCCAGAAAATATCGATCATGAGAAACGATAACGAGCGTTCCATTATACTCAGCTAATGTATTTTCAAGCTGTTCACGTGAAGGAAGATCAAGGTGATTCGTAGGTTCATCTAAAATAAGTACATCTTTTTCATCTAAAATATAAGTCATTAGCTTACATTTTACTCGTTCACCCATACTCATATATCGAATCGGCTCTTTCCATTGGGAAGATTCAAACCCTAAATGTTTCATTAAATTTTGGACTTTTCCTCTTTCTTCAAACGTCTCTTTGAAAAATAAATCTTCTGGTGTTTTTTCCAGCGGTAAATCAAATACTTCTTGTGTTAAATAACCGATTTTTGCTGATGGTGAAATCCATACTTCTCCTTCAGCAGTTTCGTTTCCCATAATCATCTTCAATAAAGTTGTTTTCCCGCTACCGTTTGGTCCAACAATCGCAATCTTCTCACCGTGTTGAATTGTAAAATTAACGTTTTCAAATAATATTCGATTATTAAATTCTTTCCGCAATTGTTTTACTTCTAAGAAACGTTTTCCTACTTTTTTACTCGCTTGAATAGAGAATTCAACTGAATACTCCTCTTTCACACGTTCTACTTTCGTTTTCTCTAGCTCTTTTTCGAGACGTTTTCGTTTTGACTTCACTTGTGCATCCATGCGCTTCGCTTTTACACGATAAAATTCTTTAACTCCTTCTTGTTTTGTAGACTGCGCATGTGCCTTTTGTGACCATGAACTTAATTCTTTTATATGAGTTTCTACTTGTTCTATCTTTTTTTGTTGTTTTTCATATTCACGCTGCTGCGTCTTTCTTTTATGCTCACGCGCTGTCATATAACTCGTATAATTACCGCTATGGTCAATTAATTTCTTATCCTCAATTGACCATATTCTAGTCGCGACAACATCTAAAAAATATCGATCATGCGATACGACGATAACTGTACCTTTCATATTTTTAATTTGCTTAATGAGAAATTCTGTACTCATCTCATCTAAATGATTTGTCGGTTCGTCTAATATTAAGACATTAGGATTTTTAGCAAATCCTTTTGCTAATCGTACTTTCAGCTTTTCACCACCACTTAAAGTATGAAAGTCGTTCGTTGGCACGCCCCATTTCGCAAGCAATTCTGCTTCTTTTGCAATTATATCTTTATTAACGAAAGTTTCTTTTTCTTGTTCAACATATGCTGTTGTCATATTCATCTGCATCCATTCAACAGTACCTTTTGAAGGTTCAATCTTCCCATTTACTAATTGAAGTAACGTTGATTTACCAGCACCGTTTTTACCGATTAATCCGATAACATCCCCTTGTTTTACTGTCACATTCATTTTCTCTAACAACATATTTTCTTTTATTTCAACATAAACATCATTTAATTTTAATAGTTCTTTCATAATACCGATCCCTTTCATTAAGGGAGAATAAAAAATCCTCCCAAATAAATTTGGCAGGATTAGTCGTTAAAATATTTATACCCAAATAAGCTATTGCGCAACATAAATAGCAATACCGTTGTATGGAAATTGGGCAGACTAATCCTATTTTTTAGAAATTGAAATTTATTGAATTTCAACATTTAAAAATAAGATTAGTTAATCATCGTCCACCCATCATTCCTTTCCGTCATTAATAACCATATTGTACCATACTAATACTGTATGAGTAAATGCAATTATTTGTGCTGTTAAAAAGATTGCTTTCTTTTAGGCTTATTTATCATTCTTTAACTTCATATTGAACAAGCACAAATTACATTGATTGTAATACGTCCTTTAGAATTCCCCAGTAAAAAACTTCTAAACTCTCTATTATATAAAAATAAAATGTTATTCGTTATCCAATAATAACTTATTGTTTTTCAATAAATTATCATTGATTACTACCCTTTAATAAGCTATTATATAGTTGCAGAAAATATTAATATAAGGATTGAATTTATGGACAGGACATTAAAAAACACAAAATTAAATATGTTTTTAAGAATCGTTCTCCTCCCGATTGTAGTAGGGATAATTGTTGGTATACTAACTAAATTAGGTCAAGGTATACTTCCAGGAAATTGGCATTCATTAGCTAACTTAGGAAGCGTTTGGTTAGTTCCATCCTTTTTCGTGGCTAGCCTTAGTTATTCTAAGCGTACAGCTATGCTTTCTGGTATCCTTGCACTACTCGGTATGGTATTAGGCTATTATGGTTATGCAATAGTTATTAAAAATGTAGCTCACTCTATTTATTTTATATCTGTATGGATTGTATGTGCATGTATAGGAGGAACTATCTTTGGAATTGCAGGTTTTCTATGGAAAGATACTACAACTCCACTTCATAAATTCGGAAGCGCACTTTTAAGTGGAGTTTTTGTAACGGACGGACTTCACATTCTATTAAACTTTGAAGATTACAGTCACATGTTACCTGTTGGATATACGGAAGTGATAGTCGGAATTATCTTGATTCTTGTATTAGAACGCTCTAATGCTTATCGTGTGTCTTCTTTCTTAATGATGATTCCTATCACTATTTTGGGATTAATTGGTTATAAATTATTAAGTTTGTTTACTTAATTACAATACTGTATCATGAAAAAACAAAAGACTAATTGTATTATAGTCCACAAAACATATCACTTATTCGAACATTATACTTATACATAGGATAGATTCATGAAGCTATCTCTTTCAAAGGGGTGGCTTTTTTCTTACAAAAATATTTATCAGCTTTTTATTAAATCCTTCAAATTTAACAATCGTATTTATTAGTGTGTCATTATACATACTAATATGACGTTTTACCATTTCATATAACCGCTATACAAAAAGGCTAAAAAACTTATCTCCAAAGTTCTTTAGCCTAGATTACTTATTTTTACACATTAAAAAATTTAATACGTACAACGGTACCTTTACCAACTTCTGAATGGATTTCTACATTATGTCCTAATTGTTTCGTAATTTCATATACAAGATATAGCCCCATTCCAGTTGATTCTTTAAAATCTCTGCCATTTTCTCCTGTAAAGAAAGGTTTAAATATTCTTGGTAAATCTTGCTTCGGTATGCCTACACCGTTATCAATAATTTCAAGTATGACTGTATTACCTTCCTTACAAGCTTTCACTTTAATCTTCTCTCTACTACCAGATGAATACTTAATCGCATTCGATAGTATTTGTCCAATTAAAAATTGTAACCATTTCGCATCACTTTCTACAGTAATATCTTTCTCAACTTTAAGCTCTGGATACACAAAATTCCGGATAAAGAAACGTTTATGTTCATGCACAGAATCGTTCACTATTTTATGTAGTTGTACTCTTTCTACATAAAAATCTTGTGTAAATGCTTCTAAACGTGCAACATATAATGCCATCTCCAATCCCTTTTTTAACCGGTCTGTTTCCTCATTTATACTTTCAAAACGCGAGTCAACTTCATCTTGTGTAATTAATTCTATGACAGATAAAGGGGTTTTCATTTGATGAATCCATTGATTCATAAAAGTTAAATGATCATTATTTTTTCTCTCTTGTATTTGAAGCTGATTTTGATAATGGCGATATTGTACCTCAAGCAAGTCTTGAAGAGCAGCAGATATAGCTGCAAAATCCGATTTTTGAACAGATTCATCTAAAGATTGCATCGGGTTTGCTAAACGCTCATAAAAAGAACGATGTGTAAAGTAACGAAATATTAAATAACCTACCATAAAAAAGGCACCTAAAAACATTGCATATAATGCCGTTGCAATATGGTTATACCCATCAAACCAATATACGAGAAATATGGATAGTAGTTGAATTGCTGTAAAACAAATAAGTGGTATATGATCACGTATAAACAGCCTTATCATTTTTCCATACCCGTATCCCAAGTAATATGCAATCTATATCCAACACTACGAATTGTTTCAATCGCATCCTCAATCTGTAACGTTTTTAACTTCTTTCGCACACGTGTCGTATTTACACTTAATGTATTATCATCAACATAGGATTCGCTATCCCATAATTTATTTAATAACACCTCTCTACTCACTACACGCGGATAATTTTTCATTAATATTTCTAATAAAATAGCTTCGTTTCTCGTTATATCAATCTCTTGGTTCCTAAGCTTCAATACAAGCCTTTCAGGATATAAACAAAGTCCCTGTTGCTCAACCATCCGATCTTCTACTTTCGGTGCATAATCTCCGTAAGCACGTCTTAAATGACTTCGAATTTTAGCCATTACCACTTCGTAATGGAATGGCTTTGAAATGAAATCATCACCACCGTTTTCTAACGCCATAACTTGATCCATCGTACCTTCACGAGCTGAAATAAATAATATCGGACACGTGGAAACTCCCCGAATTTGACGACACCAATAGTACCCATCAAAACTCGGTAAATTAATATCTAATAAAACTAACTCTGGTTGTTCTTCTAAAAAAATATTTAATACATTTTGAAAATCAGATACAATAATTCCTTCATACCCGTATTTCGCAACATGTGTTGATAATAATTCTGCTATTTTCATATCATCTTCTACAATCATAATTTTAACCATTATTTACTCCTTTATCGATCCGCAATCGTATATACAATTATACAAAATAAATAATACCTTTTTTTACTTAATCCGTAAATTTAAAAAGGATACTTTTATACAAAAGCATCCTTTTTCTATTATTCTTACTTAATATGACATTTACTGTAATTAAAACCTAGCTTCTCCACATAATCCATACTTAGTTCCATTCGTGCCGTTTTAAGTGGATCCACAACTTGACAAACTTTTAAATCGCCGGCAGCTGATAATAAAAGCGTGGCATCAGCTTTAGACATTTGTAATTCTTCATGTAAAAATGTTACCATATTACGTACAGCACGATTCGCTGCATCATCTAGCAATTTCTCTGAAGCAAGCGTCATTATTTTTTCTTTTTGAATAGCCATTGGTAATGGCCATTTCTTTCCTTTTATAATATGAACTGTTGCCGTCACCTCACCAGCAACCTCTACTCCACTAACACCAATTTCACCGTCACCCATCGCTGCGTGTAAATCACCTAATGCTAATAGAGCACCAGGAACATTTACAGGTAATAATAATGTTGTCCCTTCTTTTATCTCTTTACAGTCCATATTCCCGCCGTGATCATGCGGTGTGCCACATGAAATACTCTCTTCTTTTGGAGCAGTACCAATTACACCGATCATTGGATTAATTGGGATTTGCAGTTCATTCGAAAACAAAACATGTTTATTATGTATTGGGACAATTTTCACTGTATTTTCATGTAGCTCTTCACCCATTACACCAAGATTCGTACCTGTAGTTAAAACACCTTGCTCTGCAATTTGAATCTTTTCAATCGTTACGGCTAATATGTCACCAGGCTCTGCATCACTGATATATACAGGTCCAGTCGCCGGATTAATTCGGTTCCAATCTAATTCTTGAAACGCAACATCTTCAGAATCAATTTGATTTCCAAAGCAATCATATGTTTCAAATATAAGGCGACTCCCAATTTCTACTTCCATGCATGGTTTATTTTCTGATGACATTGCGTAAATGATATGTTCTTTATGAATTCGATACATAATACCTCTCCCTTTTATATTTATCTACTATTACTAATTAGCTTTTTTCAGACAAGCTCCTCTTGAAATGTTAATTTTATGTAAAAAAGCACCAAGCTTATTTAAAAACATACACTCTTTACTATAACAGAAAGGTGGTATCACTATGCCCCTTATTCCATATAACGAAAGCGATGTTGACTTACTTGCTCGATTAATACGTGCTGAAGCTGAAGGCGAAGGTCGACAAGGTGAACAACTTGTTGGTTGCGTAGTAGTAAACCGTGTATTTTGTGATTGCTTAGATTTTAAACAACTTCGTTCTGTACGTGATGCTGTATATCAAAGCCCTGGTGGATTCGAAGCAGTGCAATACGGATATTTTTATCAACGTGCTCGTGAATCAGAAAAAGAAATCGCACGAAAAGTTTTACAAGGTGAGTGGCGCTGGCCAGCAAGATGGGCTCTTTGGTATTTCCGTCCAGTTGGAGCTTGTCCGCCCGAATGGTATAACCAGCCGTTTGTAGGACAGTTTAAAAGCCATTGTTTTTATGAACCTAGTGGTAATGAATGTCCGAAATTGTATTCACGGTAGTAAAATTTGCAACGCAAGTACCTAGAAAATTCGGTACTTGTGTTGCTTTTAACTGTGTATTAGAAATCTAATAATGCGATGCTTTTTTCTATACCTACCACATGTATTAATAATGGTATACGAGGACCATTTGATTGATTTATAATGAGCATATATATAATAGTGAATAACTGTTTTTGATTTTCTTTCATTATTTTTTTATTTTCATGATGACAAATCGAATATAATTGTTCCATTATGTTTGAATAATCTTTATTTGAACGCAATATTTCACAAACTTCTACTAGCCATTCTTTCTGACTTTTATCTAACGTGTTGTAAAACTCTGTATTTTTCTCCTGATTTACCTCAATTAATTTTTCAGATTGAAATTTTCTTGTCCAATATTCTGCACGATTACTTATCGATCTCATTTCATCTAATCCATAACTCCTATCTATTTTCTCTAATATCCCCTGTAAAATAAATGAGTCAAAATGTAATAACGGCAACGTTCCAGCTACTTGATTAAATTTTGGATATTCTTTAAATCCGCTCTCAGCTCTAGAAAGTTTAATTGCATCAAACAAATCTTCATTTTTGAGCGTTTTATTTTCATAACTATCTTTCAGTCGTTCATACTCCGTATAATTGCGAATCACATCTTCATCAAGACCGATATGGAAAGCTGCATTGGGTCTATATTTAGCAAACATAAATAGAATTACTTCTGGTAAATACACTTTTAACAACTCGCTAGGTGTAATACTATTCCCTGAGGAACTAGACATTTTTTCATGATTCCCTTTAATACCAATGAAATCATAAGCAACGTAATGCGGAGCTTCACGATTAAATATTTTCCTTGCAATTTCCTTTGATACATTATAACTACCTGTTTCTGATGAATGGTCTCTTCCGCCCGGCTCAAAAATAACATCCTCTATCATCCATCTCATCGGCCAATCAATTTTCCAATTCAGTTTCATTTTATTTGTATTTAGTATCGATAATTCATTTTGATTTCCACATTCACATTCATATCGAACTGTTTTTAATGCTTCATCAAAATGTGTAATTGTAGTTGTATCTTTCCCGCATCTCTCACAATACAATGTAACTGGATAAAAACGCTCTCGCTCTTCTTCACTACACTCCCCAGTTTTAAAATCCATTAAAACATCATATATTTCTTTTATACAAAGCTTCTAATATGCTTTTGTTATACCTTCCATTTCTATATTCATCATGTTGATAAATAAATTCTACTTCAATTCCAAATGCTTGAAGCGATTTTTCAAACTCTTTTTCAAAATGCTCTGCATATGAATTATGGCACCCATACGGATCTGGTATATCACAGTATGGCATCCCGATATACTTTACAAAAGATGGATCAACATTTTTAGGGACTTTTCTAAACCTGTCATAATCATCCCATGAAAATATAAAACGAGTCTTTTTTCCTAACTCTTGAAGCGCCCTTACAACAAAATAAGTCGTTACGATTTCACGAAAGTTCCCAATATGAACAGAACCTGATGGACTAATTCCAGATGCGCAAACAAAAGTTTCTTTGTTTGGATGTTTTCTAATTAATTCATGTGCTACTTCATACGCCCAATGCATATGTTACTCACCTCTATCTTTTTTTGTTTTCATATTTTCAGTTTTATGCAATAAAAAAACTCCCACCCCCAAGATTATTCATCTTGAGGACGAGAGTTGTTAGCTTCGCGGTACCACCTCAGTTTGTTAATATGTCGCCATATTAACCTCTTCAGGTACGGCAAAATATACTTATACCCTATCTCTATAACGGGAGAACCCGTCGCATCATCCCTAAATAAATTAGTTCCTTGCGCAGCTCCAAGTCTTTTTTCATTAAGATGTATACCGCTCTTTCTCAGCTACCAGAGCTCTCTGTGCGTATTCTTTCTTAACTACTCTTCTCTTCCATGCCATTTTACATATTAGTTTTTTTATATGATAATTTAAAATAATTTTATTGTCAAACTTTTCCGAAACAAAATTATATAATTATCTAAAAAAATTCTTTATCGCTTCTAATTGAATTTTATGACTACACTCATCACAACAATATACCCCTTTTGGTTTCTCTTTAAATCGCTTATATTTTTCACTACCTTCATAAACACGAAATATATTTTTACAAGAAAAGCAAACAATTTCATAAAACATCATATGCATTTTCCTCTCCATATTTATACATTTTTTTAATCACTCGAGAAAATCAATTTTTCCATAGTACAAATCTTAATATTTTCTGATTAAAAGGTATACCCCTATTCTTATCGAATTATATAAATATCTTATAAATCGAGGTGAACATCTTGGTAAGTAATATAGAATTAGTTTTAGATGCGAAAGCAAGTTTAGCTGAAGGACCATCTTGGAATGAAAAAAAGCAACTTTTATACTGGGTTGATATTGTGGAGAAACAATTATGCATCTTTAGTCCTACCTCTAATACAAACCGAGTAATTGCTCTCAATCAACAAATTGGTTGTGTTGTTCCGTATTTAGATGACGTACTACTCCTTGCTATGGAAAACGGCTTTTATTCTATTAATGTAGAAACAGAAAAACTGACACATATTTTTGACCCTGAACCACATTTATTTAAAAATCGTTTTAATGATGGAAAATGCGATCCGGCAGGACGTTTTTGGGCAGGTACTACAGATACATACGGTATTAATGCTGCTGGCTCCTTGTATTGTTTAAATAATAATTTAAAGGTAGAGAAAAAAGTTTCACATGTAAATACATCAAATGGCATAGCTTGGTCACCTGACCATACATACCTTTACTATATCGATACACCTACTAAAAAAGTAGTTCGTTTTCATTATGATATATGCTCTGGAGTAATTCGTAATCCAAGTGATATAATCATTTTCCCCGAAAATGACGGTCTACCTGATGGTATGACAATTGACGAGGAAGGTTGCTTATGGATTGCTCATTGGGGAGGTTCAAAGATTACTAGATGGAACCCTTCAACTGGAGAACAAATATTAAGTATCCCGATTCCAGCGCTATATGTAACATCTTGTACATTTGGAGGGCCCAATTTAACCGACCTATATGTTACAACAGCCAGAACAAGAATGACGGATGACGAATTAAAGCAATATCCACATGCTGGTGGTATTTTTCGAATTCAAACAAATGTAAAAGGTTGTCCTACCCATTCATTTTGCAATAATAATATTGGAGCTGAAACACTATGAATCGTATTAATTACATAAGACAAGCAGAAAAGAAATATCACGACCTTTGTTATGAACAATATAAACTATTTGAAACTGGCTCTTGGCTGTACAAACCAGTTAAAACAGTTATGGACTTGATGGATTACTTTGAAGGACAAAACAACTTGCAAGTACTTGATCTCGGCTCTGGCGTTGGAAGAAATAGCATTCCCATTGCACAACAGATACAAAATACTAGTGGCACTGTTACATGTGTAGATTTACTTGATTCTGCTTTAACAAAATTAAAAACTTATAGCAAAGAACATGGCGTATTTGAAGTTATAAAAACAGAACAAGCAGCAATTGAAAACTATTATATCGTCCCTAACACTTATGATTATATCGTTGCAGTATCTAGTTTAGAGCATGTTCAATCAAAAGAAGATTTAACAAATGTGCTCCATTCTATAAAAGAAGGTACAAAGACTGGTGGTATCAATTGTTTAATTATTAACTCGAACATACAAGAAATTGACTTACATACGAAAGAAGAATTAGATGCTTTAATTGAAATTAACCTTCCTACTGAAGATATGATACATCTATTAAAAAGTATTTATAAGGAATGGAAAGAAATTAAAGTTGAAATAAAAGAATTAGTCTATGATATCGTTCGCGATGAAAAGCAGATTCAATTAAAAACAAATGCTATAACGTTTATTGTTCAGAAATGATCGTATAATAAAGATGTGACCCTTTCTCCCATGGTCATTTTTTTGTAAAAAATTTGTAACTTTAAATATTTATGAAACAAAAAAATAAAAGAGCACTTGTTTCCGCAAGTGCCCTTTTGGGGATTTTGAGATACCCTCTTAACGAAAGCTAAGGTTACTTAAAGTTAAAAGGTATTTATATTATATGCTTGTCCTCTTTATTTGTGCATAATTAATATATAAACATATTTAATCATTCTTAATAACTTTTAGTTATCGTTCTTTTTTACATGTTATCTTTAAGAAATTGATTGAAGGTTTATTGACCATATTCTTATTTGGTTCATCAATTTCCAAAACTTCTACTAGTCCATATTTTTTAAAATCTTGTTTTATAGATTCAGAATCATAGAAGAACATTTTTACACCTTCCATTATCTCATAATAATCTTTATCCAACTGTTTTCCTTTGCCATACATTGGAGCCTTTTTAGAAACAGTTGTAAAAACCATATATCCACCAGGTTTTAAATGATTATAACAATCTTTAATAAATTTCTCTCTTTCCTGCTCATTCAACAAATGCAGAAGTGCATGACTAAATATCCCATCATAAGATTTATTATCAAAAGGCATTTCGTTTACCGAACCGTGATATATACTAATATCTTCTAATCCGTTTTGTTTCGCTAAATCAATAGCTGTTTTTGAAATTTCAATTCCTGTTACATTTATATCATTATCGATAAACACCTTTGCGTTTCTGCCATATCCAATACCCGGAACTAATACGTCCTTAACGTTCTTTTCTATAAAAAAATCCTTTGTCAAAATTGCAGATTCTGTAGGTTCAAATCCCCACATCGTTTGTTTTTCAATAAAGCTTGATTCCCAAAATTCCATTATGTTTCTATCTCCTTATTTTCAATCCATTTTAGTATTAAATTAAAGGTAAGTTTTTTGTATTGTTGTTATATGGTGTTGTTGTTATATGGTGTTGTTGCTATATAGTTTTTTCTTCTATTCATACCACTTACCTTATTCATCTTGGCTCCATTGAATATAGCATAATAATAAGCATATATCTAATATAAAGATTGGTGTAAAAGCCACTCTTTTTATTAACTCTTTATCATTCTAAATGAATTTTAATTAAACTTTTTTATGAAAATCAAAACTTACATATACTGAAAATAGATCTATTTAGCTCAATCTTTTTTCAATAAGGATTTGATGATCTATCTTCTATTTTCAAAAAATAAAAAGCACCCGAATGGATGCGTATAGATTAAACTTATTCATTATTACTGTTTCCACTTTCATCATCAACTGATTTGGAGTCTAACATGCTGCCTATATCCGGCGGTAAAGTTAACTCTATACCAGCTACTGGTTGATTATCTTCATTAAACCATTGTTTCTTAAATTTAATCAATTCTTCATTTTTCTTATTTTCATCCATATTATCCCCCCTTTTATGTATGATATTAAACACTTTACTTAATATGTACATTGAGAAAGATAATATACTATTTGTACATAATGAAAGAGTAAAAACCATTCTCTGTTTACACAAGCCATTGTACCTATTAAAAAAATCCCCGTACATGTTACTCCGCGCTCTGTTATCATATTAGTGTCGAAACATACGTGGCCTATGCGATAAGTACCTGGTCATTTTGTTCATTATTCATATGAGACAAATACTTTTAAAGGGATAATTATTCCTTGACTTAATTCCTCAAAACATTGAATGAGTTCTGTATATTGTATTTCATGTTGAAAAATCTCTTCTAACAATGGTATTTGTTCTATTTGACTAAAAAACCAATCTGCATGTTTTTGATAATCATACCCATCACTTGAACCAATGATTTGCAATTCTTTCTGATAAAAATCGGCGGTTAATGTTAATTCTTCAATATTACCATCAGAAAGTATACATATTTGTCCATTAGTTTTAAGTGTTTTTTGTAATGTATGAAATCCGCTATTTGTAGCAGAACATTCGAAACCGTAATTATATGTTTCTATTATTTGTTCTTCTGAATCATATATGTTTTTCGCACAAAACTTCTTTGCAAAATCTCTTCTATTTTTATTAGGTTCAACAACATCTACATGCTTAACACCTACATAGTATTTTAAGAAATAACAAGCAAGTAAACCGATAACTCCCATTCCAGTTATAAGTACCTTTTCATCCTGTCGCGGGTTTAGTTTCAATATGCCTTTAGCAGCATCGCACGAAAGAATAGATAATAAAGCAACTTTAGGTTTTATATAATTAGGTACTTGAATTACTTTATACCACTTAACTATTCCTATCGTTTCATGTCCATAAAAAGAAACTACTTTATCGCCTATTTTTAAATTCGTTACTTTATCACCAACCTGAATCACTTCACCATAACTTTCATATCCAGTTTTTCTTGGATAAAAAGGATGTGTATCTGTAACATCGGATCCATTATACTGTGGTAACTCTGCACCAATACTTATTGCCCCTGCAATTGTTTTAACAATAATTTCATCATCCTGTATAGACTTTATTTTACACGTTTTCCACTTAAGGTATTTTGGTCCTTCTAAAACTAATTTATTTTGTTCCATTTATGACCCTCTCATTTTATAAAAATATATTCTCACTAAATTTAAAACAATGTATAATAAATTCATCTAAAATTTAAGCTATAACGTTGACTAGCACCCAACAGGGATAAAATGATAATTGAATTTGATGGATATGGTATAAATGAGTATGTTTTTGGCCGTAACCGTTCTCTTAACGAGTTAATAATAATGTATTTAAATGTAAAAAATGAAGAGATATCTAATGAAGAACTTCTAAACTTATTTTGTGTACGGTATCATTATGAAAAAATTCAAAAGTTATTACAAGAAGACGTCTTGAGCGATGTTGTCATTGATTTAGATACAGACTATATTTATATCTCTACTAGATAACAGTAAACTAGATCGAGTGAATAGAAATTATGATTCAGCTAAGTGTTTAATAAAATAAGTCATTGCCCAAATTAATGTCGCAAATTGAGTGACAAAATACATTGTCCATTCAAAACCAGTCAATTTTCTATCTCGTTTAACCTTCTTTAAGTATCTGTAAAATATAAATGTACTTAAAAACATAAGTAACAACGATAATTGTTGTAAATCATCGACTATACGTACTGCCATAAACTTCATCATCCTCCTATTTACAATATAAAGTGAAAAGATCATCAAAAGGGGCCTCTCCCCTCTGATTATTAGTTGAACCAACTAAGCTTTTACGAGCAGTTAATATGGAATATTCTACAATCTAACAATACCATTAATTGGTAAGGAATAATACCTTTTCAACAAATACAAAAAATCTAAATAAACATATGTATAAATATAGTGTGTTATTCTTGTTCCTTATTAGTTTTAATCAGGAGCGCCTTGACAAACGCTCTTTCATTTAAAAATAAGAACTATTTCGAAATTTTTATAATCTAAATTAAATGATGACTGCTATTTAGCCTTTGAACCCCTTAAATGTTAACTCCCTTTTTAATTTTTGGAGATTGTTGCATAGTATCAATATTCACAACTGTTATATTTCTTTCCACACGAAAAAACTGCAACTAAAAAAGTAGGGGCTATACAAATTGTTAGGTTTATTGTTTTCTTATAAAAAAATCTTCCCCGTAATATATAGATCCTTTCTTTAACAATAAGGGTAGACTTTTCTTTTTTATAAAATGAATCAGGATTATAAAACAATACCATTCCCATCTGTTGTTTTCCCCTCCTATCCACCACTTAAATTTATAGCACCTTGATCAACCAGGGATAATTTCTTCTATTTTGGAAATTTTATAAGTAAACTTTTTGAGAATCCTTTGAGGTGCGAACAATGTTTTTAAACCAAAATCAAAAAGAAAGAAAGTTGTTTGTTTTTGCAACAATTATACTCATTCTCTATTTGTCTCCTTTATTTATTCTTGGAGAAAATGCGCATATTCGCATTCATGATAATCTTGATTCCAATTTGTCCTGGTATAAGGTTTTGACATGTAGTGGAGAGATACAAGGTCCGATTAATAGTACAATTCCACAGGTGATAAATAATCAATTGTCAAGAAACGCCTTTAACACAGAATTTAGTGGTATTGTATGGTTGTATGCTTTTTTTCCAAATATGGTTGCTTATGTATTAAGTCAGACGATTACAAGAGTGATCGCTTTTATAGGCATGTATGTACTTTTAAAACATCATTTTTTACCAAAAGAGGAATGGACGGTCATTTCAATAGGAGTTTCATTAGCTTTTGCTCTTACCCCTTTTTGGCCATCAGGAATGCTTAGTACTCTGGGAATGCCTCTTGCACTTTGGGCATTTTTAAATATTCGAAAAGGGGAAAAATTGTGGAAGAACTATTTCGTACTTACTCTAATCCCTCTATATTCGAGTATTGTTTTAGGTTTTTTCTTTTTTTTAAGTAGCATAGGGATACTCTGGTTAGTTGACTTAGTAGTAAAAAAAGAATGGAACTTTCGTTTTCTTTTTTCAATTATTTATATGACGCTCATTTACATGATTGTAGAATATCGCTTAGTAACTTCCTTCTTTTTATCAACTGCACCTAACAGTAGAGATGAATATTTTCATGCAAGATTATCGTTATGGCGGTCTCTCCGACTTACAGTGAAAAATTTTCTTTTAGGACATACCCATGTCATGACAGTCCATACATTTGTTATTTTACCTACAATACTTATTGCGTTGTATTTTATCATTACTACAAAACGATGGAAGCAAGAAAAAGTCTTTATTTTTTTGTTCTGGTTTAACATAGTTTTATCAATTTGGTATGCTTTTTGGTTTTATAAAGGTTGGCTTCCATTAACAAAACGATTTCACATTTTAGATACATTTAATTTTGCACGTTATCATTTTTTGCGCCCGTTAGTTATTTATGTTCTATTCGCTCTTGGATTAAAAGTTTTATGGTTACAAGGGAAAGTATGGAGACATGCTGCAACAAGTATTATAATAGCCCAAATTATTTTGTTATGCTTTTATAATGAAGAAATTGTTTATCAAAATAAACCTTCAGTAAAAGAATTTTTTGCAGAAAAACAATTTAAGGAGATAAAAGAGTATATAGGTTTATCTGTGGAACAGTACCGTATCGCTAATATCGGTTTACATCCAGCTATCGCTCAGTACAATGGGTTCTATACACTTGACACATACAACAATTTTTATCCTCTATCTTACAAATATGAATTCCGAAAAATAATTGAGAAGGAACTAGCGAAAAATAAAATGATTCGTACGTATTTTGACGAATGGGGTGGCCGTTGTTATATTTTCACCGATGAGCTTGGAAAACACTATATGTTTAAGAAAAATTCGAAAAAACGGTTAAAAAATGTAGAACTAAATATAGATCACTTTAAAAAAATGGGTGGCCGTTACATATTTTCTGCTGTCCCTATTGAAAATGCAGTAAAAAACAATTTATCCCTTGAGAAAATATTCATATCAAAGACATCCGCTTGGAAAATTTATTTGTATAAGGCAATATAAGTATGTATATTAGATTGGCTCTCTCAATATAAATTCATAAAAAACCAAACTAATATTTAGCTGCAATATTAGTTTGGTTTTTACTATATTGTATTAAATTAAATTACACACCACATTCCAAGCTACACTTAAACTCTTTTTAACAATTTTTAATCACTATATCCCCTGTGCTACTGTCCTTGAAAAACTTGATTTTGCCCCTGGCCTTTATGGGCAACACTCATTGAGATTACTGTTGGTTTTATCCCTGTTCGCAAGAATCTCCCACTTCCAAAATACGAACTGCAATTTCGATATCATCTTGCTTTGTAACAACCTCTGTAGTTTCTTCAATCGTTTCGGCTCTTCCCATACAAGACAATACTTCTCCCTGTTATATATACAGTAGTCCAGCTACAACTACTATTTTTCCTTGTAATAATTTCATTTTATTTATCTTCATTTTTATAATTCAATTTTATAACTTCTGGTATATGATTACTATCATATTTCCTTGTATAGATTTCTCCATTTGGAGTAACTAATTGTAATACAATCTCACCACAAACACCATGTGGTATCTCAAATTTACCTTCTGCATTTGAAATACTGCGTTCCTTATTTTCAATTGAATCTTCATAAAATTTCACATTAGATATAGGTTCGTTATTTTGATCTACAATAATGCCTCTTGAATACTTACCAATCGCGATACATTGATCATCTTTTTTATAATAATTAATTAGAACGACAGCTCCAATTATAATAGCGATACACACAAACAAGAGAATTATTTTGCGTCTCACAACAAACCTCCTTTTCCATCTTATTCTTTTTTAAATTGAAAGTTTATACGTTCCACTTGTTTGATTTCATCAATTACTTTACGAATTCCTTTTTCAATCCTATCTTCCTTCACATTCGATACGTTTAACTTTAATAGTCTTTCTTTCGGAAAACCTCTCACATAATTTTTATCAATCGTATCAATACATATTTGCATTTCATTTAATCTTTGGAATAACATTTCAGAAATACTCGTTTTGTGTAATTCTAAACAAGTGTGAATTCCAATTGTATTATGTTTTTTATATGTGACTAAAAGCGGGTTTTCACTATGAATCCTTTCTAATGTTTCTGCAAGTTTTTTAGATCTATCATGATAGGAAGATTTAATTTTATTTTTATGACGTTCAAACATTCCACTCTTTATATAAATTTCTAAAGCAGCTTGGGATATCATCGGGCTATCAATATCTAAAACCTTTTTATATGTATGGAAAGCACTCGAAATAACCGATGGAATAACTGCTACACCAACTCGTAAACCGGGAAAAATAATTTTCGAATAACTTTTCAAATATATGACATGATTATCATGATCCAAGCTGTATAACGGATCGGCTTTTGAATCTGTTTCTAAATCTGCTAAATAATCATCTTCCACTATAAATACATTATATTTCTTAGCCAATAGTACGACTTTTTCTTTCTCACCTTTAGAATAAGAAGTTCCAAGTGGATGATGATATCTTGGTATTGTATAAAAGAATTTTATTTTACCCGTTCGAAAAATACGCTCCAATTCATTTAAATCAATACCTTCACTCGTACGTTTAATACCGATTACTGGAACTTTATTTATTTCTAGATATTCTATATATAAATGATACGTTGGTTGTTCAACTAATATTGTTTCATTTTTATTTGGAAATGGTATAGAAGTTAATATTGCAAGTGCCTGCTGCACACCTGAAGTTATAAAAATATTGTCTTCTTTCGTGAACACTTGATAATTTGCCAACTGTTTTTGAATGACTGGAATTAAAGATGGTAATCCTTTTGGCGTTCCATATACGAACAAATCATTTTTATAAGTATCAATAGCCTTATTAATGCAATGCTGAAAATCTAAATATGGGAAAACATCTGGATCTGGTGCTGAAGAAGCGAAATCAATTATCTCGTCATTTTCTATAGTACTCCTTGATTTTTTAACAACGTAGTATCCACTTTGAGGGACAGAATATATAATATGACGCTTTTCCAATTCATAAAGCGCACGTATAACTGTCGCCTTATTACATTCATATTGCGTAACAAGTGACCGTATTGATGGTAATTTCTGTCCTTCATTTATCGCTCCATTTTGAATCATTTTTTCTATATCGTTTAAAATATGTAAATACTTATACATATTACACCTCCTTCAGCAATTCTATATTTAATTACACCGACTTTTTATTTATATACCATCCATTCCTCAATTAGTTAATTTTCCGATCTTCTATATCGTAAATCCCAATAGCATATGAATCATTTTCAATCCATTTCTTTACTGCTTCTGTTTTAAGTACACCTTCAACTTCTTTTTCTATTTTCTGTCCAAATTCTCTTGCCCCTACTTCATCATCTCTAATCTTAGTTTTTATATCAATGGTAACAGGTTGATTCTTTTTATAATTTATTTGCTGAATCCCAACCCCTTCATATCCATTCTTTCTGAATACGTCATCAAATATCTGTCCAAAAACTAACTCCCATCTATGTTCTGCATTTACAATCTCTTTGTTTCTTTGAGATATATTTACTTTATAGGACATAATGCCTTGAATTTGCAATCTTTTATTAATTTCTTTTTTTATTTCGTTAGCATTTTCGCTATCAGCAATCTCTAAATCTACTTTTCTTGCCTTATCATCCCATATAGCAGCACTAAAAAAAGATTCCTCCTTTACCGCTGCTGTAGCAATATCCATAACTATAGAATCTTCACTTTTGGATTCTTCCATTTCAGGCTCACAAGCACACAATAAAGCAATTGAAAATAAAAATACAATCAACTTCTTTCCACTTTTCATTGAACTTCCCTCCGTAAATTTTCATTTACGATAAACTTTTACTTTCACATATAAATACCTTCTATAATTTTAAAATTTAACATTATTTCACATTTCCTCCTCTTAAAAAGGAAATTACAATTAATAAGTAGAATATTTTCATGAATAAATAAAAAGTGAGGGATATATCATGCAGCGCTTAAATACGATTGATATTAGTAACGTTCTAGAATTAGAAAATACTCTTTCTACTTTATTGAATGAAATGATTTCTTCAAAGCTAGAACTTGAAAACTGGTTAAAAAAACAATCTACTTTCATTTGGGAAATTGAAGAACAATTAAGGTCGCACTATATCGCTTTTCAATGTAATACAGATAATAAAGAAATAAAAGATACTTTTGAATATGATCAAAAATATGTACGACCTCTTTTGAAACGTTATCAAAATTCATTTGATACTAAATATTTAGAGTCCCCTTTTCGAATGGAACTTGATCCAAAAACGTACAGCTTACTAGATAAAAAAATTAAGAATGCGCAAACATTGTTTTGTGAAAAGAATATTGATTTAGAAGTGAACGAAGACAAATTAGTAACCGAATACTTCGAAATCACAGGTGGTTTAACTGCATTATGGAACGGTGAAGAAAAAACAATTACTGAACTACAATCTTACTTACAAGATTCGGATCGTCATATACGAAAAAAAGCAAAAACGCTCATTTCTGAAACATTCTTATCTGTTGAAGATAAATTACAACATATATTAAATGAATTAATCGTAATCCGTGACCAAAAAGCAAAAAACATTCAATTACATAATTATCGCGATTATATGTTTAAAAAACATGAACGTTTTGATTATACACCTGAAGACTGCTATGAGCTTGCCGAATCTATTCGTAAATACGTAGTACCACTTATCGATAAAATATATAACAAGAAAAAATCTGAACTTCAAGTAGAAAGTCTTCGTCCATGGGATTTAAAAGCAACCGCACCAAATCAAAAAGTATTAAAACCTATTGAAAAAGCGAGTGATTTAATCGAAAAAAGTTCTCATATTTTACACAAACTTGACCATGAATTTTCCGCATTACTGGAACGTATGCATAAAAATAATTGCTTAGATTTAGAAAGTCGTAAAGGAAAAGGACCAGGAGGATTTTGCGAATATTTACCTGCTTCTCAATTATCTTTTATTTTCATGAATCTCAATCATACACATTATGATGTTACTACTTTCCTCCATGAAATGGGCCATAGTATTCATAACGATTGTATGAAGCAGTTAGAACTTCAAAAGTATTTAGAAATCCCTTCAGAATCAGCTGAACTAGCTAGTATGACAATGGAATTGTTTTCGATGGAGTATTGGGATACTTTTTATGAAAATAAAGAAGAATTTATAAAAGCAAAATTAGATTTCTTTAAAGGTATTGTTAAATATTTACCACAAATGCTTATAGTTGATCAATTCCAGCATTGGATGTATGAAAATCCTAATCATACAGCTAAAGAAAGAAATGAAAAATATTTAGAATTACATAACACTTACCAATCGAATATAGTAAATATTGAGGGGTATGAAAATTGGGTTGCAACTGGCTGGTTACCTGTGCTACATATATTCGAAATACCATTCTATTACATCGAATATGCAATTGCACAATTTGGTGCGCTGCAAATGTATAAACAATATAAAGAAAATCCTAAACAAGCACTTGAAAATTATAAAAAAGCCTTATCATTAGGTAGCTCTAAATCTTTAACGGAAGTATATGAAGCAGCTGGAATTCGTTTTGATTTTTCTGGCGAAATAATTAAAGAACTAATGTTATTTGTAGAGGGAGAATTAGAGTTACTTGAACAATTGTAAAAAGAAAGCTGTTCCTATATTTTAGGTTCAGCTTTCTTCTTTATTTTATTAATCAGCTCTATGTACTGAGAATCCCCATATCCGATTGTTGGAAATAGCTGAAACAACTTTTTTAATAATTCTTGAGTTGATAAATCTTTATTTTTAGAGATAAATTTCATTACAGTAGTATCTTCTGTTAGCATTTCTAAATATAAATCTATAGCCTGATACATTACAGGTGGTACCTTATAGAAAGTCTTTTTATGATTTACTAATACTTCATTGTATACCGAAGAATATTTTCCTAATTCAAGTTCAATTTGATTTACTTTAAATTCATCTTCTCTGAAGCTATTTAAGTATACCTTCCCCTCATAACGAGAATGTTCAAGGTATGAAAGTATGGTAAGTAAGTTCATTTGGCAGAACATATCTTCACCAAACCATAAAACAATACATTTATACTCTTTCGTAAAAAGTTTCTTTAATGGATCTATAACCTTATTTGTGTAACTTTCTACTGAACTGTTATGTCCTGCTGCCCTTGTCTTAATAAATTCTTCATCAAAAACTAGTGTAGTAACTCGGTTTACACACATCGCTTCATTAAATGGTGCATAATCAGAATCACCCATTAGCTTTTCGTTTTTAAATTCTTCATACATAAGTTGACCATTTAATATGTTAAGTACCTCTTTATCAAATAGCTCACTCTTCCTATTTCGCAACTGTTCAACCTCTATTTTTTCTAGAAATATTCATATTAAACGCCCCTTCATTATTTAAATTGAGTTTAACAAATGATTGAATAGGCATTTTGCTAAGTTGGTATTCTCTTGGATTCATTCCAAAAACATTTTTACCTATTCGATTTAGCAGTTCCTATTTATAGTGCGATAGAATATTCATTTACTGGAAATGGGAATATCGTTGACTATGAGCATTCTATTACAAAAGCACTATTTGAAGGGTATCAAGAAGAAAATGAACTACCTAAAGAGATGATCGAGAAGTTTCCATTGTTTATTAAATTAAAAGAGATTTTTGAATATAGCTTAATGCATATGTATTGGGATAAAGAAGAAGTTACTGAGGAACAAGTACGGATAATGAACCTTTATAGAATGAAGATTGAAAATAAATATACGTATATCAATATTTAAAAACACTGTTGTTTAACTACAAGGAAACTTTAGTTAAACAACAGTGTTTATTAATTAGCTACTAGACAACCTTTTTATAACTTATAAATACTGATTCAATAATCTGCTCAAATCCACTTCATTTTGCGAGGATACTTTCTCAGAAAATCTAGCTGCACTAATAATAGGAGCCCATTGAAAGATCTCACCTCTTGTTAAATCGGTATTATTACAATATATTTGCAAATACATTTCCGCTAATTCTATATGAGACTGCGCATATAATAAATATGTTCGAAACACATCTGCACGAATGTCACCTGAACTAGCATCTACCCAATCTATAATATTCACATTCTTTACATTCACTGTAAACTTAACAAAAACCTTCTTCACGAAGATACAAAAAATCTACCACTTTCCATCCTTAAATAGAAAGCGGTAAGTTTAATTTACTTGGAATATCAGCATGGAGATTTGGTGTATGCAAGATAGTAAATGAATATCCTTGCTGAATAAATGATACTTCATCATGTTTACCTTCATATGGAACACTATTTTTCTTCAAGTTATTTTGTATGCGTTGTAAAAATGCTTGATCTGGTGTTCCGAAAGAAACATGTACTTTCGGTGGTAAAGCTTTCATTGCGATTGGAATCCACGGTCGCTGCCACCAAGTTGCAACAATATATGCAGTGCCACCTATAACAAAGTTAAAAATATCCCCATCTTCCATCGTTTTCATATTTAGATTTAATTTCAACCATTCCGTAAATACAGGTACACTTTTAACGGGAAGACCGATTTCCCTTATATATAAAATGTTTAAAGGGGATTGCGGTACTAATACATCTTCTTTAACATAACTATGTGCGATAATTTCGAGTAGATTTCCATCACCATCTCTGAAATATAAGTTGAATCGGCCGCTCTCTTCATCAATTGTATGACCATCTTTCCATTTCACAATGAGTAATCCAGACTTTTCAAGCCATCTTGCAGTTTCATGAAATTTTGAATATGGAATCTCAAAAGCAAAGTGCGCAGATGCAATTGGTTCATATACTTCTTGAAAACTAATTGTAGTGTACGGTGTTACTTCAAATTGAATAAATGATGTCGTTTCTTTTTTTATGGGGAAACATAATATGTCCTTATAAACTTGTTTTACCCCTTCTATGGAAATCGTTTGTAGTTTTATATCTGTAATATGTGTAATCACATTACATTCCCCCTTGTTTCTTATTATCTATTCGTATTGTATTACAATTATAAATAGATAAAATCAAACGGAAGGATGGATTTTTCATATAAAAACTACAACTTTAGTATGAATATGTTAGCTTCAAAAGTCTTTTTGTTTGATACACACCATCAATAAAGATACATTTTTAAGTTTTTTTCTAATTTAGAAACTGCTGAAGTAATACAGGATCCTCTTTTAAAAGTTCTGATAAAAACATAAGTTGTGGAAAAGGTTGTAAAATTAACTCTTTATCCATTTTTTCTTTCAATATAGCAACTCCGCCTTGATTTATATAATTATTTAATGTTATTTTCCCAGTGCAAATTAATTCAATATCATTCAATGAAAGTAATAGTAGTCCATTCGTTTCAGAAGATGGTTTAGGTGGAATCCTTGAATAGGCGACATACATGATAGATAAACTTTCATCTGGACTATCAATAATTAATATTGGATTGACTTCATTTTCTACTTTTATTTTCTTTGATTGTGCATTCCAATTTTCTTTATAAAATGTAGTTGGTGAATTCAATATAGTAATATCGATAGAAGCTTCTTCTTTCACTTCTCTTTTAGCAGTTTCTACTGCTGTTTCATCCGCCTCTTTATGTCCTCCAAGTCTTACTACACCTAATGTATCCCCTTTACTCGTTGGTCCAACTTGAAAAACAAATAAATTCTTATACATTACATATGCACCAGATGTTCGTACATTCTTATCTATAGGTATCACTATTTTCCCTCCTAAATTAACCATCTCACAAACCAGTTTACTATAATTTTATTATGTTTTTAAGTAATCTTCAATCCAAAGCCTTCATTTTTATTTCCGCCTTAAAATTTTAAAATACATCTAAAAAGTAGGATTCACAAAAAAATCATAGAATTCTATATATAACAAATATTGGACGGATTATTTTCAAATTCCTCTATAATAAAGGTGGTATAAACAGTGTGAAACTTATACAAGAACGTAGCCTTACCGTAAAGACAACTTTTTCTAAAGAATACAAGATTTTTATTTTTGGTTTACTCATTTCACGAATTGGAGACTCATTGTATACTTTTGCGTTACCTTGGATTGCCTATCAATTAACCGGTTCAGCTGTAATTATGAGTTCTTTATTTGCTATTAACGTATTACCAATCGTTTTATTTGGCCCTTTAGTTGGTGTAATAATTGATCGTTATGATCGAAAAAAGTTACTTTTGGTAGCGGATATTACCAATATTATTTTAGTAAGCTTTGTACCAATACTACATTCATTACACCTATTAGAAATCTGGCATTTATACATAATTACTTTTATGTTAGCAGTTATGTCCATGCTTTTTGATGTAACAACCGTTACAGTCATCCCGAAAATTGCCGGAGCATCCTTAACGAAAGCCAATTCTTTCTATCAAATGGTCAATCAATTAGCCAGTTTATTTGGTCCAATGATAGCTGGGGTTTTCATTTCTTTTATTGGCGGCTTTCAGTTGCTTTGGATTAATGTTCTTTCATTTATTGCTACATTAGTTGCTGTGATGTTATTACCGTCTATGAAAACCACAAATAAAAAATGCGAAGATAAAAATACACTTCAAAATGTACTATCTGATTTGGTTAATGGATTTACATGGCTCAAAAATGACCGCTTAAATTTAGCTTTATCTTTTCAAGCTATGATAGGAAACTTTGGAGCAAGTGCGGTTTTAGGTGTATTCATGTATTATTTATTATCCACATTACAACTTACCCCAGAACAAAGTGGGGTTAATTATTCATTAATTGGAATAGGTGGTCTTTTAGGAAGCTTGATTGCAATTCCTTTAGAAAAAAGGTTGCAGCGCGGCATACTAATTCCTTTACTCCTATTTGTTGGAGCAATTGGCTTAACTTTCGCGCTTTGGAATACATATTGGGTCGCTCCTGGAATTGCTTTCGGTATCGCAATGACTTGCAATATTGCATGGAATACAATTGTAGCCACAGTTCGCCAGGAAACAGTTCCATCAAATATGCAAGGGAGAGTTTTAGGGTTTTCACGTGTACTTACACGATTAGCTATGCCACTCGGGGCATTAGTAGGAGGCATTATTTCAGCTTATAATCCAGTGTATGTATTTGCTTTAGCTGCCTTTACGAAGTTACTTGAAGTTTTTATTGCACTATGTAGTCCGATACGAAAGCTATGATGGAAGGAAAGATAATTATGTATGATTGGTTAATTAAAATTTATGGATAAGTTTATAAAGAAAAAAGGCATATTATAATGCCTTTTTTCTTTATCATCATTTAACTGGATAACAAACTTCTGTAACCCACTTATTAGGATCCGATTCCATTGCTGGGCTCACATGATAAATATTAAACATCGGGCCTGCTAATTCGTAACCTTCTGTCTCAATCCATTTTGCGGCAGCTTCATTTACGTTTGTCATTTGTTCATAACTTCCGCTTACTGTTACAGAAGCTACTTTGATTGGCTCTATTTTTTGAAAATAAACATCTTTTGTATTTTCATGCTTTCCTAAGATATTTAGCTGTATTTCTACATCTACATCATTTTCTTTGTATTCTTGATCATGGAAGACAGCGATACTATAACTCGGATGGGCCATATTAATATTTTTTATATGAATTTCTTGCATTAACATGGTCCATAAATCGCCTTCACAATTATATGATGGAATAACCTTTCTAACACTGGCTACATATCTTTCTGGAATTTCTTTTATTGAAACGTGGTAATTCATCTCAACAACTTCCTCTCTCATCGTTTTCATTGAATCTTCGAGGAGACGTAATTGTTTTTTGAGGTTAGTCATGTCTTCTTTAATTTGAGCACTACGATTTAAAAATTGCTCCTTAATACCATCTATATTATCGCATTCTATTATTTCTTTAATGGTAGCGATATTAAATCCCATATTTTTTAACGTTTGAATTTGATTTACTTTCTTTAATTGGGCTGCTGAATAGTATCGGTATCCACTCTGCTCATCAACTTTTATTGGTTGTAATAATTCCACTTTATCGTAATGTCTCAACATCCGAATACTAATGGAAGATAGTTTTGAAAAGTCTCCTATTTTAAACATGATTTCCTCCTATAAGTTACATCTACTTCGAAGCTCAACTTCATCTTAAACAATGACATTGTGTGAGAGTCAACTATTTCTAACACTTAACTTATATTTCTTTCATTCTTTCCCCTTATACTTACTTCCTTCTTAAAGCTATAAGAATTGATATTAATCCGTTAACAGCTAATAAAGTTACACTAATACTTGTAAATAAAGCTACGTCTGGCGCAAATATTTTAATCGTACGCCAAGGTGAACTCGTACTATAAGTAAGCAGTGGGATAAAAATAATAGATAATAGTAGGGATAGACTCCCTATGAATAACCAAATTACCTTTTTTACAGTTTTCATATGTTTATACTTTTTAATTAACATAATTGATATTATGAAAAGTATTAGTGTAACTATCAACAAAATAATTTGTGTTAATGGTATTTTTTTAGGGATATCAACCGGTTCTTCTCCATTCAAAATACTAATAATACCCTTTTTCAATACTGATAGTGCTGTTTCTTCTAATACATGATTTTTATTTGTTAAAATTACTCCACTCCAGCCACTTTCGTTTAAAGTAAATAATTCTGCACGAGCATCGGGCGTTGATCCTGAATGCCAAATCATCGTTTCACTTTCATTTATATTTGTTGTTCTTAATCCAAAACCATAACTTTTTTCTGAATTTATTTTATAAAGTGGTGATAGATAAAGATGCATATTTTCTTGCTTTAATAATTGAGCATCCTCTGGACGATTCAAAAACATAATATATTGAATCATATCTTCTAAATTTGCAGTAATATAGCCATACGGTGCCCCGGCATTATCATAGGACACTACACTTTTTCTTGGAATGCCAAACCAAGACTGATAACCTGTTAAATACCCTTTTTTATATGCAGTTTCTTTACTTGCTGCCGCGCCATTCATATTTAACGGCTGAAAAATATACTTTTCCATATATGATGAATATGTTTCATTTGTGACTTCTTCAATCAGTGCACCTAAAACAATATAATTTGCATTACTATATTGATATTTTTCACCTGGTGGAGCAGTTACTTTTACATTTGAAAGCTTCATTACATTTTCTTTTAATGCTGTAGAACTTTTGGATTGCTTATCTGATAATGCTAAGCCCTCATATGTGTTGATTCCGCTTGTATGAGTTAGTAGATGTTGGATTGTTATAGTTGAGGATATTTGAGGATTTTTTAGTTTAAACCAGGGGAGATATCGTTGAACTGGATCCTCTAATTTTATTTTTTTATCTTCTATTAATTTCACTATAGCTAAAGCTGTTAAAGATTTACTTATTGAGCCGATTGCAAATGGCGTTTTACTAGTTACCTTTTTTTCAGATTCTCCAGTAACCCCCATCGTTTTTGTGAAGAATACTTCTTTATTATGTACAATTGCAACAGCAGCTCCTGGAATATTCTGTTCCTTTATAAATTTTTCAATATACTTATCTAATGTAACTTTAACATTTTGCTCAGCGTAAACTTTTGGATGTGTGATACATAGCATAAATACATTACAAAGAATACAAATTAGAAAGACTTTATAGATCGCATTCTTCATTATACTTTAGATGCTTTCTTTTTTTATAACTTACTAAACTAATATATACTACTACAGAGAGTGTCAAACTAGTCATTATTAATAATGCGTTCCACCATTGATTCTCTGATATGCGATATAAAAGATTATACTGAAATGCATTTTTACTATTAGTTGGATTAAATGATTCAGTTAAAAATATTGAAAATATACTTTGCGAGCTGAGGTAAGTAATAACTGCGATGAATATGCCACGTAACATAAATGTGTTGAATTTGTCCTTTTCATTTTGAAGTTGTTTCATTTTAACTTGTAAATCAATTTCATTTATTTCTAAAAAATCTTTAACAAATAATTGAGGTGTACCTAAATCATCTATACTATCTTCACCGTGTTCACGACATTCTTGAATATGTTCTAATATTTGTCGCTTAATATTATCCCTTTCTTCTAAACTTATATCATATTTCTTTAATTCTTTTAGCACGTCTGTTAAAAATTGCTTTTCTTTACCTATCAATCTATTCCTCATTTCAGAAGGTCTCCTTTCAAACCGCTTTTTAATAATGTTTGAATATCCGATTGCAATTCTAACCACTCATTAATTTTCTTCTCAAGACGTATTTTACCGTTTTCATTAATTTCATAATAAATTCTAACTTTACCACTGTCTGTTACTTCTTGATAAGTATTAACCCACTCTTGATTTTTCAACTTAGTTAGAATTGGATAAATACTTCCTACTCCTTTCAACTTTAAATTGTGTACTTCTAGCTCTTTCATAATCTCATAACCATAACTTTTCTTTTTTGACAAAATAGATAATACACACATTTCTAAATGACCTTTAATTAAACTTGTTCTATCCATAAGATAAATTTAACAGAAATATATACTTCATTCAAGTATATATTTCTGTTAAATTTTAAAAAATCATATAATAAAAATAAATGATTACTAAACAAACACATTCTCACTTATGAACTATTTTCATCCGTAATTATCACTTTTATAATATAATAATTACATAATATATCAAGCGATTATTCTTTTTAATTTCTCACCTCTTCTCCCTTAATACTTTTTTCCTTAATAAAAAATTTCGTATGTGGGACATAAAATACTAAAAGATCCAATTTCTTAATTTAGATATTAGGAAATTGGATCTTCTTTCATTACCTTGTATTAATCATACTGCGTTAATATATACATTATAAAGAATATAAATTATGTTAATAACACATAAGCTAATAAAACTTTACTGATTACGCTCAAGACACTCATAAACCGCCATCATATCTCGTTTATCCAATTCACGAATACGATTAAAAATTGGTATTTGCGCAACTGCCTCTGTTAATAAGTTCTCATCCACAACATCACTAACTTTTCCAGTTAACCATGTTTTTACATCCACACCCTCAACAACTTCTTTTAGCCCTTCGTCATTAATACCACTTGCATTACAAATTACACATGGAATTGTTAGTTTAAAAACACCGTCATGCAAATTATCTTCAGTAATAACTTTCTTTCCTTTACAGAATGGACATGGATCACTTTTTTTAATTTTATTAATTTGGGTAACTATTTTTTTGTATCCAAACGCTTCGTATACATACGTAAGTTTTTTATATTTACCATTTGTGAAATGCTGATCTATTATGTTTTCTCTCGTTTCATAAACATTAGGGAAATCACAAACAGTTACTTGATTATTAACACTAATGGATTCGATATTCCCTTTAATTTCGTCCCAGAATGGTAAGACATTTTGTAACACCATTTCATAGTTTGAAAAGCTTGCCTGTTCTAACTCAAACATTTTTAGTGCAACTTGTGCTTTTCTTGGCAATAAAGAAACATCTTCTGTCAATCTCATATCGCCACCAACAATAGATTTCAATTTATGAAGTTCAGGTAAATCACCGACTAATTTCAACACTTCATTAACTGGTTGATTGATAATCTCACGAATATCTGAGTTGCCAAATTTAAGTGGTTTATGATGGTTTAAAACCGTCCCTTCGCAAATTGGACATGTTACCATTTCTTTAGAAGCCTTAATTTCTTCTTTAATAGGTGCTTTTGAAATAACAATATATCCACCAATAATCGTATTAAATCCTACCCATGTTCTGCGCGTCTTTCCTTTTTTATCATAAAATGATTTTTCAAAATATCCATACCAAAACGTATGCTTTTCTTCTTCTGACATATCATTATAGCTCTTTGAAAAATCGTGACCAAGTTCATTTTTAATTTCTTCGAATAGAAACTCTATTTTCTCATATTGATAAAACTTTAATACTTTCATGATTTCTGGATCGAATAAACCGTCCCAAAATGGAACGTTTTTATTTTGGATTGTAATATCTTTATCGAAAACTTCAATTTGAAGACGTCCAGAACAAGATGGACAATGATTGTCCTGTGAATAGAAATCAAAACTTCTCGTATCTTTATTAGCTGGATGAGCAGCTACAATATGATTAATTATTCCACCAAGCTCATATAAAAAACTATATTGACTGTATAAATGTCTTTCAAGATCAATAGCAATAACCGGTGCAATTGTATTAGATTCATACTCACCATAAATTAAACGCGCCATTGATGATAAACTTTTTAAAATACCACCCTTATAAACATTTTCAGCATTTTTAAAATAGTTAATATGATTTCCTTCTAAATAGTGAACGCCTTCTTTATGCTTAAGTGCTGAAGTAATATGGATTTGCTCAACATTATTCACACTGGTTCTCTGACGATAATAATCATCATGACTTACTACTTCAAGATGATTGATAGCTTCAATCTGTCTTTTCCCAAAGTCTACAATATAATCAGAGCTTTCTAACATGTAACTATTATGCTCAATCATAATGATAGAGACTGATTCATCTTGCAATATTCCTCTAACACTGTCTATAAATTGATTTAAAATATTTTGTGATAAACCTTTTGAAGGCTCATCAAAGATAAATAACGTATGTGGATTTCTTGTGTTTGCAAATAGTTCCGAAACTAAATGAACACATTGAAACTCACCTGTTGATAATGTTTGTGTTTTTCGTTCTAATGTTAAATAGCCAAGACCTAATTTAATTAATAGGCTCAAGCGTTTATAAGCAATATCTTCATTTGGAAGTTCATCAATAATATCTTCAATCGAACGCTCAAAAATATCATCAATCTCTTCACTATACTTTGTTAGTTTCTTTTTAATATCTAGAAAAGTTGCTACAGTTGATCGACTTGTAATGGATTGATTGCGATCTTGCCCTACCATAACTAGTCTATCTTTTGGATATCGTTTCAAGAAATCTGTAGCTAAACATTCATTGACAAGGGTAGATTTCCCGCAACCAGATTCTCCTGTAACTGTTACAAGCCTATTTTTAGGGATCTGAAACTCCGCCATTTGGATATTACGGCAATATAATTCTCGAAATGTATAATATTCTGTTGGAAATTCTTTATTTAAATCCCACAGTATTGATTTTGGCCTTGGTGATTCTTTCACAATTTGTCCACCATATTTTCCGCTACCAGGTCCAAAGAACAATTGCTCATCTGTTGTATCCAGTACTGTATCTGAGTGATCAATGAGCCAAATTTGATTTTTACATCCTAATTGCTTAATCTCCGCTAATATTTGTAATAATGTTTCATGATCAAGTCCAACTGAAATCTCATCAATAATAATTACGGCATTTTCACTTACTGCCATAAATTCAGCCAAATACAGTCGTGTTAACTCTCCACCTGACAACGTACCCATTATTCGATTTAATGTTAAATAACCAATGTTCATATTAATTATATTTTGCAGTATATGTTGCTTCGCTTCACTAATATTTAACTCTTCCGCTAACGAAAGAATAGACTCAACACTTAAATCATTAATATTTGAAATGGTATGTGGTTTAGCAAATAAATCTATAGTATGTTGTTCAATTTCTTCACTATAACGTTTTCCCTTACATTTTTTACACTCAATATTTTTAGTAGTACCTCGACCTTTACAACCAGAACACCAACCTAACTGATTATTAAATGAAAAAACCTCAGGAGAAAGATGAAATACGTCAGCAAGTTTTTCGCGAATTTCAGTGAAAACACCAGTATGTGTACCTATCGTTGAACGTGGATTGGAAGAAATCGATGATTTTCCTAGAAAAAGTACTAAAGGCATATCCTCCATCTTAATCGCACTAAAATTCGTTTCCATAATATTAGGAAATAAATATTGATATTCAGCCTTTGGCAATAAAGAAACTAATCGTTTTTTTGATTCTTCACCAATCGTTTGACAAAAAGTTGTTTTCCCCGATCCTGATAAACCAGCGATTCCAAACGACTTATTAAATGGAATGAATGTATCTAATTTATTTATATTATTAGCAATTAATTGATTTACCTTCATATGAACCTCTATTCTTATTTTTCATTAAAAGCATATTTACAATATAATAATTACACAATGAATATAACCTTTAAGGTTATATTCTTCTTACTTCAAGAACCTTATCTTTATATATTACAAACCATTGTTGCCATTTATCTTTAGAAAATTCTTTTTCTTCTCCTTTTAGAACAGCAGAAAAAAGATCTAAACAAATATGCCAACCTGCTATATCTTTCGGTGTATGATCAGTTAATTCATGAATGTATTCTTTAAGAAGTAAAAGAGAACCATTTTCCTCTTTATGTATTTCAAATCGGACACGATCTTTATCCCAAGTAAATTCAAGTACTGAGTTTAATTGACATTCTAAAATATCAATATTTATGAATGAACCATCCATCATATCAAACTTTATGACTCCATCTGTTTTTAAGCTTTCAATCTGTAAATTAGACATCCATTTTTTCAACTTACTGTTTTCAGTTAAAACAGACCAAACTTCTTCTATTGAATATGAAAAATGACGATCAAATTGTACTACGTATTCATTATTTTGTTTATCTATTACAGCTAACATTATTAATTACCCCCCTTCCAATAACGAATATACGTTCTATTTTACATGGTTTCATTAAAAAAAGAAATATCTATTCCACCCCACTTAGTTTAAGTGGTTTTTGTTATATTCATAATTGATTGACTTATTATATATGAAAGTTCTAATCTGGTTGACCATGCTTTTATTGGATCAATAATATTATCTTGATTAAGACTATTGACATATTTTAAACCATCTACTGCAATATACCCGATTTTAAAATCGGTAAATTCTTTTATAATCATCGGCCATTCACCATCAGTCATTCTGCATTTAGAATATTTTATTATGTAATCAGCTACTTGTTTTGAAAACCCACATGAACCTGCTGTAATATCTACTTGTTTCCCTAATTGTAATGACATAATTTTATTTGATACTGTTTCTGTAGCTTGCCATTCTTCAGGATGTGTCTGAAAAGCTCGATCCGTTCTGCCAATGATTAGGTAATCTACATCCGCTATATTCTGAATGAACGAATTAAGCTCAGCTGGATATTCTTTCATCCAAGTTAGCAAACGATCAAAATCACAATAATGATAGTAATCATGTTCATAGTTACTAACATACTTCAAACAATCCCTACGTGCGTTCCCTACCCCTGATTTTTCTACTATATTTATATGGAAGTTACATTGCTCTAGTTCTTTTACAATTTCTTTAGGTGTTACATTACTGATTGTTATATATTTGTTATCATAACTTAAATTTATTAATTTCTCTTTTAGCTCTTTTATTGTAGATAATAAGCTCCCTGCTGGATCATGAGTAATGCATGTTAATGCCACTTGTTTTATAGGTTGCATAGTATATTCATCCCCTTTGCAAAATAAAAAGCAGAAAGAATACTTTCTGCGATTTTTATAATAAAATAGTATAAACAAATAAACTCCACTACAATTCATAAATTTATATTATAAGCACGTAATTTAGTTTAATGATTTACCGCTTAATCGCATCAACAATTAACGATGGAAAACCAAGTTTATCACCTTTATTTCTAGAATCATACCTTTTCGAACGGAAAATAACACCGTCGTTTGCATCCCATTCATTGTAATAAAACTGACCATTTTCATCACAATATTCAAGCAAAACTACCTCAAATCCAGCAGTTTCAAACATTTTCGTTAAAGTTTTATAATTATGAACAATTTTATGACTTGCTGCTGGGTGATCTTTCGGACCAGGGCCACCTATTTGAACTATGTTTTGGTACACCTCATCCCGGAAAAATGCATCAGGGACGCCGCACCGAATATGCCCTGTTGGCTTTAAAAATTCATAACAAATCCTAGCTGCTCTTACACCTTCTTCAAACGTAAGGTGTTCCCATACATGCTCAGCTAAAATAGCTGAAATAGAATTGTATTCAAATCTTTCTTTCCACGTAGCTTTATTTAGTAAGTTAAGTTCATCTTCTTGTGTTTGAATCCAACCTGGATTATTATTAAACGCTCCAGCTCCGACAACTACTTTAATTTCATCTTGTTTTATTGCCATCATTTTCACCTCGTAAACATTTTAATTTATTAATATATTCTATGTTTACTAATATCCTTCCTTCTTCAATAAATTAAGAAAAATATAATGATTGCTATAACGAAAAACGAATTAAGGAAGAAATTCAGTACCATGAGTCCAGAACAATACTGAATTCAAGCACAAAAAACTTCTTAATACAACAATCTGACTACCTTTATGGAATCAGTTCATAATGCATAACTCTTTTATTTCTCCTAGATAATGAACTTTTTTAAAACGAATAATCCTTATTATTTTTGTATCTTTCTAAATTTACGAGCCAAAGTGAGTACTGTACCTACAATAACCATCCATAATCCCATTGTTGTACTGTTAGTTGTACTGCCCCCCGTATTGGGAAGCTCTTTATATGTAGATTCATTTTTATCAGAATTACTGTTGTTTGGGGTATTACTGTTGTTAGCAAGGCTATTAGCTTTTCCAGTGTCTTTATCTTTCACAAATACTTCTTGTATTGTATGTACCTCATTACCTACAGAATCTCTGACACTATATTTTATTTCAAAAGTACCAGTTCTAGAGGTATCTACAGTTCCTTCATACATGACTTTAGAAGTAAGATTACCGTCCTCTTTATCAGTAGCTGATACTCCTACCATTAGATCAAATTTATCTCCCTTAGTAATTGTAGTAGTAGCAGGTACTTGTAGTATTGGTATTTCATTCTTAACTTCTTCTCTAACTTTAACCGTTACAGTTTGTTTCGCAGTTCCTTCATTACCTTTTGAATCTGTAACTTTGTACGTTAATACATATGTACCGGCTTTAGAGGTATCTACTTCACCATCAATTTTTACTTTAGAAGTAAGATCGCCTTCTTCTTTATCAATAGCTTTTACTTTTGCCATTGGATCGAATGAATCTCCTACAGTAATTGTCGTTGCAACAGGAACTGTTAATGTAGGGTTTAAATCTGATGTTTCCCCATTTCCCTTTACAATTACAGTCTGTGTTGCCGTTGCTTTCCCACCTTGAGAATCAACGACAGAGTAATCCACAATGTATTTGCCTGGTTTAGAAGTATCTACATCACCTTTATGTTTTACTCGAGTTGTTAAATCACCATCTTCTTTATCAATAGCTTTTACATTGCTTATCGGGTCAAACGTATCACCTACACGTAGTGTAATTGTAAGTGGTACAGTTAACTCTGGGACTTGGTTTACCTCAGTTTTTTCGTCTTCTTTCACTGTTCCTTTAATTTTTGCTGCATCAAAAGCTTTTTGAACCGTTTCAACCTCAATTGAATTTGCTCCATATTTATTTGTTGCAACTTTAAGACACGCTAATCTTAATTCAGAGAAATTAGAAGTCATGTTCAATTCATCAGTATTTGCATAATAGAAAATATCAAACATTTTATCTTCACCAATACCATTTACAGTTACACCGTTATGAGTGCCGCCTTGTGCAATTAAATACGCGACTTTATTAATAATACTTGAGTTAAAATGAACGCCCTCATTATCTTCTCCGTTTAAATCACTGTATTTACTATAATCATCTGGGTACGGTACTCCATCAAAAAATTTGACTGAAGATGGATTTTTCATATCACGGAGAACGGATCCGCTTTGTTCTCCTATTGTCCAATTAAATTTCCCATTATTTATATATTTCTCAATAGCTGTTCCCATAATATCAGATAATGCCTCGTTAATTGCCCCAGACTCCCCAAAGAATTCAAGATTAGATTCGCTAGATGTAACCGCATGTGTAAATTCATGGCCCGCTATGTCAAACGCTCTAACCATTGGATCACCATATATAAGCATACTCACATTGTTAATATTAGCACTAAATGCATTCCCCCAATTTTTAGGGTCATCTGTTTCTCCTGAATGCCATGCATGTACAACTGATACTATTTTTTTCCCCTTATTATCAAAACTATTACGCTTATATTTGTCTTTATAAAAATCATATACCTTTGTTGCTAAGAAATGAGCACTGACCGCCTTTGGATCATCAAAGGTTGTTGAAGTGCTAGTTGCTAATATACCAGGATAATATCTTTCTTCAAAATTAATATCTCTATAATTTACATCGTACGTTTCAATTCCTTGCCCTCTTGTATAATCAGCAAGCGCATATTTTCCGTTACTCTGTTCAGAAATACCAAATATGCGAGTTATCCCTAAATCATCTTTTCCTGTTCCAGTTAATGATATGGAATTGCTTTTTTTATTCTCCTTTAAAGATTCAACTTGCTCTTCACTTACTTTTAAATCGGATTCTTGTAACGTATTTTTCAACATAACACCATTATGGGCATCCACTAAATAAGTTCCAGATACATAGTTTGGTGTGGCAGCCGCAAATGTAACTTGATATGCATTGCTAGCCTGTCCATTATTTTCATCAACAAAAATAACTTCCCTAACTTCTGGCTCAGAAATAAATCTAATATCATTTCCGTACTTCTTATAAATATATTGTTTTGCCTCTTCTTTTGATAAATTAATAGGATTCTTTAAATCTTCTTTTTCTAAATTTTGTGCGCTGTCTCCTGAAACACTTTTAATAACACCTTTTTTATCTACATGAGCAGTCAATTGGTGTCCATATACTTCTTTTCCTTCATATATTTGTTGCAAACGTACAAGTGTAGTCCCATCATATGAACCGCGTTTTTGAAGAACCTTGTAATCTACCCCTTTGTCTCCACTAACTTGTTTTGGTGACAAAACATGCTCCGCCTTTTCCTTAAGTGCATCTTTCACTACATTCTCTGGCGTTTTTTGTGATGGTTGTGTCAGTTCTCCTGTGCGGAACGAATCTTCTTGAATATCAACTTGCATTTGACCCGTTTCCTCTGCATAACCTATCCCGTATGGTACTATGCTTGTTAAAGCCAATCCTGTTGTTAATGTAACTATAGCTATTTCTTTTTTATTTTTCATGTTATTTTCCTCTTATAATTTTCTAAAATATGAAATTACTAAAATTTATACAATCTATTTCTAATGTAAAAAGATGACCTCTGTATTCAACAAAAGTCACCTCTTCAATATGTAATATACCTAATATGTTTTTAATATATAATTTCTATATAAAACAGAAAAAGCATTCATTAGCGAGCATTTTGCAATACTTTTATTAGGTCATTTATATTTTCAACTTTCTGCTGAAACCGATCAAATCTACTATGTAATACTGAAGGATTCTTATCTTCAGTTGAAATAACTTTTTTTAATTCCTGTTCTAATATATCATATGTATCAAAGAAATTATCAAATTCTACACTTACAAGTTCTTCATTTTCACGATAATATCTTTTTGCTTCTATATAAGTCATGTATGATTTATTTAAAAACCCTAATGAAATTAAATATTTAGAAGTGTTTTCTTGATAAATAGCAATATCACATGCTATTTTCATATCAGAATAAGTCTTTTGAACGAAACAATGCAATTCAAAAATCTTAAACTTTAATCCATTATTCATTTCATCCCCTCCATCCTATCTATTTTACATAAAAAAAGAATATTATACAAAGTAAAATATCAATATAGTACAAAAATAAAAAGCGAAAGAATAATTCCTTCCGCTTTTTACAACAATACATACATTTCATATTGTGCTAAAGAATTCTTTTCAAATCCAGTTTTCTTTACAAACCCTTCCAGTAAACTGTTGTTTGGAAAACTAATTAATAAGCTTTCTAAATTCAACTCATCTCTTGCTACCTGTAATAATTTTGATCCAATACCACGATTTCTATACTCTTTGTCTATGAAAATAAAACTGATTTTACCTTGTTCATTTATACATATAGAACCTTTTAAATCATTACCGATATATGCACCATAAAAGGTATGATTTGTTTTTTCGATATAATCCATATCATTTTGCCAGTTTATATGGAAGTGTAACCATTTCTGAATTTCAACTTTAAAAGCAGGGAATTCTAATTGTTTTACTTCAATTCCCTTACATTCTCTATGTATTATTTTAGTCATATCTTTTAAATTATAATAAGATAGATCGTACACTTTTTCATAGCCTAATTTATTATAAAAACGAATCGCTCGGTCATTACCTACAATGACTTCAAGAAAAAGTTGCTTACACTCATTTTGAAGCGCCTCTTCTTTATGCAGTTCAAATAACTTTTGACTCACACCAACACCACGATAATTCGGATGAACCGCTAATGTACCGCAGCGCATTGTTTTTATATTTTCATAATCCTTTATCCCACCAAGTATTACACCAACTGGCTTGTCACCATCTAAAGCAAGAAACGAGTGTTCTAACGAATTCCCTTCAAGACCAAAAAATCTTTTTATAAAATCTCCCTTTGAAACTTCCATCTTAATAATATAATCTGAAAACCCATCCTTAAAAGCTTCGTACACTAAATCTATATTTATTTCACTGCATCTTTTATATTGAATCATATAAAATTATCCCCCACTTACTCGTGTTAAACTTAACGTTCAAATACATAAGATCTACTAGTCACATCATACTTTAATTTTGAATTCTACTGCTTAATTTGAAATGAACGGACACTTCCCTACATATCTATCACTATTAATTTGTTTTATAACAAACGGTGCAATATCGCCATTTTGTATTTTAATTCCTGGCATATCAACTAAACTCTCTTTTATACTTCCAATACCATTTCCCTCTATAACAAATGGTAATCTAACAATTGTCCAATCTACCTCACTATTTTGGATAATTTGTAATTCTTTATATTTATCTTGCATCATTTTTGGTAAAAACAATTTAAACAAAGTAGCTCCTATTTTATTTATAATTCCCTTCTGATCTCCCGTAACATTTAAAGAACCTCCGGAAATTAGAATATATCTTTTTATTTTAGACTCTTTCATCGCTTCTAAAATATGCTTCGTTACTGTACTAAAAATGTAAGATTCATTTTTCGGTTGGCCTACTGCATTAATTACAGCACTACAACCTTGAAGTAAGTCTTGTATCGTTGAAAAGTTACGTGCGTCCCCAATAATAGTCTCTATATTTTTATTTATTTTCTCTGTATTTGTAGAATTTCTCGTTAATATTTTTACTTGATATCCCTTTTCTAACGCTTCATTTACAAGAATTTTTCCGGCTTTTCCGTTCGCACCCAAAATAGCTATTTTATTTGTACTTTCCAATATTAAGCCCCTCTTACTATCTATGATTTACTACATTGATTTCATACACACGTAAAAAAGCAATTAAATGCTCGCAAGCTCGTTCACATGCTAACATTTTAAATATTTTTTGTTCCTCTTTCGTTTTATCATTTGCTTGATCTGAAGCAGCTTTTAAACATAAAAAAGGCTTCTTATTGATTTGACATACATAAGCAAAAGCTGCGACTTCTTGATCAACAGCCAATGCTCCATATACAGTATGGAGTAAATACCTCATTTCTGAACTACGGATACGTTGATCTCCAGATAAAAATGTCCCGAAATGAATCGGATCATAAGATCGTATTTTTTTTATTCTTCTTACAAGCGATTTTGTTGTTTCAATAGGTGCTGTTCTACCATTATATAAGTTAAAAACATCTTCGCCCGAACCAGCAGCAGTGACATCGTGTTGTATGGCGTTGAGTGCCACTACAATATGACCATTTTTCACCTTATTTGATAAACTCCCGCATATCCCTGTCATAAACAACTCATCTGGCTGAAACTCACTAATTAATAATTGTGCACAACTAGCACAACTTACCTTCCCAACACCAGTTATAACTGAAATAATTTCCAGATCATTTATAGTATGAAAATGAAATTCCCAAGCGGCTCTTTTTTCAATGCGTTCACTTGGATAAGATTGATGCAAATACGTAAGTTCAGGTTCCCAAGCGGCTACGATTGCAATACGTTTCATTACAAACTTCACTTCCCTCACTGTCATTTAAATAATTTATCTATGCTTTCTCTTTTATAATCTGGAATCCACTCTTTATATTTCTCATATAAATTTCGTATTGTTTCTTTATTCTTCGAAATTACTTTACTTCCTCTATCATCATACATAAACATGATAATATCTTTTGTTGCATTTATGAGAAATACATCTGGATAAGAAATTTCTTTTTTTGCGTCCTAAACGAGGATAAAGACCTGGTAAATCTTCATGATTCGCTGCTTGAATAAATCGTTTATACTTTATATCACCAGCGAAATATTTTAATGAAAATTGATATGTACAATACAAGTCAGTTTCTTCATCTTCAAATAAAAAAGTATTGTTTCTTGTCTTGTATGATACTTTAAATCTCTTTTTGAATAAATCGACTATATATTTATTTTCTGTGGATTTTTTACATTTCCTTTTTAAGTCAATAAACATTTGCTATTAAAAACACTTTATCTTCTTTTAAAAATATATCTTCAAATAAGTGTTTATTATTTGTATGGTACTAATGTAACCCTAGTAAATATTTCATTCATATATTCTTTTAACTGCCAATATGCATCTTCTAGCCAAGGGTGTAAAACTTTCAACGTGTCTTTTCTATCCCACAAATATGAAATATATGCAAAAGCCGCATGTTCTAAAGATTTTTCTACCCCCTTTTTTACCTCTACTAAGTATGGTGGTGTCCCATTTTGATCCCATTCTATTTTATCAGCAACAAATAACACTAAATCCATCTTCGTTGCATGTTTACGCAGTGTGGTATGGCAACAAATTGCATTTAAAATCTCTTCATCATGCACTTTAAATATCTCTTTTGCGATTACTCTCGAAAGTTTTTGATGAATAATCATTGGGAATTTTCGTTCTTCTTCTAATATCTCTATTCCGAATTCTTCAGCAACTACAATCCGTACTTCATTTGGAAAAATTGCACTAATATCATGTAAATATCCCGCAATCGCTGCTTTTTCTTCATCTTCATAAAACATTTTTGCAATTTTCCTCGCCTCATTTGCTACACGAATTGAATGTTTATATGTAGGCTTCTGATTGTATTTTAATAAAAAATCTTTAATATCATTTTCTATTTTTCCAGTTGGAGAAAATGAATATATCTCCTTATATAACATAGTAAATCCTCCTTAAAACTAACTTTCAATATAATATATAATCTTAATATCCTTGTGTTTTGTATTCGTTATAAATGTTGTAATCCCTTTTTTAATACGTTACATGAAATTTTATAAAGAATCATCGCTACAAGTACATAAATGTTTGATATTATAGTAATGTTAATGATTTGTAAGGAAAGGAACTACATAATGAATAAAAATATATTAATTATTGATGATGATAAAGAAATTGTCGAATTACTTGCTGTTTATTTGCGAAATGAAGGCTATAACATTTATAAAGCATATGATGGTGATGAAGCATTACAAATGATTTCTACATATGAAGTTGACCTTATGATTTTGGATATTATGATGCCAAAACGAAATGGATTAGAAGTTTGCCAAGAAGTTCGTGAAAATAATACTGTACCTATTCTTATGCTGAGTGCAAAAGCAGAAGATATGGATAAAATATTAGGACTTATGACAGGCGCCGATGATTATATGATTAAACCATTTAATCCATTAGAATTAGTAGCTAGAGTGAAAGCTTTGCTTCGACGATCATCTTTCCAAAATGCTTCTTCGCCCAAAAATGAAGATGGTATGATTCGCATTCGTTCTGCTGAAATACACAAACATAATCATACTGTGAAAGTAAATGGAGAATATATTAAGCTTACATCTATTGAATTTGATATTTTATATTTACTTGCGAGTAATACAGGAAGAGTATTTAGTTCTGAAGAAATATTTGAGCGTGTTTGGAATGAAGATGGTTATGGTTCAAATAAAACTGTAATGGTCCACATTAGTAATTTACGGGATAAACTAGAAACAGTAATGAATGGAGAAAAATTTATTCATACTGTTTGGGGAGTAGGCTATAAAATTGAGAAATGAAGCATTTGATATATTAAAAGATATCCCTAAATGGAAACTAATTTTTTGGCTCTTATTAGCTATCACACTCACTCCTATTACTGAATTAATTATATATCGCCTCGTTACGAGTGTAATTGAGAGTTCACTTACGTTAAGTGAACTTAGCAAAGAATTTATTAGAATTTTTGGTTATGAAAAATATAAAGGAATAAAAGAATCTCTATGGATGATGATTGTCTCTTATTTATTTTTATTTTCTATTTTCTCATCCTACCTATACATTTTTTATCGTCATGAAAGAAAGCTTTACTATGAAACTTGTATTAAAAAAATGATAGAAGAGATTCGTTATATTGCAAATGGAAACTTCAATCATAAAGTTTCTATCGTAAACCATAATTATCTAGAAGAGTTAGCAAGCGGGGTTAATCAAATTGTTGAACAATTGAAAGTCTCGATTGATGAAGAAAGACAGGCAGAACAAGCAAAAAGCGAACTTATTACAAATGTATCGCATGATTTACGTACTCCTCTTACCTCTATAGTTGGATACGTAAATTTAATCCACCATGATAATTATAGAGATGAAGTGGAATTACGGCATTATATACAAGTCATTTACGACAAAGTAACTCGTCTTAATGCATTAATGAATGATTTGTTTGAATATACACGTGTTCAAAATAAAGAATTAAGTTTATATTCTGTCCCTATTGATATTGTAGAACTTCTTGGACAATTAACCGTTCAATTTCGAATACAGCTTCAAGAGACTAATATTGATTGTCGCCCCTTTTTCCCATCAAAGAAGTTAATGGTATTAGCTGATGGGGACAAATTAGTGCGCGTATTTGAAAATCTAATTATTAACGCTATCGCTTACGGTAACGATGGTGATTATATTGATATTACTGCTTATGAAAGTAATAATATGATCGCAATCGATATAACCAATTACGGCCAACCTATTCCAAGTACCGATTTACCTCATATTTTTGAACGTTTTTATCGCGTTGAGAAATCGCGCTCTACAAACACTGGTGGTTCTGGACTCGGATTGGCAATTGCAAAAAGTATTGTCGAATTGCATAAAGGAACCATTGAAGTGTATAGTGATGACAAAAAAACAACATTCACTGTAAAACTACAACCATATAAATGTTAATACAGTTTAATTTTAGGTCCAATTTCTTATAATATATGAAATTGGACCTTTCATTTCCCATTAAATTACAATTTTAAATAATCCTTTATAATTCTTTAGAAATTCTTTACCTTTTCTTTCTTCCTAATTAAGCATTCCTTTTTACAATATTATTATCGATGTCATAATAGGAGGATCGCTTATGCAATTCTTAAAAAAAATTACAATTTTATTATTATCTTTTGTTATTACCACACTTATCGTTTTATATTTTTATCTTTATGTAAATGGTCCCATTATTCAAGCTAAATCAGCTATTTTAATAGATGCCAATTCAGGTGAAGTTGTTTATAAAAAAAATGAAGAAACTTCTATACAATCAGATACTTTATCTAAATTAATGACAGAATATATCGTACTAGAACAACTGAATAAAGGAAATATACAGTTAGATGAAGTAGTACAAATAAGTAACGAAGTTTTCCGAGCAGAAACGAGTCCTATACAAGTAACTTCGAAAGATAAAACAACGGTTCGTGATTTACTTCATGCATTGTTATTGACAGGGAATAATCGTTCTACACTTGCCCTTGCAGAACACATTGCTGGAAACGAAGATAATTTCACTCAGCTAATGAATGAAAAAGCAAAACAACTAAAGTTACCACAACCATCTCCGTTTCTAAACGCTACTGGAATGAATAACGGTACAAATAAACTTTCAACTACAACAGCAATTGAAGTTGGTAAACTAGCAACAAGATTAGTAACAGACTTTCCAGATGTACTGAACGTTACAAAACTAACCTCTTACCAGTTCACCTTCAAAGATACCAAAGTTTTCAATACCAATAAAATGATTTATTCCCTAAATAAAAACATTAAACTCCAAGGTGTTGATGGCTTACAAACTAGTTTTTCAACTAATAGTAATTATAGTTTTGTCAGTACAGCAAAACGAGGAGATACTAGACTTATTTCAGTAATATTAGACGCCGATAATGAAAACAGTACTTTTATTGAAACAAAAAAATTACTACAGTACGGCTTTGATCCCTCCTCATACTCTGCACTTCAAGCATTTAAAGATGCTGTTACATCTTGGGCAGTTTTGCTTCAGTTTAAAAATTTGATCATACAAACATTGTTGATTTTCTTTATTATTACAATTTTAATGTTTTTACATATACGTCAGAAAAAATCCGAGGATTTCAACTAGGAAATCTTCTTATATATAAAAAACGGCTTGCATTTACAGTGCAAGCCGTTTTCTAAATTTATAGTCCTCTCCCAATTAAATTTGCTGAAACAGGCTGCAACTTCTTTCCTTGAAATACTTTTGAATACATTTTAAAATCATCAACTTGTACATATTTTTCTATACTTTTAACCATTGGCGATCACTTCTCTCCGATAAAGTTCTTCTTCAATTTGATTAATTATTTCATCTACAGATAAAGCTCCATCCAACACAATATCTGAATTTGGCTTTACAGTACGAAGCGCCTCCAAATAGGCTTTTCTAGCATAGTTTATATAATGCATTAAATCATTATGTATTTCACTCTTTGTATCTTCTTTAAAATCTCGCAAAATTCTTCTAGCCATTGCAATATCTAAAGGCGTATCGATAAATATAGTTACATCAATGAATTGTCGCATTTCACTATTTAAGTATGCAAAAGGATAATCTACAATAATATAATCTACATTACTATCTCGTATAAGATGCTGAATATCCTTAATTAATGGTGTGAGTACCCATTCATCATAATTTGCTCCATCATCAATCCATTTACAAATATCAGTAGGACAGTTTTCAAAGTGATAGCTATCAAAATATAGTGCTTTTGAATTTGTTAGCTTTTCAGTTAATCTTTCTGTAACAGTCGTTTTACCTCCTCCTGAAACAGCTGCAATTGTAATGATTTTCGTTTTATTATTCATAATTCCACACCATACCCCTTTTAATTAACATAATATAGTTATAGATAATTATTATTTTTTATCACTCCATTCATATTCTAACATACTCATTTCCCATAAATTCCAATACGTTTCGCCCACTTTTTTTGACTCTCTTAATAAACCTTCTTTTATAAATCCTATTTTTTCATAACATAAAATAGCCGATGTATTAAAATCATAAACACCAAGCGTTACTCTATGTAGTTTTAATTCATCAAATGCAATATGAAGTACTGCTTTCATCATATGCTTCCCTATGGAACGTCCTCTCATTCTCGTATCACCAACTAGTACTTTACCAATCCTTGCAGATTTATTTATATGGTCTATTTGCCCAAGTGAAATATGACCAACTACTTCTTTATTCTCTTCATCTATTACCTTGAATGCAAGTGTATTTTCACTTTCTATATATTTTTCTAATTGTTGTTCATGTAGGGGATATGTAAATGCATTTCCAGACCATTGTATTAAAAATTCTTCGGAATCAATCCAGTTTATTAATCGTTTGAAATCGGATCGTTTAAAGGGTTCTAATTTAATCAACTTCATTCTCCTTTCATACACCATTCTATATATCCTCAAACTTATTTCTATATATAGAATATATTCTCCTTTTATACGAAATGAAAATAAAGCCATTCATAAGAATGGCTTTACAAAAAACATAGCCCAATTATGCCATGTTTCTTATGTTAATAATGGTTCAATCGCTTCAATTTTACAAACTGAAATAATTACTGTAACTACCCCAGCACTATTAGCAAGTTTTACAACATCACAAGTGACTGAAGAAACAGTTCCTGCATAATTATTACTTCCTGTTGTAATACGCACTGACCTGTTTACTAACTTTCTCAGCTCATCTCTAATTCCTTGTACACAGCAACAGTCACATGCCTTGTTTTGCTCTTCATGTTCTTTTTTACACTCTTCAAAAACATCCCAACAATCATCCTGTTTACATGAACACTGTTTACATGAACACTTTTTTCTAGAATTACTATAACGAGATCCCAAAATCTCACCCCCCTAGTCATTTCTATTAATATAGTATGTCCACTAGCTTCAAAGTGTACGAGGCAAAAACATAGAAAGGAAAAAACAAACACATGTACTAAACTATCCTGTATACATAAAAACTGACCTCTAATTGTTAGAGGTCAGTTCACATTATACATGCTTTAATTTTATAATTTACTAGACTGCAATCCCTGAATAAATGGCACTACTTCAGGGTTTACAAGTGATGATAAATCACCTAATTCTTTCCCTAAATAAGCAGCTTTAATGACACGTCGCATTACTTTAGAATTACGCGTTTTCGGTAAATCTTCTACAACGTGAATATCTTTTGGACATAATGCTTTTCCAATATGAGAGTTTACTAAACTCATTAATTCTTTCCTTAATTCGCCTGTAAATGTTACATTATCTCTTAATACTACAAAACAATGACAAACTTCACCTTTTACATCATCTGGTACACCAATCGCGGCAGCTTCTATGACATCATTATGCTTCACAAGAATAGATTCATATTCAGCAGGTCCAATGCGTTTTCCAGCAATGTTTAGCGTATCATCTGAGCGTCCTGTAATAATATATTGCTCACCATCATAAACCACCCAGTCACCGTGAACCCATTTATTTTCAAAACGTGACCAATATGTGTTCACATAACGCTCATCGTCTTCCCAGAAACTTTTCGTCATACCAACCCAAGGTTTCTCTAAACATAATTCTCCCACTTCATCGCGAATTGGATTACCTTGATCATCGAGCACAACCGCTGCCATTCCTGGTAAAGAAGCGTTAAAGCTAATCGGTGCAATTGGTTTAATAAGGACATTTCCGAAAATCCCACCTGAAATTTCAGTTCCGCCTGAATAGTTACAAATTGGCACATTACTTTTTCCAACCGTTTCAAATAGCCACATCCAAGGATCTGGATTCCAAGGCTCACCTGTTGAGGCAAATACTTCTAAACTCTTAAGCGAATGTTTATTTACATACTCATCACCTTTTGCCATTAATGCACGAATTAATGTTGGTGATATACCGAGATGTGTAATTTCATATTTATCAACTGTCTCCCATAAACGATCTGCTTCTGGGAAGTCCGGAACACCTTCATACATAACCATCGTTGCTCCATTAATGAGAGAGCCGAATAGTAAAAATGGTCCCATCATCCAGCCCATATCAGTTACCCATAATACGCGGTCGCCTTGTTTTATATTCATCCCAAACCCTGCATCAAATGCTGCTTTCAAAGGGAAGCCAGCATGAGTGTGTACGGTCCCTTTCGGTTTTCCAGTTGTACCTGATGTATAAATGAGCATTAACGGATCGTCACTCTGCATTTCTTCAGCATGTACAAATGGCTTTTCTTTTTCTAACGTACTCCATGAGAAATCATAATTATGCGGTGTAAAATCATTTCCTGCGTGGCGCACGATAACGACTTTTTCAACAGTTGGAGAATGCTCACAAGCTTTATCTACTTCATCTTTTAATGAAACAATCTTACCTCGGCGTGAAAAACCATCTGCAGTAATGATCATCTTTGATCCTGCTGCTTGCACGCGTGTCATGACTGCATCAGACGCAAATCCTGAGAATATTGGTGAAATAATTGCTCCGATTTTCATTACAGCTAGCATCGCAACAACTGTTTCTGGAATCATTGGCATATAAATTGTGACTCGGTCGCCTTTTTCAATACCCGCATGTTTCAAACCATTTGCAACGCGACTTACCCAGCTATCCAGTTCTTCATATGTAAATGATTTTGAAGTTCCATTTTCTCCTTCATACTGAAGTGCTGGTTGCGTTCTTGTTTCATCATCTGCAAGCCAGCGTGATAAAACTGATTCTACAACGTTACATGTTCCGCCATTATACCACTGTGCAAACGGCGTACCATTTTGCAGGTCTAATACTTCTGTATAAGGTTTCATCCATTGATAGCCAACCGCTTTCTCAGCTTCTCCCCAAAACCAAGCTGTTTCTTCAATAGATTTATTATAAAACGTTTCATAATCTTCATACCCCAATGATTTCATCCAACCATATAAGCGTGTTTTTTCTTTATACTCTTCTGTTGGAAACCAAACTGCTTGTTTCAATGTTTTCCCCTCCTTGACTTTTTGAGCAAGAAAGCCCTAAACAGGGCTTTTAAACTGGATAAACAGGATGTTTACGATCCGTAAATATTTGATATTTACTCATATACATTTCGAATCGTCCTTTTAACTCTTCTCTTAAATTATTTGGATGAACAATACCATCAATGACCATCTCTGATGCTAAATGGTAAATATCAATATCTTTCTTATACTCTTCTCGTTTTTCAGCAATGAAGCTATCACGCTCTTCTTCAGGTAAAGCTGCAATCTTATTTGCATATACAGCATTGACCGCGGCTTCTGGACCCATTACCGCAATAGAAGCTGTCGGTAATGCTAGGCAGCAATCTGGTTCAAAGGCTGGACCTGCCATCGCATATAAACCAGCACCATATGCTTTACGAACAACGATAGAAATTTTCGGTACAGTTGCTTCACTCATTGCGGAAATCATTTTTGCACCGTGACGAATAATACCAGCACGTTCTACTTTTGTACCAATCATAAATCCAGGTACATCTGCAAGGAATAATAACGGAATATGATATGCATCGCATAAATTAATGAACTTTGCTGCTTTATCAGCTGAATCGTGGAATAATACGCCGCCTTTCATTCGCGGTTGATTTGCAATAATACCTACTGGCTTACCATCAATACGTGCTAAACCTGTAATGAGTTCTTGAGCAAATAATTTTTTCACTTCATAGAAAGAACCTTCATCAATAACTCTATTAATAAGATCTTTCATATTGAAAGGAGCATTTTGATTTTCTGGAATGATTTGTTCTAACGTTTTATCGAATTGTTTCGGTTCTTGAGGTGTAACCAATGGAGTTTTTTCTAAGTAGTTGTTTGGAAAATATGAAATGTATTGTCTTGCTTGTGTAATCGCATCTTCTTCTGTTTTACATAAAACATCTCCGCATCCTGATACAGAGCAATGCATACGAGCTCCGCCCATCTCTTCTAAAGTTACCTTTTCACCGATAACCATCTCAGCCATACGAGGAGATCCTAAATACATAGAAGCATTCCCTTCTACCATCATAACAACGTCACAAAAGGCTGGAATATATGCGCCACCAGCTGCAGAAGGTCCAAATAATAAGCATACTTGCGGAACTTTACCTGATAATTTCACTTGATTATAGAAGATTCTTCCTGCACCGCGGCGCCCTGGGAACATTTCAACTTGATCCGTAATACGCGCCCCAGCAGAGTCAACTAAATAAAATAACGGAACACGTAATTTTTCTGCCGTTTCTTGAATACGTAAAATCTTTTCAACTGTACGTGCGCCCCATGATCCAGCCTTTACCGTAGAATCATTTGCCATTACGCATGCAGTACGACCATGTATTTTTCCCGTTGCCGTTATAACACCATCAGCAGGTAATCCCGTTTCTTCACAATTTGCAAATAATGCATCTTCTACATATTCACCATTATCAAATAAAAGAGCTAAGCGATCTCGAACGAATAGTTTACCTTTCGCTTTGTTTTGTTCATGATATTTTGGTGCGCCGCCTTGTTTAATCGTTTCAACTCGTTCTTCAAATGTATTCGATTGTTGTTTTTGATCTATCATATTTACTCCCCCTTATACATTGGTGTGCGTTTTTCCTTGAATGCCTGTAATCCTTCTAATCTATCTTTCGTATGGATTACACCTTCATACGCTTGTTTTTCCATTTGTAATCCGGTATGTAAATCAACTTGAATACCGTTTGAAATTGCTTCTTTCGCTAATCGAACAGCAATAGGGCCATTACTAGCAATTTTCTCTGCTATTTCAATCGCTTTTTCTTCAAGTAAATGAGCTGGTACAACAAATTCTACTAGACCATATTCTTTCGCTTCTTGTGCCGAAATACGTCTTCCTGTATAAATTAATTCTTTCGCTCTACCAACACCAATTAACCTTGGCAAACGCTGCGTACCACCTGCTCCTGGTATAATTGCTAGTGTAGTTTCAGTCAGACCAAGACTTGCAGATTCAGCCGCAATTCTAAAATCACAAGCTAAACTTAATTCCGTACCACCACCAAGTGCGATTCCATTTATAGCAGCAATAACTGGCTGTGGTAATTGTTCAACCATTTCCATAGTAGTACGAATCATACTAACAGCATGGCGAACTTGTTCTTCATTCATGCCAGCACGTTCTTTTAAATCAGCACCAGCACAAAACGCTTTTTCACCAGCACCTGTTAGAATAACTACACGAGTATTTGCCTCTTCATTTATTTGAGTTAATATGTTTTGTAACTCTTCTAATAACGCTAAAGATAATGAGTTTGCTTGTCTTTCACGATTTAATGAAATCTTTACAACGTGCGGTGTTACATAATCAACTGAAATATTTTGTAATTGTAGCATCTTCTCACCTACTTATCGTTTTATGTTGAAGCGCTCTATACACATGACTCGGTAATTGGATATTTAATTTACTTTGAATAAATTGACTCGCTCTTAATAACTTCTCTTCATCAATATTCGTTTGGACTCCTAACTTATGGAGCATATGAACTAAGTCATCAGTTGCAACATTGCCTGATGCTCCTGGTGCATATGGACAGCCGCCAAGACCACCACAAGAACTATCAAATGTTGTAATACCATATTCTAAAGACTTTACTACATTCGCAAGAGCCATCCCGTACGTATTATGGAAGTGCATTGCAAACTGCGAAGCATCATATTTCTTTAATAAATGCTCTAATACTCGCTCTACTTGTAACGGATTCGCTACTCCGATTGTGTCGCCAAGAGACACTTCATAAATGCCGTATGAAAATAGTTGATCACATAATTCGTCAACTGCTATGACGCTTATATCCCCTTCATAAGGACATCCAAATACAGTAGAAACATAGCCTCTTACCTTTTTACCTTCAAATAACGCCTGTTTTGTTATATCTTCAACTACAACTAATGCTTCTTTAATGGATTTATTAATATTACTTTTATTATGAGATTCACTTGCTGATAAAAAAACATTCACCTCATCTACATTTTGCAAAAAAGCTCGTTCCAAACCATTTTGATTTGGAACAAGCGCTGCATATGTAACATTTGGGTCCCTTTTCAGCTCTGAAAACACATCATTTGCATCTGCTAATGCAGGGACCCATTTAGGGTGAACGAATGAGGAAACTTCAACGTACGATAATCCCGCCTCTGTAAGTAGTTGGATCCATTTTACTTTATCTTTTGTGCCAACAATCTTTTTTTCATTTTGTAAGCCATCACGTGGGCCGACTTCTTTAATGACAGCAAAATTAGGTAGTTTCAATTCGCTTCCCCCTATATCTCCCTATTCAATTTCTAGTAATACATCTCCTTCATTTACAAAATCGCCTTCTTGCACATTAATTTTCATAACTGTGCCAGCTTCTTCTGAAACGATTGGAATTTCCATTTTCATAGATTCCAAAATGACGACATCCTGCTCTTCCTCTACTGTATCTCCTACTCCTACAACAATCTTCCATACATTTCCTGCCATCGATGCATATACTTTCGTCATCATTTTTTCCCCCTTAGTATTTTTAAATCTTATTTTTTAACAAGTTGTTTCGTTACAAAACCCGTTGTATAAATACCACTTTTGAACACATCATCTTCCAATACTTGAAGTAGCATTGGCGTGTTCGTTTTAATACCTTCTACTTTTAATTCTTCTAAAGCATCATGTAATTTTGAAATTGCTTCTTCACGAGTCTCACCATGAGCAATGACTTTCGCAATCATTGGATCATAGAAAGGTGTAATCGTTACTTGATTCTCCAAAAAGTGATCAATACGTACGTTTGTTGGAAGCGTTAAATCTGTAATTTTCCCGGGTGATGGGAAGAAAGTTTTCGGATCTTCTGCATAAATACGTGCCTCAATGGCATGACCACTACGTTTTATATCATCTTGTGTAAACGATAATTTCTCACCATATGCAATTAAAAGTTGTTGTTCTACAAGATCTAAACCCGTAATTTCTTCTGTCACTGGATGCTCTACTTGTAATCTCGTATTCATCTCTAAGAAATAAAAGTTCTTTTGATCATCTACAAGAAACTCAACTGTACCTGCATTTGTATAACCTAAAGCTTTAGCAGCTTGTACAGCAACTTCACCCATTGCTTTTCGCGTACCTTCATCTAAAAATGGTGAAGGGGCTTCTTCAATCACTTTTTGATTTCGGCGCTGCACTGAACATTCACGCTCCCATAAATACACCGTGTTACCATGTGTATCTGCTAAAAGCTGAATTTCAATATGATGCGCGTCTGCTATATAGCGCTCTAAATACATTTCTCCGTTACCGAAGAAGTTTTGTGCTCTTGTTTTGTTGCTTTCAAATGCTTTGGTGAGCGTTTGCTCAGTTTCCATCAACTGCATTCCAATGCCTCCGCCTCCTGCGGATGCCTTCAACATTAATGGATAACCAATTTGTTTCGCAATTTCAATCGCTTCTTCAGCAGTTTCAATATTTGTAGTAATACCTGGAACTACTGGGACATCTGCAGCTTGCATTGCAATACGTGATTCAATTTTACTTCCCATCTTCGTAATGATTTCTTCTGATGGACCGATAAATACGATTCCTTCTTCTTTACAACGTACTGGAAAAGATGGATTCTCAGATAATAATCCATATCCCGGATGGATTGCTTCGGCATTTGTCTTCTTCGCTATTTCAATTATTTTTTCAAGGTTTAAATAGCTTTCTTGGACACGCGGCCCACCCACTAAGTAAGCTTCATTTGCCATTTTTACATGTAAGGCATTTTCATCTGCCTCAGAATAAATAGCAACAGTACGAATGCCAAGTTTTTGACAAGTTTTCATAATACGAACTGCGATTTCCCCGCGATTAGCAATTAATATTTTTTGAAACATAGTGATTCCTCCTTTTTATCTACATCCTAAATGTCTAGCAATTACGAGACGTTGAATTTCAGAAGTTCCTTCACCAATTTCTAATAGTTTTGCATCACGAATATGTCGTTCTACTTCATATTCACGCATATAGCCGTATCCACCGTGAATTTGTACCGCTTGATTTGCAATACGACTAGCAGCCTCAGATGCGAAAAGTTTTGCCATAGCCGCTTCTTTACCGAAAGGTTTATCGTTATCTTTTAACCAAGCTGCTTTATGTACTAAATTACGTGCTAGCTCTACTTCAGTCGCCATATCAGCTAATTTAAATTGAATCGCTTGGAAATTAGAAATTGCCTTTCCAAATTGTTGACGTTCTTTCGCATATTGCAATGCACGTTCAAATGCAGATTGCGCAATACCAACAGCTAATGCTGCGATTGAAATACGCCCTCCATCAAGTGTATATAAGAATTGTTTAAACCCTTTATTTACATCACCAAGAATATTTTCTTTCGGTACACGTACACCATCAAGTACGATTTCACATGTATTAGAAGCACGTACGCCCATCTTATCGTAAGGGCTTGAAATCGTTAACCCTTCACTAGTAGTCGGTACGATAAATGCAGAAATACGTTTTCTACCATTCTCTTCAACACCGTTGACAGCGGTTACAATAATTGTATTTGCATACTCAGCATTTGTAATCCAACACTTTTCACCACTAATCACATACTCATCACCATCTAGAATCGCTTTCGTTTGTGTGCCACCTGCATCAGATCCAGCATTCGGCTCCGTTAATCCGAAAGCACCTAATGTTTTACCTGACGCCATTGGAACTAAATACTTTTGTTTCTGCTCTTCTGTACCGAAATAATAAATTGGAGAAGCACCTAATGAAATTGTTGCAGCGTAGCTTAAGCCTGTCCCACCACAAGCACGACCAATTTCTTCAACTGCTAACGCGTACGATACTGTATCGCCACCTGAACCTCCATACTCTTCTGGGAATGGGATGCCTAATAATCCTAGTTCGCCCATTTTTTGAAATGTTTCATATGGAAACTCTGCAGTCTTATCATAATACACAGCTTTTGGCGCGATTTCCTTTTCAGCAAAGTCACATACCATTTCTTTAATCATTTGTTTTTCGCGAGTTAGAGTAAATTCCATTCCGCTACACACCCCTTATCGAATATTGAGTTTCGACAGCGTGCTAGTTTCTACTACAAACATTACGAATGAAAAGACAAGAATATTAGTTAGATAATTGTTATAATTCTGTCATAATTTAATTTTAAAACAGATTCTGTACTAATGCACAAAAAAATTCCTACATTGTTCTACAACAACATAGGAGTTTTCTTGTCGAATTATGTAATTTTATGTTTAATAATCTCTACCTTTTCCCGAATCTGAAATCTCTACTAAAGCTTCAGGATATGGTTCGAAATATGTTTGTCTTAATAAATACTTTTCATCAAATCGAAGAGCCCATGATTTTAAAATTGCAAGTAAGCTACTAAGCGGAATTTTCTTTTCTATATACTTTTGTATTAAATTTAAAAAATGATCTTTTTCTTGCTTCTTCAGCTTTGTTTTAAAGTATCCAAAAATATGCTCACATACATTTACATTCGATGTATAGCGGGGTGTGCGCAGAAATAATTCATGTAAAGTCTTCTCATAGTTTTCAAATACAACTTCAATCTTTTCATTTTTGTGATTTGCAATAATACGCCCTAATTCCTTTTGTTTCATCTGATTATATGCCATAAATAAATATTTATTATCCGACTGAAACGATACGAGGTCTTTCATATTTTTATTACGTTTAATCATCTTGTAATATGCGATTGTAAATAACCTTGTAAAGAAATGTTCTCTAATAATAAAATTCGACAATCTACCTTCTTCTTCAATTGGAAGATGCGAAAATTTTTTTAGTACTGCACCACCAAATAAGCCTGGTCCCTTCCCTTTTGCTGGTGCTTTTTCAAAACCAGAATAAATTTTCACATCACGCGTACCACAACTTGGCGAACGATTCTTTAAAATAAAACCATCCACATCTGATATCGTATGTAAAAAATCATTTGAAAATCGCTCCATTTTTTCAGTTACATCTTCCCGTGTCGATGGTTGCACAAGTTTATTCACACCATTTCCTTCTACAATTCGTATCGTTTCACGAGGAGTCCCCAATCCGATCTCGACTTCTGGGCAAACAGGTATAAATGTAACAAATGGCTGCAAATTTCTTATTGTTGCATCCGGAATCATCTCTCCATTATAACGACAAGCATCAAATTCTAAACATTTACTTACGATGATTGTAGGTTTTGCAAATTGTCGCATTTCATTACCTCCTTAGTGCTAGTCCATATAATATAAATTGTACTAAGATTAACATTTTAAGCAAAGTTTGATTCCTTTAATTTTATGATAAATATATATCAAATAATATATTTGCAATCATTCAACTCTATTTTCTATAAATGTGCGCTCTATAACGATGGTTTAGATACTGTGAAACGAATAATATACACATGCTCTGGAGAATTTAATACGTAAGAAAGGAGGGAGCTTTATGAAGAAGAAATTATCATCTATTTTAAGTGTTTTAGCGCTATCTATTATGTTTTTAGGTACATCTGCGCAAGCTGAACACGATGGAAATAATATGAATAGAGTTAATAACACTGACATTTCAACTCGAGTTAATGACAATAACTTAGACAGAGTTAATAATGATGTAAGAACTAGAAATGTAAATACGACAAATGATTTAAACGATAATCGTGATAGAAATAATAATTGGGCTTGGCTCGGTTTATTAGGACTAGCAGGATTATTAGGTCTTAGAAGAAGAGACAAAGAAACACGCTGATTTAGAATGTTTTTAGTAAGCAAGTACTTATTTATCAAAAATATATAATGAATATAAATCGCCTTTTTAAAGGCGATTTATTATTTGTTTAAAAGTAATATATGTATTTACACTTCAACATATTTTTACTTATGATTAAATTCGTGGTGTTAGTCCATACAGTATAAATTGAATCGTATTTTCCATCAATAACATGAAACAATGAAACAGAGTCGACATTAGAATAACATTTCTTAAAGTCGACTCTGTTTCATTTAAACTATAAATTTTACTTTACGTTTTTAAATTCATATACTTCCTAATTCTAGCAACATCTAAAGAATATTGGATAACTAATTGCTGTAACGGTAAAATAACTGTATCGGGATATAAATGTGCATATTGTAATGTTTCTGCATATTTTTCTAACCTTTTTTCTAAATATTTTATAATTTGATCAGGATGACTTACTAATAAACATTTACAATAATAATGTATTTGTTCCTCAATCGCCGTATACTCTTCAATTTCATATTCTTTATGCATGTGTACACCCCTTTAAGTTTTTATATAAATTCCTTATCACACTTTTCACTCGACTAATTTTTAATTTTTTTGATTATTTACACTATAACAAACTCTTCGGGTCAAATTTTGTTACTTTATGTAACGTAGAAAATTTTTAACAAAATTGTAATGTTAATTTGTATAAATTGCATATAACCTATTTTTTCTGCACAAAAAAATCGTACAGTTCAATTTAACTGTACGACTACAAGTTCTGGCCTATTAAAAATTATTTGCTGACTGATACTATTGCCTAATCCTCGACTAACTACCATCGATGTTTTTTGTTCTTCATAAAAACCAGCTGTATATTTAGGTAAAACACCTTGATTTGGAGCCACTAATTTGCTGATAAATGGTAACCTAAATTGTCCACCATGAACGTGTCCTGATAAAGCTATATCTATTTGCTAATCAGCATAATTCTGAATAAATTCAGGTCTATAGAATAAATCATCTATTTCTCCTATATATAGATATCCTCCTATGTAATCTGCAATTTTCCTTATCGGATAAATTAATAAAAATTATTTCCCTACACATTGAGATTGCATGTTGTATAAGGAAGCTCTTCTTTTTTCCATGCAAGAAATCCTCCCTTTAAATTAATTACTTCTTTTATATTAGCTTTTTGTATAATACTAGCTGCTATAGCGGAACGCAATCCGGTTCGACATTGTAAAACGATTGGGCAATCTTTTGGTATACAATCTAACTGCTTAAATAGACTTCCTAAAGGGATATGTATTGCCTCATGAAGGTGTCCTTCCTCCCACTCTTTTTTACTACGAACATCGATTACCTTAACCCTTCCATCTTTTATATGCGGATATAATTCAATCGATGTTTTTTCTTTGTAACTTTCTAATCTATTAAATCTTTGTATTACCTTTACAGGTACAAAAGCAATAATATTATCTAGCCCAATAGATTCAAAGTCTCTAATAACCTCCTCTACTCTAACCTTTTCCTCATCTAGAATGATTAAAGTTTCTGTTTTATAATCTAGTAACCATCCACACCACGTTGTAAAGGAATTGTTATAAGGTATGTTAATTGATTTCTCTATGTGACCAGAAGCAAAACTCTCTACATCCCTTATATCAACTATTTGCTGAACGTTTCTCATAGCTTCTTGAAGTTTTTCTACTGTATTGATAGCAATAACTTCTCTCTTCTTACGAATTGGAGGACCATACTTATTTAAATTCTTCATTAATGAAAAATATTTTGGAGGCTCTGGCTGTCCCGTCAATAAAGTCGATACAAAATCACCTTGTTCATTACACTGAAATGCCCAATTGAACATCTTTTCATAACCTAATGTAGAAGTTGGGATTGCTCCTAATGCTTTTCCACATGCACTTCCTGCACCATGTGATGGCCATATTTGCAAATAATCAGGGAGTATTTTTATTTTTTGTATAGAATCAAATAATTGTTTCGCTCCAATTTTTGCAGTATCTTTCATACCTACAGCAGTTTCTAATAAATCGGGTCTTCCTATATCTCCAACAAATATAAAATCACCTGTGAATATTCCTATTGGCTTATCATTCGTATAGTTATTTTGACTTGTATCAGTTACTAAAAAAGAAATACTTTCAGGTGTATGCCCTGGTGTGTGAATTACATTAAATTTTATATGACCTACTTTAAACTCTGTGCCCTCTCTAACCAAATTGTATTGACCTTCGTTAAGATATTGATATTTCCAATCACAATCACCTTCATCAGATACATATAAATTGGCATGATAAAGAGTAGAAAGTTCTCTAGACCCAGAAAGAAAATCTGCATGAATGTGAGTTTCAGCCGCAGCAATTACTTCCATCCCCTCTTTCTTAGCAAATTCTATATATTGTTCTATATAGCGACCTGGATCAATTACAATTGCTACGCCTTCCTTCTGACAACCGACTAAATAAGAAGCGTGTGCTAATTTTTCATCATAAAAATATTTTAAAAGCATAGCTATTCCCTCCAAATAGTTATTTCAAATTACTTTTCAATATTTGTAACCGTTTTCTCCCTTCCCCTATAGCATCCCTTTCAACATAAAATTCCAATACATATACGGCAACATATATCTTTTAAGTAAAAACATACTATATCGTTCTTTTGCTTGATTAAACGGAAACGTTTCTTGAGGCTCATGTTCATAGTTAAATTCAGCGAGTATAAGACTTTTATAACCTGTAACAATGGGGCAGGATGTATATCCATCATATTTAGCATGCAAGTCTCTTCCGTTAAGTACGTCCATAATATTTTGTTTTAATACAGGTATTTGTTTTCGAATTGCCGCTCCAGTTTTAGAGGTGGGTAAATTGGTACAATCTCCGAGTCCGAAAATATTCTTATACTGTACATGTTGCAAAGTATAAGGGTTTATATCTACCCACCCCTGAGAATCACTTATTTCACTCTCTTTAATAAAATTAGGTGGCCCCATTGGTGGAACAACATGGATCATACTGTATGGTACGGTTTCTCTTTTCAGTGTTTGCGTATCTTCAAAAATTGCTTCTCTCTTTTCGGCAATAATTTCTACTAAGTTTTTATTATAATTCGTTATAATTTGCTTTCTTTCTAGTACTTGTTCTAATGTATTAGCATATCGTGGAACCTGAAATATGTTAGCATTCGCAGTATAAAACATTACTTCACTTTTGTTTCTTACACCGTTATTAGAAAAATACTCTTCTGCTAAATACATAATCTTTTGTGGAGCACCACCGCATTTAATAGGAGTATTTGGGTGGGTAAAAACCGCATTTCCTCCTTTAAATTTTTCAATTTCTCTCCAAGTAGAATCAACATATTTATAAGAGTAATTGCTACAAACCCCGTTAGTTCCAATAGGCTCTTTTAAACCTTTAATACCGTCCCAATTTATTTGTATACCGGCTGCTACAATAAGAATTTCATACTCAAGCAGCAGTCCATCATCTAAAATTAGCTTATTTTCATCCGGAAACAACTTAACAACACTTTTAGGGATCCACGTTGCCCCTTTTGGAATAAGCAATTCTTGATCACGCACTGTACTTTCCTTTGATACAATTCCTCCCCCCACTAAACTCCATAGTGGTTGAAAGTAATGTTTTTTTGATGGATCAATAATTGCTATACTTTCTTTCAATAGGGGTACATTTCGTAACAAATGTGCAGTAGAAGATATTCCAGCAGTCCCAGCACCAATTACAACAATTTTATAACTATCTCTGGTCTTCATTATCCTCTTCCTATCTAAAATTGATTTTTAAAATAACTAATTAGTAGCCGTATTTTCATCGTAGTAACATTATTATAAGTTAAAAACACTATGTATTTTTTGATTAAAATGAAAATTTTGTTAATTTAATCGTCAATATTAATTTATGCGTAAATCCCCTATGTTACTTCCATCTTTTATATTTCTCAACGCTAGTCTTTGTCCTATCTTACTTTAATTACAGTTTCTCTCTACGCTCAAATTTATCTTTATCTCCTTTTCCAAGAAAGTGCTTTTTCTAGGCCGTCTACACCATTCACTTCATAGCTTATTTTCCAAGCTCTAATCGTTCCAGGATTAACAGAAAACTTTGCCGTAATGTCAGCTATTGAATGATAACCATCTTTATAAAGAGCTAAAATCGCCAATTTTTCAGTTTTAGAATATTTCATTCTATCAATAAAAAATACTCCCCTTAGATAAACAGATTTTTCCTTTTTATCTGTCTACCTAATGGGGAGCATATCATTATACAAGTGTGTTCTTTTTTTAGTTTTAATAGATAAAATTCTTCGCCTATAGTAGCTAGGTTATTTTACACCGATCTGATTCCAAGCATTTTCTATGGCTTTATACGTTACACTATCATAACCATCATAATCAGCCGCAGATTGTAATAAAGCAGTACGAGCTTATTTAAAATCGCTAGAATGAGTTTCTATAAAATAAAGTTAAAATAATATTTCAGGTCAAAACATGCTCTTAGATATTTTGAAGATATTATTTTACTCATATCTGTTTTCTTTTCAGGCGCTCCTAATAACTAAGTTCTATTGAAACCTGAACTGAAATAATTCTTCCATAACATTTGTTTTAATTTTAGTACGAACGGTAGCCTTTCTAAAATCACTCTCGAACAAAAACCATAATAAGTCTATTAGATGGATTCCCAAATCTCCCAAGGCCCCACTAGTTTTATTACTTTGAAAATCATCTCGCCAAGTAAACGAAGTTCTCCTAAAAGCGCTATTCTTTTTATTTACTCACCAACTATATGACCGTTATCAATATAGATCCATTACATAGCTCTATCATATGTACTGATGCTTTCTATAATAAGATGACAATACAATTTCCTAATATAATAGACGTAAAATAGATTTAGGTGATTATCTTTGGAGTATTATAAAGGAGAATATAAAATGCAAGGGAATCAGATAAGAAAGAATACAGCGAGAACAATTACTCATAATGATATAGATAACTATCCCTATTTAAATATACCTATGATTATCAACGAGAAAGATGGAATAATTTACGAGGTTTTAAGCACTGGTTTTCATAATAATAATGCAGTAGCGCTGATAACGACAGATGGTTTCACTACAACTAGGGTAAATACACCGATTGTAACAGTAAAAAACAGTGATGGTAGTATTCAAGTATTCCGCTTACCTTTAGAATTGGAATATTGGGTACTTTCATGTATGTACGCTGCTTCAACAGGGAGAAATCCGTTCCCATGTAAAGTTGCTTTTGGAATCATTGATACTAAATTTCATGTAGAATACAAGTGAAAAAGGAGCAAATTAATTTGCTCCTTTTATCGTAATAAGATTTTTAACTTCTATCCTTAAACACACTATCTAGGATTCTATCTTAGAATCTGAACTTATATGTTAAATCCACCAATTAATTCTTGAAGTTCTTCGGCCATCTGTGCTAATTGTACTGCTGAAGAATTTATCTCTTCCATAGAAGCATGTTGCTCCTCAGATGAGCCGGCTATCGTTTGCATACTTGAAGAATTCTCTTTCACAGCCATAGATATTTGATTAATTGATGTATCGACTTTCATTGCATCACTTGTCATTTTATTTGATAATTCCACCATACCGTGTACTTTTGACACAATATCATTTGCAGATTTTGAAATTTCATAAAAACTTTGTTTTGTATCATTCGCAACCTGAAGCCCCGACTGCACTTCAACTCCTACTTCATTCATAGCTTTTACAGTCTCATGTACATCTGCTTGTATTTCATTAATTAAACTTCCAATTTCCATTGAAGATTCGGATGATTGCTCCGCTAACTTCCTGACTTCATCGGCAACAATGGCAAATCCACGCCCCTGTTCTCCTGCTCTAGCCGCTTCTATTGCTGCATTTAATGCTAATAAATTTGTTTGTTCTGCAATAGTTTGAATTGCTTCTAGTATACTTCCAATTTGCTGCGATTTCTTATCTAATAATTTAATTACATTATCGGATTGAGAAACAGAATGATGTATAGACTGCATTTGCGTTACAGTTTGTTCTACTAATTGTTCACCCTCATTCGCTTTTTGTTTTGTGTATAAGGATGAGGCCGATACTTCAGAAGCATTATCAGCTACGCATTGAATGTTACGCGTTACCTCACCAATTAATTCCGCTCCAGACGCCACTTCATTATTTTGAACTTCTGCACTATTCGATATTTCTTCCATTTCTTTTGTAATTTGTTCTGTCGCAACACTTGCTTGCTCTACGCTAGCAGTTAATTCCTCAGACGAAGCAGCCACATGTCCTGCAGATGTGTTAATTTGAGAAATTATATTACGTAATGACTCTGCCATTGTGTTGAAACTACCACCTAATTGACCAAGTTCATCCTTTGAACGAATATCTATTTTCTCAGTTAAATCTCCCTGACTAATTCTTTGAGCTGAAATAACTAATCGTTTTAGTGGATTAATAATAGATTTAAGAATGAAGAAAATTACAATTCCACCTAACAATAATGAAGCCCCTATTATAGTGAGCGTTTTATAAAAAATAGGATTGGTAGCCTCTTCAATTTCTTTCGTAGGCATTATACCAGCTATTTTCCAACCTGTTTTTTTGTTTGTCTTAAAGCTTATGTTTCGATCCTCACCATTAAGGCTATAAGTAATTACTCCATCTTCTTTCTTATATAGATCATCTGCTAATGATTTCTCTAATTTCTCACCTGGCTTACGTGTAGGATGAACAACGATAGTCTTATCTTGACTTACTATAGATACAAAGCCCTGTTTTCCTATTTTTATCATTTTAGAAGTTTTTACGATATCATCAATATTTAAGTCCACACCAATGACACCACTTTTATCTGCATTTTGCTTTGCAATTGCTATTACCATATTTCCTGTAGACTTTGATTTATAAGGAGAGGAAACAATAATTTCTCCATTGGCTTTTACTGCATCCTTATACCAACTACTTTCTAATGGATTAAATCCTTCTGGTATTTTTCCAACAGGTGCTTGAATAAATTGATTATTACTGGATGTAGTATAAATTGTTTCTATCTCTGGATGTAACTGTTTATATTGTTCAAATTTACTTTGTACATTTTGCAATTGGTCAGCGTTATAATCACTTTGTGTAAGTATCTTTGCAAAATAAGTTACATCTACATGTTTATTTTCTAATTCATCATCAACTATCTTATTTAAAATACTCACATTATCTTTCGCAGTTTGTAGAATTGTATCATTAAGATCTGTTTTCGACTCATTATAAGATGTTATTCCCACAATAAGACTTGGTATAATTAATATTGTAATAAATGCCATAGACAACTTCGTTTTAAGCTTCATTTGTTCTAATCTTTCTTTTATTTTAAACACTTTCTACTTCTCCCTTTCATTCTAACAGCTGATATAGTTTATTTAATCGTTTGCTCCTTTATTTTTTCTACATTCATTTATGGTATCATTCGATATAAAATCACCGTTATATCCTTTTAAATATATCTTCACATATAACAATTTAATTTTTACAAGCGGAGTTTTATCTATCCACCTTTCGAATATGTTATTTTCTATATTAAGTAATGTTAAGACTACAAATTATTCTAAATTACCTAGATGAAACATGGAATTCATTTAAATAATGACTTTTGACTTTGATGGAATCACAAGTTTAATCTAGAACAATTCAACTTTGATGAAATCCTTACCATAATAAATTTTCTAAAACTTAACTAAGTGAATTTATTTTTGGATAATTATACTTAATAGCCTTTTAACCACTCTAACCGCTTCACTTCATTTGTTTATTCATTTATTTACTACAACCACTTTTGTATTATTGGATACTAAACCATAAATTCTAAATAGGAGAATAAAATAAATTGGAGAACTTCATTGTAACACGTGTCCATAAGTTTTAAATATTAAAATTAAAAAATATTTTTTCATTATCTTCTCTTCTTGAATTACTAATAATAGATTGCGAGCTTTTTTGGGCTAGCATCTATATCAGGGTATTACAAAGATTAAAATGAATAACAGCATCAATCCATATGTATTTTGCGAAATAAACTGTTTTGAACTACCTCACTGCTGAATTACACTTGGATGAACCTTTATAGATTTTACACATCTCTTCGCTCCATCATTTCCATCTAAATACCTTCTTACTACCATTACTTTTTCCTCTCGTAAAAATTTAGCTATAAAAAAGTACACCCCAATTGTTGTTAGTGTCTAACATTTGGGGTGTACTTCAATTAAGGAAAACTTGAATGTCATTTATACGGACAATTAATCAGTACCTTTCTTGATTCCTCCACCATGTTTCAAATGCGCCAATTAATCCTCAGCAAAAAGGAGTGAGAATTAAGCGAATATAAAGCGATTTATATCATAAAAGATTATTTTTCACTTCTTTATCAATCTTTACAGAAGACACCTAAGAATTAACAAAGATATTGTTTCCTCTGTTTAATCTCTTACAGAAAAACGGACGAAAATCCCATAGGTATAAGAAGAAAACAGTCATTGATATCTTAGGCATCGTATATAATTTTTCCATGTTCCACAATCAGGTAGTTTAATCCCAAAAAATGAAGCCCGATAGGGTTTATTTAGTATGCAAATTTTTAAAGAACTTACACTGGATCTTTAGAAAAAAGAAAAAATCTTACATGAAATTAAACTTGTATAATGTTAGCTTGATGGGCATAGAGCACCACCCACATTTTAATTATTTTATAGACCAAGCAATTCCCCAAAAAATGGTAGCACAATTTTAATTATGATTTTGATTTTAATAATGCGTTCTGAGACACTACTCTTCTTCTAAAATAGCGTAATAATATTCATCCCACCATTCATTTCCATGGGGTATACACTTCTTGAAATAGCCTTCTCTCCTCATTCCAATTTTCTCCATCACTCGATACGATGGGGTATTTTCTGGCTGACATGTAGCTATAATTCTATGTAATTTCATTTCCTTAAACCCATATTTCAATGTAGCTTGTGCTGCTTCAGAAGCATATCCTTTATTGAAATATTTAGGATTGAATACCCAACCAATTTCATAAGTATGCTCGCCAAAATATTTATGAAAAACAATATGACCAATCAGAATATTTTCATCTATCAGTATTACAGGAAAGTTCTCAGCATTTTCACCCATATTTTTATTTACAAAGTTTCTTGTATCTTCTTCAGTAAAAACCCCTTCAGGTATGTATTTCATAACATTGCTATCTGATGTATACTCATGAACAGCTTCCCAATCCTTGAATTCAAATTTCCGTATTAGTAATCTTTCTGCTTCTATAAACATTTACTTTTCTCCCCTCAAAAAATCGTTACTTTATTTCAGATTCACATTTAATCCTTAAAAAAAGAACTTGCAGGAATCTCTACAAGTTTTTTTGTATCAGGTGAATATATGGGACAAACAAACTATCTTACCGATTCATCATAGAAACTACAGAGGTAGTACTTTGACAACTATATTATATAACAAATATTAACATCCGTAGATTTTATTTTTGAAAATTATGTTAATTAAGAACGAAAGTATCCTTTTCCTTAACTATTCTAGCTTCTATTCACTTAAATAAACTACTCAGTTTGATTTTTTAAAACTTCTTGAGAATGCGTAACAACAATTACACAATTAACTTCTTTATGCGTGAGTTCCGGGAACACTCAATAATTTTATTTGCTGTTGGTTCATCAGCAATAAATAAAACAACATAGGAAGATAGTGCTCTAGCAATTACTGCACGTTGTCGGTATTTGCCACTTAATTGAATTAAATTAAATGAACGTTGCTAAGTATAAAGAATATGTTTACTTTTATTCTAAAAATCCCTATTATTTGGGGTTTTTAATTGTCCATGATTCAGGGTACAGTTCATTACTTCATTGTAAGGGCTTTTATTTTTTATAAAAATCCATCCTAGAAATGTTATAATTACTCCATTCCTCTTATATTCATAAGAAGAATTTAAAAAGATTAGAATATTTAAAGAGAGGAGGTAACTATTAATGTATACACAAGACAATTTTTATAAAAAATTAATTGAGGAACAAAGAATAGTAAATATTATCCTAATCAACGGAGTTAGAATACCTGGAATCATTATTGCTGTGGATAAATTTTCAGTGCTGATCTCCAGCAATGGAAAGCAACAATTCCTATATAAGCAAGCAATTTCAACGGTCGCTTTATAAAATACCGTAAATTTTGATGTTTCATTATTAATATTCTCCACTTTAAAATTAAATTTGAATTATATTATATTGTATGAAACAATAAAAAAGGAATCCTTATTAAAAGGATTCACCCCAGGAAAATATAGAGAGATACATAATTAAAAAAAATTACGTATATTATAATATAAAAACAAACAAAACATATTGAGAAACAAATAATTAGATTGAATATTCTAAGTATTAACCATAAAATGAGTATGAGTCGAATAGCAACTAATCTCTAACCCTTGTATGAAAAAGAAATCGAGTATCATGATCTCTTTTTCATACGTAATTTTAGCCTGTGCATACAGGCTCTTTTTATTTGATAGAAAAGAAAAATGTTTGCTATACTAAATGCGCACAAATATATGCAAAATCACAAATGAAAGAAGGGCAGCCTGGCATATCTGCCCTTCTTTCATTTTTATTAACATAATCTTCTATTTAGCTTAAATTTTTACAAACCTAGTACACTGACAATCTGGCATGCCTTTAAATTATCAATATGATAGTACATCTCTAATCCCCTTCTTTCTGAACGCAGGATCTTCCCACGCATTTTAGATAGATGCTGTGAAACAGTAGATTGAGGTACCTCTAATAGCTCTGTTAACTGTGTTACATTACAAACTTTGCGATATTCTAGTTCTTTCACGATTTGTAATCTAACTGGATGAGCCATAATCTTTAATAATTCTACATCCGCTTCTGGAATTTTGCACATTTCATTACTTACTTGTATTGTTGTCATTTTTTATTTCTCCTTTTGCATTTCTTTTTGTTTTTATTATCAATTTATGAGCATTTTTAGTTTGTTTAAATATATATTTCACAATTACTTTGTTGCTCGATCTTTTGTCTCTCTATCAGGTTTAATACATAGAAGGATTATTATGGCTAAAAATCCAACAAAAGATAGCATAGGAATCGAGATGAAGCCAAACAAATTCAAGTAATCTTCCGTACAAGAAACGCCTACTGAACACATCTTCAATTCACTTGTAGGAAAAGCCTGAATCGTGATTTGATAAACGGCTACTAATAGGCCAATACAGGCAAATGGAAATGCATATGTACTTACATGTGCATCTTTTCTATACATACCTATACCTAATATGAATACTAATGGATACATGGCCATCCTTTGATACCAGCACAAATCACATGGAGGCAGCTTCATCCATTCACTAAAAACCAAACTTATGAGCATTGCACTAGTAGCTATCATCCAAGCAATTGCGATGTGATACTTTCGAATGATTGACATCCCATATTCCCCTCACCTGTCTTATTAGAATGTAAAACGTTTGCTAATATATGACTAGTTTATTTCCGTGTTTGGAGTACCCTGTTTCAATAGAAAGTATCCAATCGTTGATATCTTCCCAATCATAACCCTTCTCTTTTAATTCTAAAGGGAAAAGATTCTCAAAATCATCACGTATTACATATATGGTTTCTAATGCTTTTTCTAGCTGACCAAATCTATATACAATATGTGTATGTACTCTTTTGTTTTTCTTTTCTGCTACAGCTAAATATACATACCGTCTTTCTCTCGCTAAAACAAACTTCAAAAACCCAGGTACTTGACTCACCTTTCGCACTCCTTTTTTGTTTTCCATACCCTAATTAAAAGGAAAAGGGTATGGAAACTATTAAGTCTTACTTTACTAATTTAATAAATGCCCCGTTTTTTTGATTTGAAAATACAAGAAGACGCTCATCATTACAATATTTATTACACCAGCTGCAGCACCAATTTTGAAGATAACATACACACATTCATTACTACTAAAAGGTAATAAACTCGCGAAAATAAATAAAATTGAAATGATAAAGGATAAGAGCATATTTCTTTTGTTTTCATTCATTCATAAAACCTCCATTTTGTATGAATATTTGTATTTATTGCAATGGATTATGGTGCTAAGCTGCATCATTACGGTTATAATGATGTTTCTCTTCATCCACATACCCTTTTATGCTCCACACACCAGTTTTTGACGCCTTTGCCTCTTTTTCGCTTTCTAGCATTTGTGGAAGCAGTGAAGTGTTAGGTTTTGAAATGTAAGCTACAATACCATATCCTGATTTGACCATTAATTCGTTGATAAGTATTCCTTCACAAAATACATATGCCAATTTCCTGCCATACTTGTCCTCTTTTGGTCCATGATCATAGACCAATGTTACGCTTTTTCCTTTTAATTGTTTCTTTAAAAATAACGACGCTTCCTTTCCCATCTTTTGTGGTGGAATCTTCTGTGATACGGACTCGGGGGTATCCAATAACAGCAACCTTACCGTCTGTTTCTGCCCCTTTACGTTCACGTCTATCGTATCTCCATGTAATACCTTCCCTTTAACAGTCTCTAAGCCTTTTAATTTCCCCTTATAAGCTTCTGTAATATCAACAATACTTTTCCCTTCTACGTGCTGTTGTATCCCGTTTTGTACTGCTTGGGCAGGTCTCGAATCATTTTTTGTTTGAGTGGAATTGCTACATGCTGTCATTTGAAATACGAATGATGTTATACAAATAACCTTAATCCATTGTTTCATGCTGTTATATCCTCCCTAATCAAATAAAAAAATCACTTTATCTATACAACAGAATGCATGCTTCTATTATGTTAAAAAACGTCAATTCAAAAAGTAAGTACTCATCTCCCTACAATAGCTCCTCCTATAATAAATGCCACTAAAATCTCTAATAAATGATTTCATATAAATTCTTTCATCAATTCATCCCATTTCTTTTTAATTTATTAATTGTTGCTAATATCATCTGATAAATTCTGTATGCTATTTTTATTAAAACAAACAAAAAAGGACACACCTACGCTATGGTTCTGCGTAGGTGTGTCCTTTTGCAAGATAGATTTAGAAGTATTTTGATACTTTCATCATATCATAAATCTTATTAATTTTATATACAAAATTAATAATTATAAAACAGCTGTAGGTGAGGATGGTTTGATACTTACATTCATATAATCCAATTGATCACCTGTTACTAAAATAATACCTTTTTACCCAGTATTTTTTTCACTATACTAAAAAAATTAACATGTTGAGGATTAGCAGAAAAGCTATTATGCATAGCGCAAACTGATAACTTATACTGATCATCAATATCATATTGTCTAACAAAATATGGGGTTTTTTTATTGTTTTTTATTATTTTAATTTGTTTAAAATCCTGTTTTTTAACTAAAAAGGAATTCAGAGGAATTGTTAATCCTTCTCCTAAAGCTTTTACATAACTTTCCTTTATGGTCCAAAGATCATAAAAATAATCTAGTTGTCTTAGTGGATCTATAGAAAGCAAATCATTATATTCTACCTCTGCAAAAAAGCTTTTTGCTATATCGAATTCAATTGGCTTTATCAATTCAACATCTATACCAATTGAAAATTTATCTACAGCACAAACAACCCAATCACCCGAATGAGAAACATTAAATTCGAAATTAGAAAAATTATGTAAATACGGCTTTCCGTAAAGATTATTTTTGAATTCAATTTCTTCATTTGAAATACTATATTTTCGTATAATCAAACTTCTAACAAGAAGGTCCGCGATAAGCCCCCTATAACTATCTTCTTTCCTATGGAAGTTTTCAATCTTTTTTCGCTTTTCATTAGAAACATAACCTAGTAATTGTTTAAATAATCTAGTTTCTATTTTATTAGGAATTCTTACAATATATACTTCTATCATTTAAATTCCACCACCTTTATAAACCTTTTAAGTTTCTTTAATAGATGTGCAGGTACCAACGTGTAAAACTACGAGAAAATTGGAGAAGAAACAAGAGAAGTCATTCGCTTTTTGGTGTTTTTCTGATAATGCCCCTATAAAAAACATAGAAATATTAAAGTCTCATTTATAATATTTTACTTTGAAAATCGGATGAACTTAATGTTTTATTTATTATTTTAACAACTTCTTCTGTAAAATCATTAATAAAAAAGTGCCCTCCCTGATATCCATAAAAATAGCATTGTTTACTAGTATAATCAGCCCACTCTATCAATCTTTGATTATCTACTAGCTTATCATCGTAACCGTATAGAATAGAAATATTAAATGTAAAAGGACTTATTTTTCCTTTAAGCTCATAAGTTTCAACTAGTTTAAAGTCTGCTCTAATGATTGGGAGAAACATATCTAATATTTCATCATAAGATTGTAATTCTAATGGGATTCCTCCTAAGTCTACTATGTATTTCTTTAGTTCTTGATCTGGTAAAGTGTAACACTTTTGCTGATCTATAGTATGAACAGGTAGTCGCCCTGAGAAAAATGCATGTATTGGACTTATTCCTTTGACATCACGGATTTTCTGAATCATTTCATATACTAATAAAGCTCCCATACTATGGCCAAACATCGCAAATGGAGAACCATCTAAATTAGGTTTCATCAAATCGTAAATATCTAATACTGCTTCTTCCATACTTGTATATACGGGCTCCTTTAAACGTTTCCCTCTTCCAGCTAATTCAATAGGGATAATCTCGATATCCTTGTTTAAATAATCCTTCCAATTGTAGTAGGCTGACGAAGACCCACCTGCATGATGAAAACAAAAAAGCTTAATTTTTGAAACCATGTGTCATTCTCCTATTATCATTTATCTTTAAATATATTAGATTTATCAACATTAATTCATTTGAAAATTTTATACCTGAAATATACATGTACATAACTTAAAATTGCTTATAAGCCTGCTTTTTAATTTTGTCGATTTTTTGGTTAATTTCGTAAATTTTTGCTAAAAGCTCCTCTTGCTCTTCTTCATTTACAGGACTATCTGCCAAGTAATTCTGCCTCTTGATTTCCAAATAGAAAAGTTCATTCTGCATTTCTACTGTTAATTTTAATTCTCTATTTTTTTTCTCCTGCTCATAATCAGAATAAGAGCCTTCAAATACTCTTTTGTTTGTGCTTCCTAAATCTAGTATTCTATCTGCAATTTTTCTCAAAAAATATTTGTCATGTGAAACAGCAATTATCGTACCTGGAAATTCTTGAAGCGCCTCTTCAATCGTCTCTCTCGTCTCAATATCTAAATAATTATTCGGTTCATCGAGAATAAGTAAGTCGGCGCCGGAGAAATATAATTTTACAAAGGCGACCCTACATTTTTCACCCATGCTTAAATGAGATATTTTTTTGAGCACATTATCTCTTTTAAAAAGAAAACAGCCGAGAATTGTCCTTGCCTCTGTCTGAGTTAAATTAGGGATTTTCATAATATGCTCCAATATTGTATCACTTCCGTCCAGATCACTAAGCTCTTGTGAAAAATAACCAACCTTACATCTAGGATGAAGCTGTACCATTCCTTCTTCCGGCTGCTTCCGTCCTAAAATAAGCTGAAGTAGAGTAGTTTTCCCGGAACCATTTGGCCCAATTACAGCCAATCTCTCGGAGCGTTTCACATCTAAGTTAAAATCCTTAAAAAGAGTAATACCATCATATCCAAATGTCATTTGACGTATTTGCAAAAGACGTGAGGCTCCAAAAGCTGTTTCATGAAAATCAAGCTTCACTCGATCTGCTTCTTTGTACTTTTCTATTTTATTTTTCTCAAGGCGATCTAATGCTTTTTCAAGCGCCTTAAATCGTGAGGCGCTTTTCGTTGCCCTCGATGAGAAATTGTTTTTTTGCGCAGCAGAATCATCTTTTCCAGATGATTTTTGGGCTTGCTGAAACCATTGCTTATAACGGATAATTGACTCTAATAACTCTTTCTTTTTTTGTTCCTGTTTGGCGTAAAGTTTCTGATGAGTTAATATTTCGTGATCCTTCTGTTTTTTATATGCTGAATAACCGCCTTTATACTTTTTTGTTCCTTCTGCTGTCAACTCATACGTTACATCAGCCACCTGATCAATAAAATGTCTATCATGAGAAACAAACAATACGGTTGTATCACTAGCTTTAATCCAATTCGTAAGCCATTCAATTGCATCTTTGTCCAAATGATTGGTTGGTTCATCTAAAATTAAAAATTTTGGATTTTTGAGCATCGTCCTAGCTAATTGCGCCCTGGTTTTTTCTCCACCACTTAATTGACTATAAGGCATGTACCAGCTTGCTGGAGGCAACTGTAATTGACTCAGGTGCTTTTCAATTTCCGTTTGAAATTGAAAACCATCCATTGCCATAAAACGCTCATAAAATGTCGTGTATTCCTCCATCAAGCCCTCTAGCTCTTCTTTTGTTACAATCGACATCTTTTTTTGAAGCTCATCAATCTTCTTTTGATAAGTTGCCAGCTCAGGACGAACCAAACTAACATATTCATAAAGAGTCACATCCGCTAGTTCCTCCATCTGTTCAACCCATCCCCAAGCATCTGCAGGATACTTTCTCATAATTTTTCCCTTTTCTAATTGCACCTTACCAAATAGTGCTTTAAGCAATGTCGTTTTACCAACACCATTACTGCCAATAATGGCTACTCTCTGCTTTTCTTCTATATCTAAATGAACGTTTTCAAAAATCACCTTTTCATTTCTAGTAGCTTTACACCCTTCTGCTTTTAACATAAGCATTTTATCGTTCCCCCTTAAAACAATCCCCTCACCTTTCATAAGAAAAGTGAGGGTAATACCTATCCTATTAAATGTTTTTTATATGCATTTCTAAAAAATATCCTTTTTCCCTCATCATTGAAAATAGTTTCTTTATATAATCAACTGAAGGCTCTGGCCATTCAAAACCGCATTGTTTTAAATAGTGAACTGTTACATCACATTTACTTTTTACTACGGCACGATACGCCTCATTCTCCTTCACAATATAATAAGTAAATCCTAAAATCTTTTGATAGTTTTTTTCATTAGCATAGGATTCTACTAGCAATTCATACTCATGATCTGGCACCTTATTTATTTCAAATCCTCCTAAATTAAACATTTTCTGTATATTAATTTTATACGGATTATAAATATGAAAAACAGGCTTATTACTATAAGAGGAGGCAAGTTTTAAAATTGCTTCACTACATAAATCCACTGGTGAAACATCTAATAACTGGCCAACAATTTCCTCTGAAACAGCTCCTAGATGATAGATAGTTTCAAGTGTATTTGCGAATGCATTCTTCCTCAAATTCAATTGTACGCATCCATCTACGTGTCGCCCTGTAATCAATCCTATGCGATAAATAGTTGCATTCACCTCTTTACGAGCAACGGCCTGCATGACTTCATGCTCAGCTAAAAATTTACTTTTCACATAAACATTGTCATCTATCTCCTGCTCAATGAAAAAGTCTTCTTCAGTAAAAACTCTTTCCTCTTCACCTTTTGCGACATGACCTGCTACACTCATAGTCGAAATATAATGAAGTTTTTTATTGTCGCCTGCAAATTCCAATATTCTTTTTGTACCATTTATATTGAACTCTTTGAATTCGTTAAACTGTCCAAAGTGGTCCGTTTTAGCCGCGGCATGGAAAATATGCTCTGTCCGTTTTTTAATATCTTCGTACATGTCATAGGTTAAGCCGAATCGTTCTTTTGTTAAATCTCCAGCAACAATACTTAATCTGTCTGATGCTCGTTCTATCAAGTCAACACCCTTCGGAAAGTATTGTAAAAAGACTTGTTTGAGCCATTCTTCTGCTGTATATTGCTTATTTCCCCTTACTAAGCAGAAAATATGCCCCTGTGTTGTACGTAGTAACCTTTCCAGCAAATGAATGCCTAAAAATCCTGTTGCCCCGGTCAAAAATACGCCACTTTTACTATGCAACCTTTTATCATCAATCAAACAAAGCTCTGCTGGACGGACATATACACTATCATCGATTTGGTTTTCTTCTCTTTCCGTTTGATCACAGATAGCAGCTATCGTTTTTCCGTCAAAAAAGTCTTGAATCGATATATCCCAGTCCTTATCCATCGTTAAGGCAAGAATCTTTAAAATATTGATAGAATTTCCGCCAAGTTCAAAGAAATCATCATGAATCCCTATAGAAGTAGAAGGTATATTTAGAACTTCTCCCCAGATCTCTCTCATTTCGGTTTCAAGTTTCGTTCTAGGCTCTATTTGCTGCTCTGCATCATTTTTTGCTTGTATCGGTTTTGGCAGTGCTATTTTATCTACCTTTCCGTTTTCAGTTAAAGGAAAGTAGCCAAGCTTTATAAATTGTGAAGGAACCATATAATCTGGAAGCCTTTCTGAAAGCTGGCTTTTTATTTCGTCAACGAAAAATGGCTGATCACATATAATGTAGGCAATTAATCTTGCAGCTGTCGTACCCATATTATTTTGTAAAAGATAGACATCCTTTATGCCCGGCAACATTTTTATAGCATGGATAATTTCCTGCAATTCGACTCGATATCCACGTATGTTGATTTGCTCATCCGCTCTTCCAATGTATTCAATTTTCCCATCTGATGTCCATCGCCCATAATCTCCGGTTCTATATAAACGTTCTTTTGTAACCGGATGATGTATGAAACGTTCTTTCGTCTCTTCACGACGATTCCAGTACCCTTTTGCTAGGCCAGCTCCTGCAAGACAAATTTCTCCCGTTACTCCTATTGGTTGCTCTTGAAATTGATCATTGACAATGTATACCCGGCAATTATCAATTGGCATTCCAATAGTTATGTTAGAATCGCTGTCAATTACACTACTTGTGGAAACGACTGTATTTTCTGTTGGTCCATAATTATTGACAAGTTTATAAGAATGGGATTTACAGGTTTTCAACGCTTCACCGCCAGTTAAAAGGATGCGAAGTGAGCTGTTTGTCAAATAAGAAAATTGTTCGTAATAGGCCGTAGGCATAAATGCAATCGTAACTTGGTGACGTTCAATAAAATCATTTAGCTGATATATGTCCTGCCGTACATGAGCATCGACGATGTAAAGAGATGCCCCATAAGATAGACAAGGGAATATTTCCCATACAGAGGCATCAAATCCAAAGCCAGCAAATTTCAAACAACGATCGGCCTCTGTTAATTGGAATCTCCTTTGATGCCATTGAACCAAATTCATTAATGAACGATGCTCAATCATGACACCTTTTGGATTTCCTGTAGAGCCGGAAGTGTAAATCATATAAGCTACATCATACCCTTGTACTGTTATAGAATTGGACATTCCATTTTTCTCAAAATGATGGACATCCAAAAAAACCACTTCCTGTTCAAACCCTGTTAGCAAACTCTTATACTCAGATTCGGTCAGCAAGAAGGCAACTTCACTATCTTTCAAGATATAGTCGATCCGTTTTTTAGGATACGCTGGGTCTATAGGTACATAAACTGCTCCAGCCTGTAAAATACCGAAAATTCCTGCCAGCATATTGAATGATGGAGTTGTCATAATTCCAATCATCTCACCTTTTTTGATCCCTTGCTGCACAAGCCAATCAGCAATTGCATCAGCCTTTTCGTTTAATTCCTTATAGGTTAAAATATTATCCTGATGCACCGCTGCTACGCTATCTGGGTGATGTTCAGCCCATAATTTCATCATGGTGCACACCGTCTGATCAACCGACAATGGATAAGCAGTATCATTTACACGCTTAATTAATTGCTTTTCTTCATCTAAACGAAAATCAATTTCATACAAGTACTGTTCCGTTCCCATCAGATATTGCTTAATGAGCTCCACGTAGTGTCTAGCCATCCTATCAATGTTCTCTACACGGAATAGGTTTGTACTGTATTCAATATTGATGTGAAATTCACCGTTTAACTGAGTGACCTCAAATGTCAAATCAAATTTTGCTGTCTTTTGATCTGTTTGAAGCGGTGTCCATAAAGAAACTTCCTCTTCTGTATGAAACGAAAAGACTGTGTCAAATAATAAATTCCGATTAAGATTTCTTTTAATCTGTTTACGTTCAATGAATTCATCGAGTGGATAATCAGCATATTTCATCATACTATATACCTGATTTTTCACCTGCTCTAAAAAGCTAGCTATAGACATCTGTGGTGTTGTAACTGTTCTAATGGGCAGTGTATTCATTAATAGACCTATCGTATTTTCTAGGCCCATTTGACCTCTCCCTGAAACCGGCGTTCCTGTTAGAATGTCCGTCTGACCTGAATATCGATGAAGAAGTATCTGATACAATCCCAGGAACAAAACATAAGGTGTCATTTCCTGCTCTTGCAGCTTCTCTAGAAGACCACGTCCCATTTCTCGATCAATTGAAATCGATATATAATCTCCTTCAAACTGTTGAACCTTTGGCCTGCTAAAGTCAGTCGGTAGATTCAAAACAGGTAGCTGACCATCCAGAATAGATTCCCAATGATTATTCGACTGGCTGTAATCTTGTTTTTGTTTCCATACTGCATAGTCCTTATATTGCACCTGTACAACAGGAAGTTCGTTTTTTTCATCAATATACAGCGAGGAGAATTCATTTAGTAATATATCTATTGATACACCATCGCAAATTATGTGATGTATATCCAAAAACAGCAAATGCTCTCCATTGTCTATCTTCGCTATTTTTACTCTCATGAGAGGTGCTTTTTTCAAATTAAAAGGCTTAGTCCACGTAGAAATCCGTGAAGGCACCTCATCTGCATTCAGTATTTCTTCTTCTATATTTAAATCAGAGTTTGCATGAACTATCTGTACTGCTTCACCATTTTTCACCTGGAAAGAGGTTCGTAAACTATCATGACGTTCTATTATTCTTTTAATCACTTTTTCTGTCTTTTGTTTTTCTAGCTTAAATGGCACTTTTAGAACAATAGGCATATTATAGGTTGTGTCAGCGCCTATTAAATGACTAACTGCATAAATGCGTTTTTGTGCAGAGGTCATCGGATACTCTTCGGCCTCTTTAGCCACTGATATGATTTCTCTTTTTGCTTGGCCCGTTTTGTCAATTTTATTAGCAAGCTCTTTTAAGAGCGGATATTCAAAAATATCCTGTAAAGAAATTTTTGTAAATAGTTGCTTTCTGATTTTGTTCATTAAATCTATAGCTTTTAAGGAATGTCCACCAGCTTTAATGAAGTGACTATTTCTCCCAATTAGATTTGTCTCCAGCACCTCCTGCCAAATGGAAACGAGCGTCTTTTCAGTCTCTGTGCAAGGCGGTACATATGCTTCCTCTGTTTCTTTTTCAGGTATTGGAAGCAGCTGTTCATTTACTTTTCCGTTTGGCGTTAAAGGCAACTCATCTATTGTCATGAAATGCATAGGAATCATATATTCTGGTAGAGTTTGCGCCAGCTTTCGTCTTATTTTCTCTGGCTCACTCTCTTTCTTCCACACGATATACGCACATAGATTTACTTGTCCTTCCTCATCATGATGAGCCACCACATAGCCATTCTCGATCTCATCCAACTCCACCAGCTTCGCTGTAATTTCACCCGGCTCAATCCTCATACCTCGGATTTTGATCTGTTTGTCCAGTCTACCAAGATATTCGATTGTCTGATCTCTATGCCATTTGACAAGGTCACCTGTTTTATAGAGGCGCCCGTTTTGTTCGAATGGATCGGGCACAAAAGTACGATCCGTCTGATCTGGACGGTTCAAATAGCCCCTTGCAATACCTGCACCACCAATATACAGTTCACCAGGAATGCCTGATGGTACAGGGTTTCCTTCTTCATCGAGCACATAGACTTTTGTATTGTCAATGGGCGCTCCCAATTTAATTACCCCTCTGTCCGGTGGACAGGACCATACGAGTGTATCGACCGTCGCTTCGGTTGGACCATAATGATTGTATAAATGGTACCCTTGCGATGTAATTTGGTTAGCCAATTGAGGATCCAACTTTTCTCCACCGCAGATGACCACTTCTAAATTCTTAGCTTTTTTCGTTTGTCCAGCTAAAAGTGCACGTAAGGTTGCTGGAACAAATTGAGCTATGCGGATTTTGTGCTCATTCAAGAAATCGATTAGCGTTTCCTTTTGGAACACTACTTGTTCTTCCGCAATAACGACAACAGCTCCCGACATGAGCGGAATCAACGTTTCCTCCACACTAACATCAAAGGCAGAATTGGTCATATGGAGAATGGCATCTCCAGGAGCCACATGATATGTCCTTTCAAACCATTGCCATAAATTCAGTACACTGTGCTGTTCAATCAAGACGCCTTTTGGCTCCCCAGTTGATCCAGAAGTATAAATCATATAGGCTAGATGATGCCCTTCTGCCACTGAAGGTGGATTCGTTGTACGCTCTCCTTCCATCCCCTCATCCAAATAAATCACTTTGCCTGAGTATGAATCTGTTCTTTCCTTCAGCACCGACTGTGTAAGCAAAAGAGAGACAGCGCTGTCTTTCAGCATGTACTCAATACGGCTATCTGGATATTGAGGGTCAATTGGTACATAGGCTCCCCCCGCCTTTAAAATTCCCAGCATCCCGATGAGTAGATCAAATGATGGGCGAACCATGATGCCTACCAACATATCCGTTCCAACACCTTGTTGAATGAGGGCATGTGCTAGCTGATTGGCACGGCTGTTCAATTCTCCGTAGGAGAGGGATCTTCCTCTAAAAACAGCCGCTGTTTCCTCCGGACGCACCTCAGCCTGCTTTTCAAATTGAGCCGAGATAGATTGGTAGGAAGACATCGGTACAAAAGTATCATTCATGCTGGCCAATAGCGCTTGTTCCTCCTGGGAAAGCAACCCGATTTCGCCAATCAATTGATGTGGATCGGCCAACACCGTCTGGATAAGATGTTCAAAATTTTGGGCCATCTGTTCAATAGTCTCTTTTCTGAATAAACTTGTACTATATTCAAAATAGATGTCTAAATGGGAACTGTGTTCAAACACATCCAATGATAGATCAAATTGTACATTGGGATTGAAAACGTTTTGTATCTCCCATTGTGCAGCAATTTCTTCCTGTTCATGATGAAAAGAAAACATGGTTTGAATAAGAGGAGTACCATTTGTCTTCCGTGTCATACTAGTTCGATTCATAATCCATTCTACAGGATCCATATCACATTCGAAGGCTGCAAAACAATGCTCCTGTACTTTTGAGAAAAATTCATTTACTGGCTGTGCAGACTGTAAATGAGTCCTAATAGGTAATGTCTTGACAAACATCCCAACAGTTTTATCAAAAATCGCATGATTTCTCCCAGCAGAAGGAGTACCGACTACTAAATCTTTCTGCCCTGTATATTTAGAGAGCAAAAGCTGATACATTCCCAATAATAGTGAAAAGAGAGTTTGATTCTGTTGCAGAGCATACTTTTTCAATTGATTTGTTATTTCCTGATTAAGCGTTCTGATATAAAAGCCACCCTCTGGCTGTGTTCCACTCGTCTGCTTCTCATCAAAAGGCAATGTCAAAACTGGGATATCATCCTTAAACTGCTGCTCCCAATAGGAAACATCCGCATCCATCTCATGCTGCTTTTCCCAAACAGCATACTCCTTATATTGGAGCGCAAGAGGAGGCAGTGGCTGATTGTGTTTATACAATTCAATAAATTCCCGTATAAAAATCTCAATTGATTGACCATCTGATATGATGTGATGCATATCAATAAACAGCAGATGATCTCCTTGATACTCAAAAACACCCGCTCTTAACAGTGGCGCCTGATGAAGGTCGAATGGTTTTACCAATTTAGGCATAAGTTTGTCTAGCCCGCCTTCACATACTTTTTCTCTCATCACTTCTACATTGGCAGAAGAGTGGATTCGCTGTACCAGCTCATCCCCAACCATATCAAAGGAAGTTCTTAGGCTTTCGTGGCGTTCAACAAGCATATTAAGTGTGTTCTGAACACGCTCAATGTGTAAAGTATGAGGAGCCTTTAAAAGGAATGGCATATTATAGCTCTGCTCCCCGCCCTGTAAGTGACTGACTGCATATATCCGTTGTTGATTTGCAGAAGCTGGATAATGGTCCTGAGGTGGAGCTGGGAGAATACCAAGCACTTCTCTATTTTTTTCCTGTTCAATCATTATTGCCATTTCCTCTAAATAAGGATGTTCAAAAATCTTTTTAATCGACAATTTAACCGATAACTCTCTCTCAATGGCCGCTATCAGAGAAACCGCTTTGAGTGAATGACCTCCCACTTCAAAGAAATGGGTACTAATACTAACAGGAGTTACCCCTAGAATCTGCTCCCACAATTCTGCTAGTTTTTTTTCTACGATTGTTCGAGGTGCAATATATTCCTCCTCTTGATCTAACATTAGTTCAGGAGCTGGCAGTTCTTTTTCATTGGTTTTTCCGTTCAGCGTGATTGGAAGGTCGTTTAATGGAATGAAAAAGGAAGGCAGCATGTAATCAGGTAGCCGTTTAGCCAAAGCGTCCCTTATCTCCTTTGACTCTTTCTTGGTATCAGACACATAATAAGCGCATAGATATGTTTCATCTTGCTCGTTTTTTCTTTCCATAACATACGATTTTTTTATGTTAGGGACGAGTAATAATTGAGCCGCTACTTCTTCTGGTTCAATACGGAAACCTCGGATTTTCACCTGACGATCAATTCGCCCCATAAATTCAATAGCTCCATCAGGAAGCCACCTTACCAAATCACCAGTTTTATACATTCTCTCCTGTTCTTTAAACGGATGTGTGACAAACTTCTCGTCGGTTAAGTCAGGCCGATTCAGATATCCTTTGGCAAGAGCTTTTCCAGCTATGCATAGTTCACCAGGCAGGCCGATTGCTTGAAGTTGCCCATATTGGTTTAAAATTATGAGCTCTGTATCATTCAGCGGCTTTCCAATTGGAATAGTCCCTAATCTTTTATCAATAGATTGAATCTGATAAAAAGCGGCAAAAACAGTGCTTTCTGTCGGCCCATACACATGAATGAATTTGTTAGATCCAGATTCCTTTAAGGCTTGCTCGACAAAAGAAACCGTTACCTTTTCACCGCCGAACAAAACGGTATGAAGTCCATTAAAAGCGGCTGGATTTTCAGCAATGATTGCATTGAATAAAGCAGTAGTTAAAAACATGGTCGTAATCTTTTGTTCTACTAAGAATGTAGAAAGTTCTCTTGGCGACAGAATGATGTTTGGGTCAATAAGGATTAATTCTGCTCCGTTCAATAATGCTGCGAAAATGTCAAATACCGAGCCATCAAAAGATGGGTTAGATAATTGTAGAATACGATCCTCATGTGTCACATCTACATAATTCGTATTTACAGCCACTCTCATTACATTTTCATGTTTGGTGAGAATTCCTTTTGGCTTTCCTGTCGATCCTGATGTATAAATGACATAGGCAAGGTCTTGTACAGAGGATATAGAAGGAAGATTTTCACAATAGTCACCGTTATACATGTCATCTATAATCAGTACTTTTCCTGTATATATAATAGAAGGAAATATATCCGCATGCTTTTTTTGATCCGTGATAAGAATGGATATTCTCGAATCTTGAATCATATAATCTATTCGTTCCAGCGGATAATTTGGATCAATTGGGACATATGCTGCTCCTGCTTTTAAAATACCAAGAATGCCTATGATAAATGAGTGAGAGCGTTCCAGCATAACACCTACTAAGTCATTTGCTTGTACTCCAAGTCCTCGAAGCTTTTTAGCAAGCTCATTAGCGCGACTGTTTAGTGTTTCATATGTAAGCGATTCTCCATTGAATGAAACAGCTGTTTTATTAGGAAACCAAGCTGCCTGCTGTTCAAAGCGTTCATGAAGGGTGAGATTGTCTTCACCCCTATTGTAATTAGACGTTTGAAATGTTTCAGTTATAAGCCTTTTTTCTTTTTCATCAATTAGCTCTATTTCACACATCCTCATATCAGGAGCCTCAATAATCTGTTCTAATATACGGAAAAATCGTCTGCTTATGTTACGGATTTCATCATTTTCATATACGTTTTGATTAAAATGAAAAATGATGTATTGTTCCTTTGGAGCAACAGTTAAATGAAAATCATAATTTGTTTGCTCGGTATCATGGAATTCTTCTATGCGAAAACCAAAAAGTTCTTCTTCCTCTTCTGTTGAAGCATCATTAGACGGATAATTCTGAAAAACAAGCAAATGACTGAACAGATCTGTCTTAAATTCTGTCATTTTCTGAAGCTCAGCCAGAGAGCAATATGAATAGCGCTCAGACTCCAAGTTTGATTCTTGTACATTCTGTAGGAGCTGTGCAAAAGACATTTCAGGCTCCATCTTTATTCTGACCGGAATGGTATTGATAAACAATCCCACAGCATGCTCAATGCCTTCTAATTCAGGTGGTCTTCCAGATACTACTGATCCAAATACAACATCTTTCGATTGATTGTAATGACTGAGCAACAAAGCCCAAGTTGTCTGACATATAGTATGGACAGTGACTTTGTATTGCTTTGATAGATGTTCAAGACCTTGAAGCAAGTCATCATTTATTTTTTGATAAAACTCCCCTTTTTGAAAGCTTTTTTTTGTTGCTTTCTTGTAGAATTTCGGCATCTCTGTATTTGTCTCAAGTCCTTTTAAATATTCCCTCCAGTAGGCATGAGCCTTATCTTTGTCCTGATTTTCAATCCATTGAATATATTTACTAAAAGAAAATGATTTCTTCTCTCTCACCGGCTCCTGGTGCAATAACGTAGCATATATCTCAAAGAATTCCTCTAAAACCGCTCTAGAGCACCAGCCATCCAAAATAATATGATGATTCGTAAAAACAAGTATATGCTCAAGCTCGCTTAATCTCAGTACCTGTACCCGAAATAGAGGGCCAGTTACCAAATCAAACCCTTCCTTTAAATCAGACGCCAAGAACTGTTCGATAGCTTTCTCTTTATGAATCCCTTGTAAATGAGTATAGTCATGCATTTGGATGAACATCTCTCTATTTTTGAATACAACTTGTCGAGGACGGCTTAGCTTAGAATGAATAAAAACTGTTCGTAACAAATCATGACGCCTTACAAGAATATTTAGGCTATTTTCTGCAATTTCAAAATTAAACGTACCGGAAATTTTCAGAGCCGATTGGACACAGTACGCTTGAAAATCTTGATCTTTATCGCTTAAATGATGAAACAACATACCTTCTTGCATAGGCGATAGCGGGTAAATGTTTTGGAAATTTTGTTTATTTTTCATTTTTCCACTCCTTTTTCAATCATAGAGAGAGGATGCCCTCTCTCTACATGTCTTCAAGCAGCTCATAAATATGATCCAGTTCTTCGTCTGTCAATCGTTGATCATCAAAATCACTTAACGTTTTTTCTCCGTCATCTTCCTTCTCTATACAATGATCGACCATTTTTTCAAGTGTTTCCGTGTAAGCATTCAAAATTTGTTCGATTTCATTTCTATCAAACTCACGCTCATGATATTCCAAATTGATTTCTAACACGCCATTTATGACTGCAAGATTCAAATCAAGCATGTGCGTTCTTTCATTTTCCAAGCTGTTTGAATTACCTAAGTGCAAAGATCGGCCCTCATTTTCATGTAACTCAAACTGACCCAAATAGTTAAAACTCACTGGAGGAGATGGTCTTTCTTCAATAGTTTGCAGTTCCTTACAATAAAGCAATCCATATCCCATTCCCTTTTGAGGAATACGGCGAAGCAGGTCTTTAACCGATTTTATTGCAGCTCCTAGTTTTTCTTCTCTTCCCGCCTCTAGTACAACTGGAAATACAGATGTAAACCACCCAATCGTTCTTGAAACGTCGACATCTTCCGAAAACGTCTCTCTTCCATGCCCTTCTAAATCAAGTGGTAGTTCTTCTATTCCAAATTGTTCCTTCATAGCCAACGCAAAAGCCGCCAACAGAATTTCATTTATTTCTGTGTTATATGCACGATGCGCCTGTTTTAAAAGCAAATCCGTTTTTTCTTTGTTAAGTTGCCGAACAAGCTGTTTACTGTACCATCCCTTTTGATTGATCGATTGACGTACGGCTAAAGAAGAAGGTACTACCAGCCTGTTTTCAACATCTTCCCAATAAGCTTTTTCATTTACTACTTCCTCTTTGGCGTAATTCCACAATTCTGTTGTCCAGTCTTTATAAGAAGTCGTTTTCTCAGGTAATTTTATTTTTTCTCCAGAAACAGCTTGTTCGTAAGCTGTTTCTAGATCCTCAAGCAAGATCCCCCAAGAAACACCGTCTATGATGAGATGATGTATAACTATAACAAGGTGGTCCCCTTTATTGGTTTGAAAGATACTTGCTTTGATAAGAGGTCCATTTTCTATATCGAGCTCACCTTGAATACTATCAATATGGTTTTCTGCAAGCTCTCGCCAGTTATTTTTATTTCTAAGATTCATCACTTCCAATGTATAAAAATCAGCTGTATACGCTTTTCGGTTGATTTGAACCATCTGTTTCAGATTCTTTACAAAAACAGCTCTTAGTACATCATGGTGCTCAATGAGTTTGTCCAACGCCAATTCAACCGCTTCAGGATCAAATCCTTCTGCTTTGTAGAGTGTCTCAGCCTGATTATAGTGGTGCGGATTAACAAAGTTTTTTGAAAAAAACCAATTTTGTATAGGAGAAAGTAGAATTTCCCCAGATATCTGCCGTTGATCAATTTGTTTCTTTAAAGGCTCGATATAGATAGCCACTTCTTGAATTGTTGCATGTGTAAATAAATACTTTGTTTCAAGTTTCAATCGATACTTTCTTAATTGAGAAGAAATTTGAATGGCTTTGATCGAATCTCCTCCATAGTCAAAAAAGCTTCCTTTTATGCTAACACGTTCTATACCAAGCACCTCCTGCCAAATGTCAGTGAGCAACTTTTCAATCTCTGTACAAGGCGGCACATACGCTTCTTCTGTTTCTGTTTCTTTTTCAGGTATTGGAAGCAACTGTTCATTCACTTTTCCATTTGGCGTTAAAGGCAACTCATCTATTGTCATGAAATGCACAGGAATCATATATTCTGGTAGAGTTTGCGCCAGCTTTCGTCTTACTTTCTCCGGCGCACTCTCTTTCTTCCACACGATATACGCACATAGATTTACTTGTCCTTCCTCATCATGATGAGCCACCACATAGCCATTCTCGATCTCATCCAACTCCACCAGCTTCGCTGTAATTTCACCCGGCTCAATCCTCATACCTCGGATTTTGATCTGTTTGTCCAGTCTGCCAAGATATTCGATTGTCTGATCTCTATGCCATTTGACAAGGTCACCTGTTTTATAGAGGCGCCCGTTTTGTTCGAATGGATCGGGCACAAAAGCACGATCCGTCTGATCTGGACGGTTCAAATAGCCCCTTGCAATACCTGCACCACCAATATACAGTTCACCAGGAATGCCTGATGGTACAGGGTTTCCTTCTTCATCAAGCACATAGACTTTTGTATTGTCAATGGGCGCTCCCAATTTAATTACCCCTCTGTCCGGTGGACAGGACCATACAAGTGTATCGACCGTCGCTTCGGTTGGACCATAATGATTATATAAACGGTACCCTTGCGATGTAATTTGGTTAGCCAATTGAGGATCCAACTTTTCTCCACCACAGATGACCACTTCTAAATTCTTAGCTTTTTTCGTTTGTCCAGCTAAAAGTGCACGTAAGGTTGCCGGAACGAATTGAGCAATGCGGACTTTGTGCTCATTCAAGAAGTCAATTAGCATTTCCTTTTGGAACACCACTTGTTTTTCCGCAATAACGACAACAGCTCCCGACATGAGTGGAATCAACGTTTCCTCCACACTAACATCAAAGGCAGAATTGGTCATATGAAGAATGGCATCTCCAGGAGCCACATGATACGTCCTTTCAAACCATTGCCATAAATTCAGTACACTGTGCTGTTCAATCAAGACGCCTTTCGGCTCCCCAGTTGATCCAGAAGTATAAATCATATAGGCTAGATGATGCCCTTCTGCCACTGAAGGTGGATTCGTTGTACGCTCTTCTTCCATCCCCTCATCCAAATAAATCACTTTGCCTGAGTATGAGTCTGTTCTTTCTTTCAGCACCGACTGTGTAAGCAAAAGAGGGACAGCACTATCTTTCAGCATGTACTCAATACGGCTATCTGGATATTGAGGGTCAATTGGTACATAGGCTCCCCCCGCCTTTAAAATTCCCAGCATCCCGATGAGTAGATCAAATGATGGGCGAACCATGATGCCTACCAACATATCCGTTCCAACACCTTGTTGAATAAGAGCATGTGCTAGCTGATTGGCACGACTGTTCAATTCTCCGTAGGAGATGGAGCTTCCTCTAAAGACAGCCGCTGTTTCCTCCGGACACATCTCAGCCTGCTTTTCAAATTGAGCTGAGATAGATTGGTAGGAAGGTATCGGTACAAAAGTATCATTCATATCGGCCAATAGCTCTTGTTCCTCCTGGGAAAGCAACCCGATTTCACTGATTATTTGATGTGGATCGGCCACCATCGTCTCGATAAGATGTTCAAAATGTTTTGCCATCTGTTCGATAGTTTCTTTTCTGAATAAACTTGTACTATATTCAAACCGGCACCCAAGGCAATCATTAAGAACTGCAGCCTCCAATGTTAAATCAACTTTAGAAGTGTTATAGTCTGTATCGACAATAGACATTTTGACACCTTCAGACAGCTCATAACTCTCTTTGACATCTTGTAGAGCAAATACAGTCTGATAAATAGGATTTCTGCTTGGATCACGATTGAGTTTCAGTTGCTTGGCTAGTTCATCAATAGGGTATTGCTGATGATTCAGCATACCAAGCATATCGCGTTTGACTTCTTGGCAAAATTGAGCGAAACTAACTGTTCTGCCAACTGCCTTCCTAATAGGAAGAGTGTTGACAAATAATCCTGTAATCCTTTCTATATTTGAATGAATACGTCCTGATATAGGCGTACCAACGATCAAGTCATCTTGACCCGTGTATTTTGACAACAAGACAAAATATACTGATAAGAGACTCATATAAAGCGTCAAGCCGTGCTTCATAGAATAATCTTTTAGTTTGTTTAATAGATTTATATTCAATTCAAATTCAAATGTTTTTCCATCAAAAGATTGCACATCTGGCCTTGGGAAATCAGCAGGCAAATTGAGCTGTTCTGCATGGTCAACAAGAATGTCCCTCCAAAAATCTCGGTGTGCAGAAAACCGATCTGCTTCTAATTGGCGCTTCTCCCATACAGCGTAATCTTTGTACCCAAGATCCAATTGTGGCAAAGTTTTCCCCTGATATATCAATGCCAATTCTTCCATAAATACTTGGAGAGACATACCATCGAAAATAATATGATGAAAGTCTAATAATAAAACATGTTTTTGAAGAGATTGTATTTTAATCAACCGTGCCTGCATCAAGGGAGGCTTGTCCAATGAAAACGGCTGAGGCGAAGCGCAAATAATCTCCTCTATTTTAGATTCATTGTATACATCATAATCCACATGCAAGGAAACGTTTGTATGAACTTTCTGCTTAATGACGCCATCTTCTTTTATAAAAAAGGTTCTAAGCGATTCATGTCGATTGACTAACTTTTGCATTGCATCTATCAACGCACCCGCGTCAAGTGGCCCATCTATTTGGAATACACAAGGTATGTTAAACAGATTAGCGTCTGTAATTAATGATCTTGTGTATACCCCTTCTTGTGCAGCTGTCACAGGATAAGAATCACTCTTCTTAGCAGGTAGCAGCTGTTCAAAATTGCCAATCTTCATTTTTTCTTCAATGACATCTGCCATTGCAAACAAAAGTGTATTAGAAAAAATATCCCCTAGCGTCAGTCGAATCCCGAACTCATTCTCAATTTCATTCAAAAGTTTTAATGCTTGCAATGAATGAAAACCTAGCTGGATAAAATCAGAAGTTGCATGTAAATCGTCTACCTTTAGCGTTTTCTTCCAAACTTCGGCTAATTTCGCCTCAACTGCTTTATGAAACAAACCTGTCTCTTCCTTTTCCTTGAAAAAGACTTCAGGCTCTGGCAGCTCTCTCCGATTGACTTTGTGGTTTTCAGTTAAAGGCAATCGGTCTAATTGAATAAAATATGTCGGGACCATATAGTCCGGCAGCTCTCTAAATAAAAAGGCTTTTATTTGATTTGTGATATCTAATTCATCTGATTCAAAGTAAGCAGCCAATACGGTTTGATGGGAGTTAGGTTTAACAGTCTTTACAACCGCTCTCCTCACCAAAGGGTGCTGAATCATTTTTGCCTCAATCTCTCCAATTTCAATTCGATGCCCTCTAATTTTGACTTGAAAGTCATTGCGCCCAAGAAACTGAATATTTCCATCAGGCAGCATTTTCGCTTGATCCCCTGTCTTATACAGTCTTTCAGAGGGATCATAAGGGTTTAAGATAAATTTTTCCTCTGTCAGCTCTGCATTGTTCAAATAGCCCCTGGCGACGCCTTTTCCACCAATGTACAACTCCCCTATATAATGAGGTGGAAGAAGCTCCATGTTTTCACTAAAAATGTACATTGACATATTTGATAACGGTTTACCGATTGGCGTAATACCCTCATAATCTGCAAATGCCTGCTCAGAACAATAAATGCTCGATTCAATTGTCGCTTCAGTGACACCATACGTGTTAAAAATTCGTATACTCTCACCATAACGTTCTAAGAGACGTTCATAGTCTTCTTTCAAACAAGAATCAGCACCCAGCACAACCAATTCAAGAGAAGTATGATTAATCCCTTTTTCATACATGTCATCTAAAAGAGGAACAATTAAAGCTGGTGTTGATTCCAGCATTGTAATCTGATGTGTCTCAATCAAATTTTGAATACGTACTAAATCACGCTTTGCTTCTGACGAACAAATGACAAGGGTTCCTTGATTCAATAAAGCTCTTGTCATATCCCCAGCAAACACATCAAACGAAAAGCTGGCCATCTGTAAGATACAAGGCTTCATTTCTTGAAAACCGTATGCTTCGTTATAGGCCCTCCACATATTTAGATAATTCCGATGTTCAATCATGACACCCTTTGGCGTGCCTGTTGTTCCAGACGTATATATGATATAGCATAAATCTTCAGGCTTCATCAGGCTTTCAATAGACGATATCGGCTGTTGCTGAATTGCTTCATCTTGAAAGTGGATGCATTCAATAGAAGCATCTTGTTCTACTCTATTTACTTGATCCGTCAGCAAAATCATAGAACTACTGTCTTTTAGAATGAATTGGACTCTTTGCTCTGGAAATTCGGCATCGATTGGGACATAAGCTCCACCTGCTTTCATCACCGCTATCGATCCAACGATCATATCTTCTGTACGATCAGTAAGAATAGCAACTGTTTTTTCTCGTGTTATACCCTTTTGTCGAAGGAGTCGTGCAAGCTGATTCGACCGCTCATCCAGTTCCTTATACGTCAGTGTGCGCTCCTCACAAATAACCGCTATCTTTTCAGGCGTTTTTTTTGCAATTCTTTGAAAAATCTGTTGGAAATATTCCTCCGGTTCATGACAGACTATTTCCATTTGCTCCCTAAAATATAAGGATTGATCAGTAACTGTTAATAAATCTAAATTTCCAATCTCCTGCTGCGGATCCGATAATGCTTTAGAAAGTAAAAGCATTATTCTATTAAACATGTCGCGGATCTCTGTCTCTTCAAATAAATCAACCCTATAGTCGATTTCAAATGCAATGTCTTCCCCACTTTTTACAATATGAAAGGCGAGATCATTGATTTCATAACTGTTATATAAAAAATCTACATTATATCTAATCCCATCTGTCTTAGGGAAATCTACCTCCAAATATTGTAAGGAAGTTGTATACAAATAATCATGCGTGCTGTGCTTTTTTCGCCAATCATTTAAAATACGATTATATGGATATTTTTGATGCCTCATTGTTCTAATCTGCTGCTGATTTAAATTTCTTGCGAATGAAGAAAAAGTGAGAGTTGGATCAACCTCTACGCGAAAAGGAACAGTGCTAACAAGCATGCCAAACAGTTCCTTTTCACGAAGCGTTGTCCGGTTGGAAAACATTGTACCGATTACAATATCCTTTTTCTGACTCTTTTTGGATATATACAAGAAAACGCCTGACAAGAACAAATTAAATAAACTAATATGATTCTTAGTCGAATATTCTTTCAACTTTTCCGCAAGAGATTTCGGAACTGCTTTTGATAGCCGTATCGCTTTCGCACTGCTGCAATAATCATTGCTAGGCTTAAGAGATGTTAATTCTGGTCTACTTTGGAAAATCTGTTCCCAATAAAGACGATCCTTTTCATAACGCGAGCTTTTCTCGTATGTCTGCTCCGCTTCAATTTGCTCGATAAACGATGGACTTTTCACCATATCGATGACCGCACCACTTGCTAAATCAGTGTAAATAGAAATAATGGTCTCTATGCAACTCATGACAGACACAGCATCCGAAATAATATGATGAATATTCACATAAAGAAAGCACTGATGCCTGCTTTCTTTAAACACTTTAAAATCAAAAAGCTCCTCGTCCTCTAGTGGTAAAGGTTGCTGAAAGTGGGCAAGTGCAGCCTCTTTTATACTTTCAGTGCTTGCATCTTGTAACTCGATAATTTCTATTTCTTTTTCAATATATTCAGCTACATACTGAACTGGTTCGCCTTCTTTTCTAGAAATCATACGTAAACGGATATTGTCTGTTCGTTTTATATACTCATTTATAGCAATCGAAATTAGATTATAACGAAGGGGCTGCTCTGTAGCCAATTGTATAAGAGCCCCGTTGTTTGAAATACTTGTATTAGGATACATTTTTTCAACATACCAAATGCCCAGCTGTCCATTACTTAATGGAAAATAACGACTCATCTACATGTACCTCCTCATATATCCTTATTTTCTACAAACTGACCTTGCTCCATTTTGATAAGATGATCAGCCTTATGGAAGTATTGATCGTCATGTGTAATCGCAATGACACACTTCCCTTCATCTCTTAACATAGGAAGCAAATTGTAGTAGAAGAATTTGCGATATTCTGGATCTTGATCTGCCGCCCATTCATCAAATAAACAAATAGGTCGATCCTCTAAATATGAAACTAGCAAAGCCAAACGCTTCTTTTGACCTGTCGACAGTTTAGTCGTGCTGAATTCACCATCTTTGATTGTGACCTTATCCTGAATTCTAAGAAGCTCAAGCAAGCTTTGAATTTCCTGCTCTCTTCCATCAATATCTATACCGTAGAGACGGTCAAAAAGATAAAAGTCACTAAAAATTGCAGAATAGTATTCTTGGATTTGTTCTGGTGTTTTAGAAACGCCGTTAATGAGAGTTTCTCCTCGATCAGCCGGATAAAGGCCGGTAACGAGCTTAGCAAAGGTTGATTTCCCACTTCCATTCCCTCCGGTAATAAAGGTAATTTCTCCAGCCTTAAATTCATAATCAATTGGTCCAACTGAAAAATCTTCGCCGCTTGTACCTTTATATTGGAACTGGACTCCCTTTAAAGTGAGAATCACTTTCTTTTCAGGCGACGCTTCTACAGAAACTCGGTCTTCTTTTTCTAATTCAGCGACCTCTTCCATTAAACTATTAATACGTTTCCAGCTTACTTGAATCTGCATAATTTGCGGAAAAGAATGCAGTAGGTAGGTAACAGGGCCAATCATATAAAGGAAAATAAACACATAATTATACAGCAATTCACCTTGCATTTTGAAAATCAGTGGAAAGAGAAACGCCACAAATCCAACAACCGACAATAGAATCATGTCTTCCAAAATAAAGGCATTCGCGAACTTCAGGTCAACCTTTGTTCCCTTTTTACGATAGTCGCTGCATGCTTCTTCAAAATTTTGTTGGAATGCCAGTTTTCTTGCTCTATTTAGCTTCAACTCTTTGAATCCTGCCAACATATCATTAATAAAACCAAAAAACTTATTTTGAATGTCCCTTGTCTCTTCATACAGTCTAGTTGCTTCCCCTGCGACAAATAGATTGATTAGAATAGTGACTACAACAACGCCCAAAGATAAAACAAGGCCCCAAAAGCTCAACATGCCCAAATAAATTAGACAGAAAAACAAAGTGATTAAATTGGTCGCACCAGTAACTGCTAAATGCATGCCCTCACTAATTTTTTCTGTATCATTATTTAAACAAGCACTGATTTTTCCTTTCTCAAAACGCTCCATTCGTTCAAATGGAATTTGCAACGTTTTATCAATCAGCTTAACCCTTTTTTCATAAACCACTCGATTGGTAATTACAGCAATCCTTGTACGAATGTATCGTTCTGCAATGATATGAACAACCAACCCAATTAAAAAGGCATAGAATAAACCATTCGTAAAGTTGTCTTTCGTATTTAACGATTGATTAATGATGTATATGACAAACGTATTGCTCAGCCCACTTACAGCCCCGCTGATAATCATTAGCAGAAACTGTTCCTGCCCTTCTTTTTTATAAAATAAAGTAAACGCATAGTAGAGAATATACAGACCTATCAATAAAATCGATAGCCAATATACAATCGACATTTGTATACTAACTGCTTGTAAATCAACAAACTCAGATTTTAGCCACTTATAAGATTCATGAAGAACGTAAATTAAGGCTCCATATATAACAACTGCCACACCCAAAAGCAATCTATTCTTTGCCGATACAACAAGTGAACGCTCTTTTCTCAGAGCCTGTACAATGACTCTGTATAAAATAAATAAATTGATGCAAATAAACACACCTATGACAAACGAAGCCCCTGTCAAGGCACGTCCAATATCTGCTAGTGATTGCTCACTGCTAAAATTCAACGTTATTCCCCCTTCAAAAACTCTAACTCTTTGTTTTTTATTTCCTCTTCATTTCTCTCTACATATACAATGGAGGTTCCTTTTATTAATGCAAACACGCGTTGCTTTCTCACCACTTCCACCATTCAAAATGACATGATCACCTGCTTAGATAATTTGACAAATTGTATATATTGTAACAAGCAAAAAACAAGTGGATTCTGATCGTTTTTGCAATTTTCATTTCAAAAATGGCTTAACTATACAAAATCCTCTACAACGGGTAAACTCCAAGATTATTTTTCTCTATCTATAGTAATTAAATAAACAATTTTTCATAGTTCACTTGATATTCCCTTTCCATTCAGTCGTAGGGTGTTGAATCAAATAGGACGCATAATTCCCACAAAACCCAAAGTTATTGACAAGCACGCTAGATATGTTCGCAAATACCTTTTCTTTTATAATATTTGCGGTAATTTTCGGATCAAGCTGATCTAAACCTGTTGTCGGTGGAATACATTGCAGCTTCAAGGCCAGTAAAGCAGCTGCTGTACCCAAAAAACCTGAACAACGTAACAAATGCCCACATGCTCCTTTATGAGAACTAACCGGTATACTGCTTCCAGCTTCAATGGTTTCCACCAATGCTTCTGATTCGATCACATCTCCTTGCGGCGTTCCAGTTGCATGAGCATGTATATAATCTGGCTTATTGACCCCTGCCAGTTGGAGAGCTGTTTGAATAGATTTGACTACCTTTCCCTTATCTAGCTCAATCATATTTTGCTTTTCTCCACCTAATACACAACTGGCACCGTCAAGCCATGCCAACGGCTTATGTTTACGTTCTTTCAAACTATCCGCCGACTCTAATATAATGACTCCTGCCCCCTCACCGATCGTAATGCCATTTCTCTTAAGATCAAAGGGCTTCGCTTCAGTTTTTGTAATGGCTCTGACAATATCAAGTGAAGCAAAGTCATACTTATTAAATACTTCTGCACGTGCGATAAAGACCATATCCAACTGGCCATGTCGAATCATGCTGTAGCCAATTGAAAGTGCTGTACCAATTGACGCACAAGCTGACGTCGGTCTAATGATGTTTCTTGTCTGAAATAAAGGAGTTGGAAGATCATGTTCAGGATCCATGATCCATTCATTAGCTTCATTTTCCATTGTGTCATTGCCCGGCCCTGTTACAACCGGAAGAATCAATCCCGCCCTGTGATGTTCTATCTTTTTTTTATTTAAACCAGCGATTTCTAAAGCCTCTTTCATGGCAAATGATAAAAATTGTTTAGCGATACTTTCCTTAGAATGAAGAACATTCCCCTTTATCTGGCCAGCTATCTGACTCCTAAAACCACTTGCATCAAAACGGGTAATAGGCGACATAGCACATTCCCCTGAATATAACCCTTCTTCAAATGAATTCATTCCAAGCCCAAATGGAGAAACAAGCCCCATTCCACTAATGCCAATCCTATTCATATTTACAGCTCCTTCCACTGCCTTTATGTTAAACGCCTTACACCTTGTCCTTTATTACCCTCGACGCAATGGTGAATCCATTGACTAAAACCTAAGTGTTCATCATGTTCGTTTTCCCATTCCCAATTCCGTATTTCAAACAGAGGTTGATAGTTTTGAAGACGACATGCATTTGTTAAAGCAGCAATTGTAATCCGACCGGTGAAATTTTCATAGTCAGTTTCAGGTGCTCGATAAATTTCTGCCACTAACATTAGACCGGCCAGTCGGTCTACTAAAGCGTTATGTGCTAATCCAATTCCATACATTTTGCCACAGTAATCTGCAAACGTTGTAGAGGGTCCATTGAGACCAAGTTGTATGGCTGCTTGAGCAGTTGGAAGACTATTTTCAAAAGATATCGTCATGTGAGGCCTAACAGCCTTTTTCCCTTTTTCCAAAGCTTCTACGTATCGTTCAATATCAGGCCAAATCGCATTTGAAACATTGACAAACAGGCCAATATCGTCATCAAAATGGACAAATCCTTGATGTGATAATTCAGTAATAATTTTATACAGTCCTTCACATAACGGTTCTACAGTCTCATCGTTAAATTTACTTTTTTGATATGGAAAGGGTTCTCTTTCAATTGGTATCTCATTTTTTGTGATCCATTGATAGCTCGGAACACCGTTTATAACGTCGACTTCAATGCCAATAAGAACAACTGAAGGTTCCTTCTTCACTCAATCACACCCTTTGCTTGTTTTGTAAAACACATTTCCCTTAAAGCATTCCGGTCAATTTTTCCATTTGCCAGCATCGGAAATTCATCCAGTTGTTTGTAATAAAAAGGAACTTGTTCTTTTTCTAAATGCTTTTGTGCATAGCATTTTACATTTTTTGAGTTGATTTCACTTTTGTTTTTGCTAATGTATATGGCAGCGAGACGCATACCGTTGTTTTCATGATGAACACCAATAACGACAACGTCTTGAATTGCTTGAAAGTGGCGCAGCTTATTCTCAATATATTCAGGACTAATATTTTTTTCTTTAATCACAATGATATTTTTCGTCCGGCCTATAATTTTTAAATAACCATCCTCATTGATCTCTGCTAAATCTCCAGTATTAAGCCATCCTTCAGAATCGAGTGGATTTTCCTGTGAATTTGGACCAAAATAGCCCATCATATTGCTAGGGCTCCTAACAAGTAGCTCTCCCTTTTCGTTCAGTTTTAATTCCGTCCCTTTCAGTGGCCTTCCCACCGTTCCTATGCAAAAATCATTCCATGCATTCAACGCCACATTGGGTCCAGCTTCTGAAAGCCCATATCCATCGAGGATAGGACGTTTTATTAGTTCAAACCATTTTTCCGCGACAGTTTCAGGCAAGATTTCTCCTCCACATCCCCAGCTCCGCATGTTGGACACGGCCTTTCGTTCATCCACTTCCTTACTAAAATGCTCAAGCATGATTTTGTAAAATGAAGGTGTTCCCTCAAACAAAGTAGCTCCGCTTTCTTTCATTAATTGCAAAACATACCGAGGCCGCAAATGTTCTGGAATAACCAAGTTCATTTTGCATGTTTCAATGATATTAATTAGAGTCAAGCCATAAGCTCCCCACAAAGGAACAGCTGCAAACATGATATCGTTTTCGGTAAAGCCCATTCTTGTGATTGTTTGTTCACTTTGATATTTGATTCCCTTTTTAGACCAGATGACAAATTTAGGCATACCAGTAACTGATCCTGTTGTTCTGATAATAGCCCCGACTCCTTCTGGAAGAAGTGCCTTTTCAATGTCATCATAGCGTTCAACACAAAAACCATGATCCGCCTCGTAGCAGAAAAGTGGCACTTGAATCCGCGCAAGCTCTTTTTGAGGATTTTTCATTGCACCTGTCACGACTGGAATAATTCCCAGTTCACTACACCCTTTATAGGCTGCGTAAAATAGCAGCGGATCTCTTATTGAAAGAGCGACAGCCTCTTTCGACTGTATATGGTTAGCCTTCATTAAGAGGATAAATTTATTTGTTAAATATTGAATTTTATCTGTTTGATCTTGATGGCCGACACTCACTTTGTTTTTTAATCCTATCATGCCCTACACCCCATACTCTTGTTGTACTGTATATGGAATATCCGTTTTCCAGTCTATGCATATTTCAATTAAGGACAGTTTCCCCTGTTTACATTGCTCTTTTGCTTCACAAATAGCACTTTTGAATTCTTCTTCATTAGTTGGAGAGTAAAAATCTCCTTGAAGAGATTGAATTGCATGAGCCCATTGATGCTCTCTAAAATCACATCCAATGGAAATATTCTTTTTTTGTTGATTAAATCGCGGCCACGAATAGCCCCCATTATTAATAACGATATAAATCATACCCAATCCCAGCTCGTATGCAGCATCTAATGCCCCTTTTCCCATTTCAAATGAGCCATCTCCAATAAACGTAACAATAGTGGATTCAGGCTGAGCTAATTTAGCTCCGATGCTTGCCCCCATTGGCACACCAAGGGCAGTTTGTTCGCCAGGTACAAGGGTTCTTCCTAATTGATTAATAAAAATAGGATAGGAATAGCCCCATATATCATGAAGCCCGTTATCCTGAACCAAAATGTTATTTCCTTCCATTTGTTGTGACAATATATGATAAGCAGCTCTGACAGGGTGTTTTGAAAAATCAGATTTAGTCCACTCGCTAGTGAGCTGATATTTGACCAGTCTCTGTCTCTCTAGCCATGGTTGTCGCTTCGATCCTTCATTCTCCCCATGTTCCAGCAGCTGCTGCACAGTTAATGAAACATCACCTAAGATGCTCACATCTTCATCAACGGACTTTCTCAAACTTTGGTAATCACAATCGATATGTATAAACAAATTTTCATCTGCAATATCTTTCCACCCCATTAAAGCTGTTTCTTCAAGTTGCGTGCCAAAAGCCAGAAAGACATCCCCTTCCCTCAGCAGTTCCTTTGCTTCTGGCAAAGCATAAAGACCTATATTGCCAAATACATGTGGATGCTGCTCATTCACACCCCCCCTACCAGAAGCAGTGGTAAACACGGCGGCCTGAAATTTTTCAGCCAGGGTCAAAAGAGATTGACCTAGCATGGAATTATTTTGACAACCGCCTCCTGCGATAAACACCGGTCGTTTTGACCTCGCTAAAATCTCTGCTGTCAAGCTTATCTGCCTTGGATGTGGGCACATGACAATTGGCTCTTTTGGAATCAATGAAGAGGGCTGATCATACTGCTGTTGCTCCAGGTCATTTGGTATTTCTAAATAAACCGGTCCTGGCCTTCCATTTATAGCCATATGTACCGCTCTTTTTAGCGCCCACTCTGCTTGATCTTCGTGTTCAACCCTATACTGCCATTTTGTAATAGCTTTCATCAATTCGATACTGTTGAGTTCTTGAAAAGCTCCTGTTCCAATGGACGTTCTCGATGTCCCTGCAGAAATGATAATCAGAGGAACACACGCAGAATAAGACTCCAACACTGCCGTTAATCCATTCACAAGTCCTGGACCGGGGCTTGTCGCGTAAACAACTGGTTCACCTGAGGCTTGAGAATATCCCATAGCCATACTTGCTGCAATTCTTTGGTCTTTCGATGTATACACATCCATATTGGCTAAATGTGCAGATTCTAGAAGACCTTCGCCTTCTCCCACCATAGCAAAGACCTTTCTAACATTTGAATTTTTTAATAAATATGCATAAAAATCCCATATAGAAGTGAACAAAAACAACTCCCCCTAATTTTTAATTAACCTGCATTATATATTGATTAAATACTCGGTTGACTTCTTTAGAAATTAAAATTGGCCTGCTTTCCATGCAGTCTTTGTATTTCACATAACTTGCCTTTGGACCATAACCACCAAAAGGCTGATGGCCACATTCCATATCAAATAGTGTTTGGTTAACGGCAACTGTATAATGTTTTTTTAATGGTTCGGTTAAGTCTGTATTTCCAAAAATAGACACGCCAAACGACGATTCCAAACGTTCTGTCTCCATAAGCCAATTGAGTACCTCAGACGCATCATGATAGGAAACAACATTAAAAATCGGGGTAAAGTGCTCCTCATATCGCGGCATATCATCCATATCGGAAACCAAAACAGTAGGTTCAATCCAATTCTTATCTATATCCACTTGGCCTCCATAAACAATTTTTTCTTGATAATCACTAAGAAATATTTCAGCCTGCAGCACTAGCTCTTTATAATTACTGTTTTTGACCTTGTCACTCATTCGCCCAGAGATTTTCATCTCATTTAACTGCTGCAGCAAGCATTTGACAAACCTTTTTTTTTGACTCCTGTGGATAAAAAATAAATCCGGACACATGCAATCCTGACCAGAATTGAACACTCGAGCCTCTACAGCTTTTCCAGCAGTATATTCGATATCAGCTTCAGCACCTATGAAAAAAGGATTTAAGCCGGAACCAAAAAATAGAAAGAGAGCACTAGGATAGTCCTTTTGAACAGATATGCTATTATGATAATTACCTGTAAATACCACCACTTCTGCATCAGATGTTTTCTTTTTAAATTCTGCATATCCAATAGGTTCAATTTTTATATTCAAATTAGAATGTTCATTAAAAAAATTATGAATTTTTAACGTAGTAGAATGAGATAATGTAGACGGTCTTAAGAAAATATTTTTACAGTAATAGCTTGGAATAATTGCATATAAAATATAAGAATATAGAATTGAGTTAGTTGGATAGAAGATTGCTACTTTTTCAACTATATCTCTTTTCATATATTTCAGTTCCTTTGTTGCTTGCTCCAGAACATTAATGCTAGAACTAATTTCATACTCAGCACTTTCAACCGTGCTGACTTCCATAAGAATTGATCTAAGTTCATTTTTATACTTTTTCATGTTACATATAATAAAGCTCAGCTCTTCAAAAAACACATGATCCATAAGTATTTATACCTGCCCCTCGTTAGATTTTATAAGAATATACAGACATTAAATAGTAATAAATTCATGCTTTTAGACTTAATACTAGACTAAAAGGCAGCCCTATATTGTTTTACTAAAAAATATAACAATGATGTGGTGTGTATATGCAAAAAGCAAATGGAAAATGTCATAATGCAACATAAAAAAGAAACGGTAAAGTATATTCTAGAGAACAATAAACCCGTGGCACAAATAATTTGAGAAACTAGATTAAATGTAAATGCCTATAATTGAATTAAAAAGAATAGCGAACAACTAAAAGTAAATTTCTACCTCAGGTGCTGAACTAAGAGCATTACAAAAGTAATTAAGTAATCTCGAAGAGGAAAATAGAATTCTAAAAAAGACGATGCACTAATTCTCGAATAGTACTCGATTAAGTTAAAATTTATTCAACATCATCTCTCCCAATATTGAGTGAAGAATATCTGTGAAGTCTGAGAATTTCTAAATGGCTATACCAACCAAAAACTTATGCGAAAAACACTTCAAGCCCCCAGAATTCAACCAAATATATAGAAATATAAAAATTGAAAAAATAACAAGTTGGTATGGTATTCGGTATGCTTCCAGTGAGTATCAAAACCATTAAAACAATATAAATTGATAGGCAACTTGAACCGTAAAAGAAACTATTACAATTAATGCTTGTATCAAATCCCTTAACCGCATTCTTAATAATGAACTTGTTTATCTAACGAAGTATAAAACAATGAGTAAAGTAAGAAAATCACTTTTTGAGCATATTGTATTCTTCTATAATTCAAAGAGAATCAACTTAGCATTTGGTAATCAAACACCAAGTGAATATGAAAAAATGCATAGTCAAATATTCATAATATAGAATTTCCCTCCATAAAAAAGTTTAAAAATGACATTTCTTTAAACTTTTTTATAAATGCCGTTAAGCGAAAAAACGGTAGAATATCTGTGTTATCTTATTTTTGCTATAACTAACTATAGAACCACCTTCCTCTAATTCAATAGATTCTCCTTTTCGAAAACCAACTTACATCCTATTAATCCACATTAGCGTTTAATAATTCAATTTCTACAGTTTTCTCTATCTATTTTCTACTTTTGTAATTTTTGGTACTAATTCTATTTGCTTTGAGAAACTGTTAAATTATAGATTTTCATTTTAAGAATTAAATTTTGAATTTCATCAATTCTGATAATTCATCTTTCAATAGCAGAAAATTCTGCCCAGAATATATACCTTGACTCAATACATTTTTATATTGAGGATTATTCAATGTATCGTTTGATTATACAGATACACTATTCGTGACACCAACGATAGTTTCTAACACAGTTCCCAAATAATTTACTTCATTTTTCAATTCAGAGTTACTACATCACTATTTTTCCATATTATTACTTCAACTCCATTAAATTAGCATATATAGTTAATTTTGTAAACGGATTAGTTGGAAATGAAGATTGAGAAATTTTTTTTAAAACTAGATTTATGACACTATACAATTTTTTATAATGTAATTTAAATAATATTAGCAATCGTGTATCCCATTTATAATAGAAAACTACAAGACTATTAAATTATTTAAAACTTATTATCAAATCTTTTGCAATATACTCTAAAATACTGGATATATGAGTAATTCTGCCACTGTCACCTCTGTACAATGCTGTACGTTAAACCAACTTATAATTTTATCTTTAACCGTAGCTGTCCTTTTTCGATTAGCTAGAATGCCCCACTGTAGATATTGAATGATGCTAGATTAAATCGTGTATTTTCCTTAATAAGATGCTGCTTTGTAATTTCTTGATAACATGATTTGTCTATTACTTTCATGATACACATCACCAGTAAACGCAATATTCTCAAGTAAACCCCTACCTGTTAATAACCTAAAAGAATTAGACACCTAACAAATTAAACATAAAAAGACCATTATAATTCCTTCATCGCAATCTCCTTTAATTTTTCAACAATACGCTCTAATTGATTTACATCTTTTGATGTAAGTTTGCTGTAAATTTTATCTGAGATTTGCTGTTTTACATAATCTTGCTTCGAAAAATACTCCACCCCTTTCTCATCTAACGTTATAAATATTTCACGTCGATTTTGTAGATTAATTTCTCGTTTGATATACTGATTCTTTTCTAGTTTTGCAATCAGTTGGCTAACTGCACTAGAGCTTATATTCATTTCCATCGCAATTTCGCCGACCGTACTGCGTTTTGCCACGTACACAATATCTAATACAACCACCTGTTGTGTTGTAATACCAATATTTAAATATTGTTTATAATGTTTAAATATCAGACGGTCTATTGTATATGTAGCTTCATTAATACGCTTAACTTGTTCATATAAAGACAAAAAATCACCCGCTAATACGTTAGATAACTAATATATTAGGTAACTAATATGTTAGATATCTAATATGTTAGCAGGTGACTTATAAACCGTCAATCTTTATTATTGTCCTTAAAAGAGTTTGATCATTTTTGTACCATATTCACTTATAATAATGGATTTTGGTGCAAATACATGAAAAAGATTACAAATGCTAGTAGATTCTTAAGGGTATCGAAATCTATACTGTAAGTTCAAATTTTTAAAACAAATCCTTCCTGACCATATCAATTGACTTTTTGATATGGTATTTCAACACCTTCATCGATAAATAGATGCTTCGCATCATTTACATAACTCATCGTATTACGTATCCAATAATATGATTCATCTATTTTAAAAAGCGGCACAGACAACTGGTGTTCAAATGAAATCATAAATTGTACATCCTTTTTAATTGTAAACCTTGTGCCAATTCCATCTGATAATTCATAGCAACCCGTAATATCATCTTTAATTGTGAGCGGTAAAGTCATCACATATTTTGGTGCTTCTACAGCATATTGTACTCCCATTAAGTAATGCATAATTTCTTGTTCATATTGAGGAAACACTTCTTGATTCGTCGCTAACACAATCACTTCCCCTGTAGGTATATTCATAAAGGCTTGTGCTGAGCAACCAAGCCATCCACCTGTATGGCCAACCCACTCATTCTGAATGATAAAACCATAACTATAATTATTATTAACTTCTGTCGGTGTTAACATAAATTGAACAATCTCTTTGCTAATGTACTGCCCTTGCCAAAATGCTTTTAAAAACTTCGCTACCTCTGCGACTGTTGCATAAATACCACCGTCACCATATTGATCATTATATTTTTCGATTTCGTGTAAATATGGGTCATCAAGCACATTTTTATATTGTTGCTCCTCATAATTAAACGTTTGACCTTGCGCTACAGATTGCTTTATGGGTTGCGTGGTCATATGAGTAAGATTTAATGGTTGTGCAATATATTGTTGCAAATACGTTTCATACGATAAACCACTCACTTTTTCAATTATTTTGGCAAGTAAAACATAATTCGTATTACTATAAGACCAATGCTCATTTGATGTATATTGTGGTAGCACTCCTTCGATAAATGTTTCAATACTTATTGTTAAATCTTCCGTGATATACTCTGGAATACCAGATGTGTGTGTAAGTAATTCTGCAACTGTTACTTCTGTAAAATATGGTACGTTAAACCAACATGTAATTTTATCTTCTAACTGTAGCTGTCCTTTTTCGATTAGCTGAAACGTCATTACCGCTGTAATCATTTTACTTAATGATGCTAGATTAAATTGTGTATTTTTGTTAATAAGGTGCTTCTTTTCGAGTTCTTGATAACCATGAAAATACTGCTTGATTTGACCGTTTTTTTCATAATAAACTGCACCGTTAAAAGCGATATTTTCAAGTAAACCCCTCATATTTTAGCCCCCTAAACAAATTAGATATCTAACATATTAGACGTGAAGGGATTTTTATAATTCCTTCATCACAATCCCCCTTAATTTATCAACAATTCTTTCAAATTCATCTAGCTCTTCTGATGAAAGTTTACTGTAAATTTTATCTGCAATTTGCTGTTCCACATAATCTTGCTTCGAAAAATACTCCAATCCATTTTCATCTAACGTTATATATATTTCACGTCGATTTTGAAGATTAATTTCTCGTTTGATATATTTATTCTTTTCTAATTTCGCTATTAATTGGCTAACCGCGCTAGAGCTTATATTCATTTCAATCGCAATTTCGCCGACCGTAATACGTTTCGCTAAATATACAATATCTAATACAACAGCTTGTTGTGTTGTAATACCACTATTTAAATATTGCTTGTAATGTTTATATATCAAGCGGTTTATAGTATATTCAGCTTCATTAATGCGTTTAACTTGTTCATATAAAGACAAAAAATCACCCGCTAACATGTTAGATATCTAATATATTATCAAGTGATTTGTTAAACGTCAATCATATGTCAAACCTTTCCCTGTTTCTTTGTATGCGTGATCCCATAGGGAAAGGAAATGATTGAATACAAAGCGCGAACAACCAATCGTTTTGTTGATTAGAATTGCTTGTGCTTGATTTGGATAGATATGAAACTTATAGGCTTTATTAATCATCATTTCATTCACATCCCTTTCGGTATATGACTATTACAAAAACGTATATTCTTTATATAGTAGATTTACACTTTATATGTGTCGAACAATTAAGATGCCTTCCTACCTTATACTTTACATGAAACATGTTCAATTCATCGAGAATATCGAGTATATTTTTGTAAATAATAATGTTGTTAAACGTTAAATCGAGGAGAATTTGTATACAAGGTCATAAAAAATCTATAAAAAGCACTGGTTCTGTTATGAAACCAGATTTTGCTGAAACTGATGCACAAAAAGTGAAACAAGAAATTCAGAACGATGTAAGAGCGGGACAAGGAGCAATGACTTCCCGAGAAGCAGGGGCAATGCGAGATTAAGAAAACACTCCTTATTGGTTTTTTCTTTTCTAGAAATTTAACCAGTAAGGAGTTATTGCAGAACTATTTTAGCTTTTTATATTTATCATTTAAAAACATAATGCATTTCTTTTGTAGATCATAGGTTAATTTCACATCAAATTTTTCACGATTAAATCTCTTTTTTCAAACTAAGATTATTTTCTTTCAGATAATTTATTGCATCTTTGTTCACCGCTCGTAAATCTATACCTTGTTTTTCCGCTGCAAATGAACATCCACAATAACATTGACGGAAAACATCATATTCATTACACATTTCAATTGAGCGTTGATATCCATTACTTTTTTTAAAATCACTTGGTAAATAACGTGAATCATAATTTTGTTGCACACCAATCCCAAGTTCATTTATTAATTGACTATTTTTATTTTTAGAAAGAGTAATTGCACTACCGAAGTAGTCAAATCCCCTTTCCTGTGCTACCTCAGCTGAACGATCCAATCTCATATCAAAACAAGCTGAACAACGAAGCCCGCCTTCTGGCTCTTCTGCCAAACCTTCTTCTTTTACCATTTTAAAAAATACATTTGAACGATAGTCATCTTCAATAAATCCAACTGTGTGCCCTGTACGATCATTGAACTTGTCTACAAAAATCTTTTGTTCATTAGAGCGTCGCATGTATTCACTTTTCGGATGGATATTTGAATTTGAGAAGAAGATTGTAACATCTGCATGTTCTGCAAGAAATTCCAATGAAGAAGTACTACAAGGAGCACAACACGAATGAAGTAACACTTTTGGTCTTTCATTTCTTACTTCCCAATCTTTTATCATTTTTCTTAATACTTTGTCATAATTTATTTTCTGATTCTTCATTTTTTGTACATACGTTTCAACATCTAACACTTCTTTCACAACTAAACCTCCTATTTATTTTTATGTATCTATTTTATCATCTGTATTTATAAATAAATATATAGTTATATACATCTGTTCAACAGTCTTAAAACGGTTCTTATGGACTTTTAATAACCGTCCAAATAATGTACGTAGTCTATTACCTCTATTTCTAAAATATATCCTTAATCATTCTTTTTCATCACAAAGTCTTTTGGGTTACCTTTTAACTGATAATACTTCACGTTAAGACGAATAATTACTACGATGATTACCAAAAATCCTATTAAATATAACATTGTTCCTTTCTCCGTTTCTTATTGTTTAGCGAACTTATTCTGTAAATACTTCACATGTTTCTTATCAATGCCCTTATCGGTAATATTAGCTTGTAATATAGTTTGATAGATATGTTGGACTTCATCGATTGTTAGTTGCGGTTCAATATATGATTCAATACATTTTTTTAGATCGTAATAATATAGGACATGTTTATCTTTAGAATGAACATTTACCCTTTTTAGACTGCATTTTGGATGAAACGCGGCAATAGAGATACACGGCAACTGTTGTTCCATCACCCATTCAATTGCCTTTATATGTTTATAGTTTTGTCGAAATGGGTTTTGAAAAGAGGATTTCTTACTAAAAATACCCTGTGTCCACCTGGCTGATTTCTCACTTCCATAAATCCAGCCCTCGTAGTTCTTTGTCTCTATAACAAATACACCTGTTTCCGAGATAACAATATGATCAATTTGCGTTGTATCACCATACTCTGTATGAACCGTCACATCATGTAACACATAATAACTTGTGGGATCCAATTTTCCCAATATACGTTTCACTAGTCTTTCCCCGGCTTTCCATTTCGGTACATATTTTTTTAAAACGATGTTCAAAGGAATCAGAATCACAATGAGAATCAATTCGAATATCAATACTTTCATAATAGAAGCCTCCTTTTCACACTCTTGCATTTCTACGCATCAAACGATATACATACGTTTCTAATCCTAAAATAAAATATGAGATACATAAGCCTTTTATCACCATTTCTACGAATCCTAACGCTAAAGATACAAGGAGCCCACCCCGAAACTGAAAGGGTCTAGTTACCCTTCTATTTACTGGCTTTTCAATGACACCAAAGTTAGCCCATGTAGGTAAACGTTTTTCTACATTCTTTATTGTGCCCATTAATCCGTATTTTAGGGACAGAATGAAACAACCGATTAATAAATACGCAATGGAAGAAAAATAGACAGATAGGCTCATAACAATAATTGTGAGCAGCCAACCAATTAAAATGGAATTTCGCAAAACAATATATTCTCGATTTCTTTTCAAAACAAACAGTCCTTTCAATATAAATAAAGTTATTTTTCATTAAGAAATATTTACGTTTAATTGTAAGCATGATGTGATACGCGTCTCTATTAATTTACGAACCAGCCTAAAAAGGATTGTGATAGATATGTTAAAGCTTATAGTAGATCATACAGTAACAGAACAAGAAACAGATTCAGCTTTTTCAAGCCTTTTCACCTGCAAAAATACAACTGTATTTCTAAGTGGCATATTATCTCCTATATCGCTGGAATTACTTGAAGAATATGAAAGAAGAAACCAAATAGATAGATAAAAGGTACTGAATGTAGATTCAGTACCTTTTATTCTTTATATATAGTTTTTTAAATATTATCAAATAGCCATGGAGCGAGTACAGCTAACACACACAGCAAACAAGAGCCCGTTATAACACGGTTGGACCAACGGTAATACTCAGGCTGTTTTGTACTCTCATGAATTCTTCTTAGACGAATACCCGTGGTTAACATAAATGGTGTGAAAATAAGTGCTGTTGCTTTAAACAGGTCTAAAAAATCTGTAAAGATGTTCATAAACGAAAATTCATCAGAACTGAACAAAAAGTACACACTTAGTCTCATGGACATCATACTAATAAATGAGAAAATCATACTTCCAGTTGCCCACTTCATCCATTGACCATTCTTTGTAATTAACGCCATAACCATGACAATAATGCCTAATACGAATGAAATAGACAAGATATTTACTCCTACCTTAAAAGCCGGTGCATACAAACCTTCAATCTTTTGTATGATTGATGAGCCAAATGAATCATCTTTCTCTTTTGTTTTCGTTCGATTGTTTAATCCCTCTTTAAAGGATGACGAAACATCGTTTCCCTTCAATTCATTAAAATCAATTTTTGCAGAGGCCTGAGCTGCTTGTAAGGGGATAAATAGTAAAGCGATTAAAACAAGCATACTTAAGACTCCTATCATCCATTTTTCTTGTTTCATCATACATCCCCCGCTAATTTGGGTTTAACGCTCTTTAATTTGATTTGATTTCCTTCTGCAACATAATAGAGGTCTGCTGCATAATAGATATTTGCTTTTGTATATGCTCCCATAATTGCATTCGCGATTTCTTCCTTCTCTACTGCCATATGCGTTTCATTTTCATTGTAAAATTCAATTTCAATTCGATTAATATTATTATTTAATACTGTAAGATGTAACTCTTTTAAACTATCTAAACGATTGCCTAATCCACACACTAGCTTAAATACTTTATTTGCAATTGTCGGTGGTTTGACATAAGTCGTATTGAAATGAATAGTTTCATCATCTATCAATCCATCCTCCTCAACTGCGCATGTCATAATGAAAGAATGATTTTGTTTTTCTATTTCTTGTTGACTCAACTTGCGATCAATGACATATTTCAAGCTTATTGATAGATTTTCTATATATTCATCCAGTTCGGTATTGGGAATTTTAACCTCTGAGAATTCTGGAAAAATCATGTAAGCGTGTATATTAGAACTACTTTTACTTACACATAATAACTGAACTTGTTTCTTTTCATAGCGCACCGCTTGTTCTAATTTTTCTACTACGTTGTTGTTTATATGATCGATTGCCATATACTATCACTCCTATTTACTTTGATAAAATAATTTTTCATACAATACTCATGTTTTGATGCTATCTATTTAAAGTATTGGAATATTACGAAGAGTTCTCAATTCTCCTGTTGTAAGACTGTTAATCACCTAAATCTTAAAACATTTTAATATTACAATGACGTACAGCGTTCCATTATAGTCGAATATTCTAATGTATTGAATCATTCTATCTCACTCATTTGTACAAAAATAAAAAAATTTATCCTTGTACAAATGAGTGAGATAATGCTGCTTTTCATGCTATTTAACTAAGAAAATACAACTAGGAAATACATTCAGATATTTCCTAGTTGTCTATCACTCCATCTAACTAATGTATAGGAATACGATGAATCAATTTTTAATTCTAAATACAGCAGTTGATTTTCTGGTAATATTTCTCCCCTGTATGAACCCAATAGCGCTTGTTATTAAATATGTTTATTACGCAGGTGATTTCTTGCTCTCGTTCTACTACTTTAGCCGTCCATATCACAACCTGAAATTCTTCCTCTTTTAACACTCAATTTTGAACAGAAGTAGCATGTGCTGTTTCTTGTGGGATTTTCAGCTGTTCTAGTTCAGGAAATGTATCTTCATATCCTAATAATCCCTCTAGTTTATCCATATTGCTGGAAAATGGTATGTCCTCATCACTCGGAAATGAGGTATCATATACTGTTTTAGAAGCAGGAGTATAGTGAAAACTCTTAACATGCTCCACTACTTCAGCATCAATTTCCTGTTCTAACTTGTTACTGAATTCTTCATCCAAATTCTTTTGAACAGTAATAGCAACTAAATCATATATACCTGCTACCTCTTTTTCTAAGGTGATTTCTTTTGTTAGGACAGTAATACGCTCTTGTTCCCTACCAATAGGTCTATTTTCTCTCGGGCACCAATAAACGGGACGTTCTATCGGTGTATTTTCTCTTTCTTCCCTCTTGGCTTCTTCTATTAGAAATTTTTTTCTTGAATTACGAACTACAAAAAATACATAACAAAATAGACCGATAAAAATGTTTGTAAACATGGTATTCCCCTCTCGATTATGCAAATAAATCGAATTCAAATTGCCCATCAATTACTTTTCTTTTTCGTTCCCTTTCTTTTGAGAAGTATCTACTTCAACAATCCATTTATCCTAGAATGCAAAATCTTGTTTATGTACAAGCATACACTTATCCGCATTCAATATTTTCCCTACTGTTGGTGAGGGGGATAAAATCTCACCGCTAAAACATTTCCTACACGCATAATAATTGCCCCCCAGTTCTTTTTTGCAATAAAAAAGGAAGATCCAAGTATATACATCACTCAGTTCTTCCTTTTCCCCTCTGTAAACTACCTAGATTTGATTAAAATGGTAGTTCTTCACCTGTAATTTTAGATAGCGCATCCTTACCAGCAAATATATCATCCGGCTCTTTGGATCATCTAATACTGTCCAAATGTTATCTTTTTTCATTTTCATATCTCCTCTTTCTTGTAATTTGTTAAGGTTCATAACCCAGCCTGCGAACTTGAAAACAGTACAAAAAAGGCCTCTTCAAGTCGATTAATAATGTGCATAGCAAAATAAGCTATATATACACTAAATGGAGTATAAAAATCGGCATTCTTTTGATCAAAATGTTCTTAATTTGTATTTTGTGTCATTTTGTTGTTTTTTCAAGTATTCACCCGACTATGAAACGAGTATGTAATTAGAATAGCTATAGGATTAAATCGGTTTGAACCAGGGGAAAAAAGTTAAGTATCTACTGATTTTCTTCTAGGAAGAGCTTTTGATGCCGAGGGGGAAAGAAATGATTCAGAACTAGATCAATGGTTAAATGATATAAAACTTGCTCCATCCCAAAAGCGTGGAGAATTAAAACGTTTTTGGAATTTTATAATGCAAGAAGAAAAGTAATAAATTACCCCCTCTTTACAGTGTGGAGGTCTTGAGTTCAAGCCCTTTCTTGACCATATACTACGGTAAAATGGCGTTCTATCCAAAGTTAGAGAGCTTATTTTTGTCGGATAATTTATTCATTAGTTTAGCCGAAATATTTGCGTTACGCGCCAAACTGTATGAAACGGAAGCCTCCTATTTCATACATACAACGTAAATCAGAGATTTCATGATATTGGCGTTTAGTCTGCCTTTAGACATGGGAGTGTTAATTAGTGATTATCAATACACATGAGCATTTAGTCCGTAATATCTACTGGAAAAGAACGCCTTACACCACTTCGCATAACTATCTTCTCCATAATATTTGATTTTTTTCAAAGTATAATCGGTAAAAACTACTTTTATTTGCATGTATTCGACTCTTTTTAGTTATAAATACGAGGGCATTGTAAAGTTTGCTTTCCCATCTCATTTATTTCTCTATTTCCTATAAATAAACATAAGAGAAAAAAAGTAATAATAGATTAAAATGCAAAGTGATAATAAAGTTATTTAATTTTAATATAAAAAATATAAGAGCCTTGCTACATTTTATTGTAGTAAGGCTCTTTAAAGTTGTTTAATTTCTATTCATTTAAATACATTTAAACTTAAAGTTCAATAACATAGTTATTTAATCTTATTCAACTAAAGCACCTGCTTGTTAAACAAGGGACGCTTTAATTATAGAGCCGTTGACTTTTTAAACAAAGGTATGTTACCTCCACTAGGTCCATACGCAACCCCAATCTTTTCCCATCCATATTTTTCATAATATTCTTTAAGATCTGAAGTAAGATAAAGAAATTTGTATCCTCTTTTTGCCGCTTCTAGAAGTCCATGATTCAACATTTTTTCTCCTAGAGCGTTGCCCCTAAATTTTTCATCTACAAACAAACATGCTAGCCAAGGGCTCAGATCCTGACGACTATTTAAATCATTACGAATTAATGCATAAATTCCGATAATCTTATCATCTACTTTTGCAACGTAAAAACTGGGTATGTCATTTGGATTATTTAAAGCATTAATCATACAATCTTCATAAAAAGCACGCCCTCCTTCTTCACCCCATTCTTTCCAAAAAACATCTATAGCCTTATTAAATAAGTAATCCTTCTTTAGTAATTGAATTATTTCCATAAAGCTATCATCCCCAGAAAATTATTTAATAATTGTAGAACAAAACAAAATCAATATTTTTCAATTATCTATATTTTATCTATGTAATCAGGTATGATTTCCTCACCTTAGAATATAGAGTTTTAAATATTTATTCTCTTAATTTATAAAAATTCCTTCTTAACCGAACCTGCCTCTTTAGTGACATAGAGAATGTTTTTCATTTTTAAACAACTTTATTGTCATTAAACATAAAATATGTGAGATAGCTTGAAATTTACATTTGTTTTATAGTTAAAATATTTATCCATTTTAAATGAAGCACTTTTTCCAATCCCTAATGCTTTTTCAAAATTCATCTTAATCCATAATAAGTTGTTTAATATGGAATTGCTATCTTCTTCTATCTTCAGATAGTCTTCACCATGTTTAAGTATACGATCATCGTTTCGGTGATTCGTTGAAACTAAGATACACCCTGTCGCCATTGCATCAGCTGCAGCAGTAGTTGGAAATCCATCAATAGCAAAGTTATCTTTTGTACTACAACAGATAACTATATGAGATTTTACATATAAGTGTTTTAGTTTTTCGAAATCTAATATGCCCCAAAAAGTATAATTCGTGTTTGTTAATAGATGTAAGCTACCTTCCCAGTTTCCTACAATATGTAAATGAAATTGATCATCAAGTTTATTAAATGCTTGCGCTAATAAAGGAAATCCTTTTCTTTCTGCATTGTGAGCCACAAATATTATCTGTATTGGCTTAGAAATAACCTTTTGATTATAATGATAAAAATCTGTATTAATCACTCCTGGAACATAAATACTATTTGGGATAGTATTTAATACTTCATTTGCATTAGAGAATACTGTTTTACAATGCTTAGATACTATATTTAAAAATTCAACAGAAGTATAAGGATCTAATCCCCCTCCTGGATATACTGTAGTGTGAAGGTCAATATGATTTTCCTTTAAAAAAGTAGCTATATCAAGTTTGGGATTTGCTCCCGGCATTTGTGTCCTGTCTGGAAGATAACAAGTGCCTAATAAACTCAACACGAAATTAAAAAAAACACAATATATATCGGTAATTCCTTCTTCTTTCGCTATCTTATTGAATAATTGAAAATCATGTACTTTGGTTGGGAAATCATCTGTATATACCTCAGTAGCAAAGTAAAGAGTATCGGGTCGTTCTTTATAAATTTGGTAATTCTCCCAATAACGAAATCCACTTAACTTCCAAGGGAATTTGGTATCAATTACCGCAAGACGTCTTTGAGATTTATCCTTCATTTTTAACCACTCACTTCCATCTTCTCTCTTGCAACCGCAAATAGAATGGTTTCTTGAGCATTGATTGTTTATTACTTGAATGATATAAAGTGATTCAATCGAGAAATTCATAAAAAAAAACGCCCTCCTTTCCTATTTAGCTTATTTAGAAAGAATAACGTTTTTTTACTTTAGGATAGTGGAAATGTTTAAGGGGATAGCAATGTGTTACAACCCTTTTTACTACAAAAAGACAACATATAAAGATAGCCCCATAAATAATACAGTAATCACATAATATCCCCTCATACATACATGTCTTTTTTTATTTTTTTGAGAAATGCTGCAACAAAATCTTTTAAACACTCAGGAATTAATGCTTTTTAAGAATTCATTTTCTAACTCTAATATCTTTTTTTTACGAGCTTTTATTTTTCTTACAGGCACCCCAGCATACATATACCAATCATCTAAACTTTCTTTTACCATACTCATCGCGCCAACTGCCGCTCCTTCTCCTATTACTACATTTGGAAAGATAATAGAATGCGCACCAACAATGGCATGCTTTTTTAAGATAACTTTTCCAGCTTTCACATTTTTATATTGATGTGGAACAGTCGGTCCCATTAATGTATTTCCGCTAAAATCATCAATTGCTGCATATACAATTGTTTTTGATGAAACATTTGCAAAATCATGCATTTCAATCCCCATTTCTCCTCCATATAACGCTGTATATGCCGCTATGTGCGAATAACTTCCAATTGTAATTTTGCCACTTAAAATGCAAAAGTCATCGATTCTTACATTATTTCCAACAGATATAGCACCTGGATTATATACGCTGGTTTTTTTACTTATTAATACATTTTCCCCGACAGATAGAAAGCCAATTTCGCTCAACTCTTCTTGACTATAAAAACTATTCATCTCTGGACACCACCTTCTGCATTAAACACATTATAATTTGCTCCACGATTTCTTTCGTCATTCCTTCCCATAAAGGTAGACTAATTATTCGTTTTGCTATTTTATTTGTATTTGTTAAATCTGTAGACTTGTAGTTTTTAAAGAAATCTTGTTGGTGACAAGATGGTGAAAAATATGATCTAGCTTCTATCTTTTGCTTTTTCAACACTTCTATTACTTGCATATTGTTAATTTTTTCTGGACAGAGAATAGGCATAAATTGATGAATAACTGCTTCTGTCTTTTGAACTTGCCAACCTTTTTTCATTAATCCCGTACTTTGTAATAACTGTTTATACCATTCAGAGATACGATTTCGTTCTTGCATTTTTTGATTCCATGTATTTATCGTTGTAATCCCAATAGCTGCTGCATATTCAGTCATTTTACAGTTAAACCCCATCATCGTACATTCACGATTATGATCAAATCCAAAATTACCCATTCTTTTAATTTGATTTATCTCTTCCTCATTATGGCTATATATCATACCACCTTCACCAATTCCGAAAGGCTTTGTTGCATGAAAACTATATACAATCATACCACTAAAATTCTGACCGTAATGTATACCCTCATGCATTAATCCAAACCCTGGTGCTGCATCTACAACAACCGGAACACCCTTTTTCTCTAATTCTGCATAGTCTTTCAAGTCCATCCATGATCCGAATGTTGCATATGGAACAACAACTGCAACCTCTTCTTTTAATTCATCAATCTTATCCAAAAGTACCGTTTTATCCATACACCAATCATCTAATGAAATATCAATAAAATAAGGCTCCAAGCCACACCAAATAGCTGCCAATGGAGTAGCAGGGAATGTAAAACTAGGCATAAGAGCATACTTTCCTTTTTTTCTTTTCTTACATTGAATTGCCGCCATTAACCCTAGCGTTGCGTTTGCTACTGTTGTAACAGCTCCCCTGTTCTGAAAAAATTCCGACATAATCGTTTCTTCAAAACGTTGATTTATAGGTCCATAATTTGTATATATGTGGGATATATCAATTCGCTCTAATTCATCTAAGTACTCGTTTGCAGGTACAATTGACGCACGTAAAAAAGGAATATTATCCATATTCATCTATTCCTTTCTATCATTTTCGGACAATATAGAGCATATCCGTTTCAGATAATCCAAATTTCCTAGCAATTTCTATTCCTTGTTTCTCAGCTATGTTATACAATTCCACCTTAAAGCCTGCATCTGTTAATCGTTGAATAAATCCCGATCGATTATAAATCCTTACATGATCTTCTTGACCAAAGGCTATTTTCCTCAATAATGGCGTTACAATAGATTTATCCTCTATAATAAAATCTACATTCATTACGATTGGCACCTGAATAATTCCCCATCCATTTGGCTTTAGTACCCTATATAATTCTCGCATTGCTTTTTCATCGTCAGGCACGTGTTCTAATACATGACTACATAAAATAACATCAAAGGTATTATTTTCGTATGCAATTCTCGTAATATCAATTTCCTCCATTAAAGAATCCTTTGGTTCTAAATCCCCACATATATAAGTAATGTTTTTAAACTGGTTAAGCCATCCTCTTACCTTCACTTCAGGTGCAATATGAAGCATAGTATAATTCCTACTTAACAAATCCGTTTCCGCTTCAATGTACGCACGATACAACCTGTCACGATCCATCGAATAGCAAACTGGACAGATACCTGTATCTTTATTCCACATCTCAAATTCATATTTTAGAAAATCATAATGTGCTGGCCAAGGAGAAAAACTTTTAAATTCTTGATTGCAATATTGGCAATAACAAATATTTTCCTCGAATATATGAGTAACTAGTTTATTTAACCCGCTTTTTATCTTTTCATTATAAATTTGATTTAGTTCTCCACTTCTTACTGCATCCTTAAGTATAAATCCCGCATTCTCCAAACAATAAGATAAGCTCTCTTTATAATCTTGTTCAGCATTTAAAAACCCACTATTATGTGCATCTGTAATTAATTCAATCCATTCTTCAATTGTCATTAATATAAAGTGCATTTGTTTTTGATTTTGTCCACTATGTTGTCTAAAGTAGCTTAGAGGTTCCTGTATATAAACTACTTTCCCTTTCCTCATCATATCTAACCAAGTTGCAATGTCATTAATGGAAGAATACGCTTTTCCCTTAAAATAACCAAATTTCCCTCCAAAAAAATTACGATTAAACAAAACCGTTGTAGGTTCTCCAACTACGTTTTTCAAGTTTTTCAACATATAATTCCCTAGTGTTTCCCCTTCAAAAATTGTAGTTTCTGTGGCAATTTTCACATTCAATGTTGAGGGTGGTAATACGTCTCCATTCTCATCAATCAGTTCACGGTACGACGTCACAAATGCAATGTTTTCTAATTCAAAAAAGTATTTCATCATTCTCTCAATCTTTTCATAATGAAATAAATCATCATCTAATAAGAAATTTATATATTCACCAGTAGCAAGCTCTATACATTGATTAAAATTTTCAGCCACCAATGGATTTTCATTTTTAACATATGTTATATATTCATATTCTTTTAAGTATGGTTGGATCATTGCTTTTACTTCATCATTTGTACTATCGTCAGAAATTATAATTTCAATATTTTCATAGGTTTGATTCAAAGCACTTTTGAGGGCTAATTCTAAGTAATGAGGTCTATTGTAGGCAGGAATTAGTATACTGACTTTTGGGAGATGCGAGTTGATATTCATCCGCTGTTTTTTCTTTTCTATATTTATTTTCTTTAGCTTGATTTGTTGATAGTAGTCCAATGAATATAATATGGATGATGGGACGATTCTTCTTGCATAGTCTAGAAAATTAGTAATAGCTTTGTCTAACTCCTCTTCGGAAGATAAGAAACCATATTTTTCTCCAGCAATAATACTATGCGAAAAATCTTCTACCCCATCCATCATTTTATTAGATTCATTTAACTGCTGATTTGAATGTAATCGAAAGTAACTGAGTGTCTCCGCTATATATACTGCTTTCCCTTTACTCAGTAAGGATAACCATGAAGCTATATCTACGTTGCAAAGATACCGCCTTTTATCAAACACACCATACGGTTCTGTTAAATCATTTTTACGAAATAACACCGTTGTAGGTTCTCCTATATAATTCTTTTGATTCATAATCACAATATTTCCTAATTGTGGCCCATCTATAATCGTATCTGTATAAAATAAACGCATCGTTGAATAAACATCTGGCAATAGGTTTCCTTCTGCATCCATTACTTGGCGATGGGATGTTACAAGCTTAATTTCATTATCTAGGTCATTTAAAAAGTATTTCATCATTTTTTCAATTTTATTTACATGAAATAAATCATCATCCATTAAGAAGTTTACATACTCACCTTTCGCTTTATGAAATAACATAAGTGAGTTCTCAAATTGTCCAAGAGTTGACCTATTCTTTATATAAATAATATTTGAATGATCATACAAGTACTTTTGTAACACTTTCTCTGTTTCGTCGTTTGTACTATCATCCCCTATTATAATTTCTATATTAGGATATGTTTGTTCTAATACACTACATAAAGCTTTTTCAAATTAGTGTGGACGATTATACGTAGGAATTAATACACTTACTAAAGGCGTTTGATTTATTTCCTTTTCATTTGTACCATTTTCCATTCTATTCCTCCGCTTTTTTATTTATTTTCACTTTTGAAATATACATGCTACTACAAATGTACTTATTAAGATGAACTAGATCTGAAAGGTGTTTCGAAAACTAAATAAATAGCTTTAAAAATAGCATCTATATTGGCATAGTGTAGACTAAACCTTGATACTTTTTTCGTCCCATTCTATTTATTTGTAAAATGGGGCATTCTTTTTTCAATAAATGCCTTTACCCCCTCCTTCACATCTTCTGTTTGAAATACTTTTCCAAAATAACGCGATTCAATCTCAAGCCCTTCTTGTAAAGGTACTGTTGCACCTTCGCGAATTGCCAACTTCATATAGGCGAGAGCTGGAAGAGAAAATTTACTTATATCCCTTGCAATCTCTTTTGCTTTATTTAACGCCTCTCCTCGAGGTGTAATGTAGTTAACTAAACCTATTTCTTTTGCTTCTTTTGCTGTAATCGATTTCCCTGTGAACATCATCTCTTTTGCTTTCCCTTCTCCAATTAATCTAGGTAAGCGTTGGGTTCCTCCAGCACCAGGAAATAAACCTAACGTAATTTCTGGTAATCCAATTAAAACTTGTTCTTCTATTACCCTTAAGTCACAAGCAAGTACTAATTCACATCCACCACCTAGTGCTAACCCATTAACAGCAGCTATAGTCGGTTTAGACAGATTCTCTAGTTGATTAAGTGGCTGTTGCAATTCTAATGATTTCATCTCAGCATATTTTTCACCTTTGCCCATCCAATCTGGAAATTCTTTTATATTCCCTCCTGCTACAAAGGCCTTTTCTCCACTTCCAGTTATAATTACGACTGAGATATCATTATCAATTTCTATTTCCTCTAATACATCTACTAATTGTTGAACTACTTCTAAACTTAAAGTGTTGACTGGTGGATTTTGAATTGTAACGACTGCAATACTTCCTTTTTTATTACAAGTTACTACTCGTTCATTCTTCATAAAAGGTCCCCTTTTAAACTCTCTAATTTTTCACAACACCAAGCATCTTCACTCACTATCAGCCTAAATTTCCGAATATGGTTCCGCTTTTAGAAATTCATCAATTTATTGTATGAACTGTAGAAGCATAAAATGAGCAATCCTTTCTTAGCACCTTTTTATAATCTCAACATATTTTCAAATTGTTCTTTTACTATATTAATTAGCTTCATGTTTCTTTTATTTCCGTTACACAGTTTCTGAAGCTGAGATGAATCGTAGGAAAAATGAGATAAGGAGACTGGTACATAAGATACATTAAAGAAGGACAATTTAAGGCCGAGATAGCATGAAATATAGCCATAAAAAACTATATAAAAATATATAATGATAATTTGTAGTTTTTTGTATAAATCGGTGATTACTTTAAGGATTTATTGGGGATCACCATTTCAAAAAAGAAGATTGTACGTTTAGATATAAATTAACCGGTTCCCTGCAAGATAAAGAACCGGCTATCTATTTACTGTTGTTTTGATGGAATTTTTGTTTTGTAATGGTGGTGATTATTAGTTTGGTTACCATGTCTCTCTTGGTTGTTAGGCGTAATTTCATCAGCAAATTCCATATTTGCTGAATTTACTTTGGATGGAATAAATGATCTTGTTTTATTTTGAAAACCTTGGAACGTATGTTTTATAGGTTTCATCATGCTTGAATTACGTGTTGCTAATACACCTAAAATGGTTCCTAATCCTAGTAAAGAAACCCAAATCCATCCTTTATTTTTCTTCTTTTTATTTCCAAATAACTCAAACATTTGTTGAGTTATTTTTTTTGAATCGAATACTGACATCAAAAAATTAAGGATATTCATTTTTGGCCCCCCTGAAAAAAATCGTAAAAAGAAACACTCGTTTCAATTTCACATATTTTATGATGTGATATTTTATAGAGATTTATGATGCCAACTTATACTAATAGTTCTTGATTTTCAAGCGGGAACTTCCTAATGATTGGAAATTTATCAATTCTTTTTCAATAGTCGGTTATGTAATGTCGAAAGGGTGAGTAACGTAAGAATCGAGCCTACTAAGGCAAGTGACATATCCCATTGTGCATCCCATATATCGCCTTGCATACCTAAAAAGTCTTTTGCCCCTTTTCCTCCCTTTGCTATTTTAAAAGCTAACCATTCGATGATTTCGTATAGTGCAGCAATAGCAAGCGAAACACTTATACTAATCGTAACTAACCAAGAACCTTCGGTGAGTTGAGTTTTCCGTAATAATATTTCTCTTATCACAATGATAAACAAGCCTTTTATCAAATGTCCAAATCGATCATAGTGATTTCGATTTAAATCAAAGACATCTTTTATCCAATTAAAAAGAGGAACCTTTGAGTATGTGTAATGACCGCCGATGAACATTATGATGGCTAGTATTGCAATAATGATATAAGAGAGAGTAGTAAAGCGAAACTTATTGTATATTGCAATTATAATGATTAGACCGAGAACGGCAGGAATGGCTTCCGCTGCCCATGACGAGTAACTTGCAGGCTTAATAACAGACCATATAAAAACTGCAGTAACAATTAATAATAAAAATAGATGAATCATTTTACTTTTGTCCCTTATCACTTTTTTCACTCCTATTGAAAGGCTTTCTGCTTAAAGTATTTAAAAAAATACAGTTTCATATACAAAGTACTTGGCACTGTTTGCCTTAATTTACACTTAAGAACAGCTCTTTTAATGGGGAAAGTGGTTTTTTCTAGTAGATATTCACAATAAAAATAGACATATTCACAGCCTGCGGCAACTGCTCTAAAAGGTGTAGCTCTATATCAATGTCAAGTTGATAATGCCAAGAGAATATAGGGGAGCATCTGCATGAATTATAAGATGTTTAGGGCTATCAATCGTCTAGCTGGTCGTAACTCAACATTGGATACATTTATGATATTTATTTCACAAAAGACTCGATTCCTGTACATTTTCTTATTAGCCTTAATGTGGTTTAGAAACAATTCCTATAAAAAAATCATTTTATTTGCAGGGTTATCAGTAGGATTCGCATTATTTATAAACTGCTTTATCCAGCTCTTTTATTTTAAACCACGTCCATTTGTTATACATCGTGTGCGTTTACTTATCCCATCAAAGAATAATTCCTCATTTCCTAGTAAACATACAGTCTTAGCATTTGCCTTAGCGTCCTCCGTCTTACTTCGTGAACGTTTATTTGGCTCAATCATGTGGTTCTTAGCAATTTTGACAGGTTTTTCACGTATCTGGCTAGGTCATCATTATCCATTTGATATCATAGGAAGTGCCTTCATAGGAATCTTAACCAGTATAGCTATTGGCAATGCTACATATATATTTAATTCTTTTGTTACCTGGATTATAAATGTATTAGGAATACAAAAAAAGCGATTCTTTTCACATTAAAAAGAATCGCTTTCCAAGTTCATATTTTCAATTACATTACATAAAGAATTGAGAGATTATCACCTAAAAGCATTAACTACAACTTCAGCCGCCTCTGCAATGAGTTTATTATCATAGGTAGCCCCTTTTTCATCTTTACTAGATAAAATCGCGATGATAATAGGTGCTCTATTTGGTGGCCAAACGATCGCAATATCATTTCGTGTCCCGTAACTTCCAGCTCCTGATTTATCTGCAACTACCCAGTCAGTAGGTACACCTGCACGAATAAGTTTGTCTCCTGTAGCATTTCCTTTCATCCACTCTGTAAGAATGTTACGTTTATGATTTGGAAGCGCATTTCCGGCCGTAAAAGCTTTAAGGTTCGTAGCAATTGCTTTCGCTGTACTAGTGTCACGAATGTCTCCTGGAATAGCCTCGTTTAATTCTGTTTCAAAACGATTAGACATAGTAACCCGGTCCCCCATCTGTCTAAGCGCTTTTTCATATCCTTTCGGTCCACCTATTTTGTTAAATAAAATGTTCCCTGCAGTATTATCACTGTAACGAACAGCAGCCTCTGCAATTTCTCCTAGTGTCATTCCAGTATCTACATGTTTCTCTGTAACAGGTGAATAATCCACTAAGTCTTCTTTCGTATAAGTAATAACTTCATCTAATTTCTCAGTAGAGTTTTGCTGTAGTAATACTCCTGCCGCTAAAGCCTTGTAAGTTGATGCAAAGGCAAACCTTTCGTTAGGTTGATAAGCGATCGTTTGATTTGTACCAGTATCAATCGCATATACACCTAATCGAGCATCAAATTTTTTCTCAAGTTGAGAGAACTCTTTATGCGTCGCCTGATTTTTATGTTTTATTTGTCCTTTCTTTTCTTTCGCTTCAACTTGCAATGGTCCTCCTGTAAAAGCTTCAAGGCTTGTAAGACTTAAACCTAATATACCAACGCATATTCCTATTTTTAGCATCCTCTTGTTTTTCAAAATCATCATTCCTTTCAAGTTTTTAACACTTTTTTACTTACACATAATAGACAATCACCGAAATAAATTTGTTCCATAAACTTAAAAAACTTTATAACTAGTATGAGAGTTATTAACAAAATAAGGGATAAGAACTATAATCGCCGCTATCTCTTATTTCACACCTCATCTTTTTACTTATAAATGCTTTTATATAAATAGGGTCTCTTCCCCTCATAAAATTACACAAATTTCACTAATTTTGATTAGGACTATCTATACTAACAGCTCCACCATGTATACGTTGCTGTTTTAAATCAAAGTATACATCTAAAACTTCCTTTCCGATTATAGAATTAATTCCACTTTTGTCATTATGAAGCCATGGAACTACTACAGAAAATGCGACTTCTGGATTATCATATGGAGCATATCCAACTAATGTTAAGTTGTAACACTCCATTCGTTCTCCTTTTGCATTTCTACCAATTGGATCATCTCCGCCATATACAGTTTGGGCTGTCCCTGTCTTTCCAGCGGGTTTATATGGCGCATTTTTGAAATACTTTACCCCAGTTCCATCCCCTTCTTGGAATACCCATCTAAACCCTTCTTTTATCCGGTCAATATGTTCTTTCTTCATATCAACTCGATTTAATACGACAGGTTCTATAGAGCGTATAACTTTACCGACCTCGTCTTTTATTGATTGTTCTCGTATTTCTTGTACAATTTGAGGTTGCATTCTATATCCACCATTAGCAATCGTTGAAATATATTGTGCCAATTGCAACGGCGTATACGTATCATACTGACCGATGGAAAAGTCTAGTAAAAATCCAGGTTGACTATCTACTTTTCTAGTTTGTCCAATTATTTCATTCGGTAAATCGATACCTGTTGGGACCCCTAAACCAAATTGCTTGAAATAATAGCGCATCGTATCAAATGCTCCTTGTTTAATATCCAATGAGCCATTTGGTACGTAATTAACTCCCGCAATTTTTAAAGCTGTCTGGAACATGTATACATTCGAAGATACTTGTAAAGCTCGTAAATCATTAATATTACCAAACCCAGATACATTCCACGATTTCTTAGCTTGTGTACCTTTAAATTTCATCGGTGCGTCATAAAATTGCTCTCCTGGGTGTATTGCTCCTGTCTCATATCCAGTTAATAAAGTAGCACCTTTTACAGCAGAACCTAGCTCATACGAAGTTGTCATATTACCTAATGCCAAATCCTCAATCTCTGTTTTCCCTTCTTTTTCTACAATCTTTTTGCCTGCCATAGATAAAATCTGTCCGTTATTTGGATTCGTCATGACGACAAAAGCTCGATCGAGTAGCGGCTCAGAACTCTTAAAAGCTCTCAAGTTTTTCTCTATACTTTCTTCCACTTTCTTTTGTAATTCCATATCAATCGTTAATGTTAAACTTTTACCACTTTTTCCTTTAGCGATTACTTCTGTATTTATAATGTTTCCTGATTTATCAGTTATGTTTTTCACTTCTTCTTTTGTACCATGTAATACATCTTCATATCGTTGTTCAATATAACTTTTTCCGACACGATCATTACGGTTATATCCACGTACCAAATAAGAATCTAAGTTTTCTTTCGGCAGACCTTCTTCACTACTCGTAATATTACCTAATACGGAACGAAACAAATTACCATTTACATAATTACGTTCCCAATCAACCGTTGCATCTACTCCAGGATACTCCGCAAGATTTTCACTTATCCGCGCATACTCCTCATCTGTTACATCTTTTTTAATAATTTGTGGTGTTAGTTGATAACCTGAACTCATTTTACTTTTAATAGCTAACACCTTTAAATCTTGTTCTGTTAACTCACCCAATTCTACTTCTGTAACGCGACTTCGTCTTAAATCTTCTATTTTTTTATCTAACTCTTTTCCCTCTATTCCCTTTTCTTTAAACGTTTCTATATCTTTTTTAGTAATCTTTGTATCCGCACGTTTCGTATTCAACTGCATCCAAAAATCTTTTTTATCGATATCAGTTAATTTATTAGTATCTTGTTCAGACATTTCAAGTACTTTCGCCAAGTCTTTTGCTGTTTTTAAAATATCGTCACTCGTAATCCTCTTCACCCTTGTATACGTAATTGTACGAAGAGACTTATTATTAACGACCGTTTTCCCTTCTCGATCTAAAATCTGTCCACGCGGAACTGGAATGCTAGTTGTTGCATTTTGACTGTTTTCCACTTGATTCTTATAAGCCTCTCCCTCAACGATTTGTACTTTTCCTAGCTGCATAATAATAGCTGAGAATAGTAAAAATATGCAAAGGAACATTATATTTAATCGAATAGATATATATTTCTTCTGCTTCTTTCCTTTTTGTTCTTTCATAAATCCTCCATATAATTCTTCTGGAACTTCTCACTAATACTTAAACGTTCCCTATATATTACAAACCATTATTCGGTTATAAATAATGTCTTATCTTTTTTTCTAAATCCTTGTAAGTATCAATTCCTTTTGGTATAGCCGCGTAATTGATAAATCTCCTTTCCTTTTTTTCTCTAGTTTTTTGTCGCTTGCAATGTGACTCATAATATATTTACACATAAGCTGGCTAGTAACTTTTCATACTGATTATTCCTTTCTTCCTGCTGTAATACTTAATAGACAATCTAAATAATAAAGTTGTTCCACATTTACAAAAAAAATAATTAACTATAAGATGAAATAGGCTACAAAAGGGAGGATTTTATGTTACATACAAAAATAAAAAAATGGAGATTTTTTGCGGTTCTTTCTATTGTAGGTTTGATTTTACTAATTTTATTTAAAATCAACTTCATTTCAATTACTATCGCAACTTCTTCAGCCGAAAGAGGAAAAATCTTTGATCAAAATGGTGTAATACTAGCTACAAATAAGAAAGTTAAGTCTCTATATTGTACTTCTAATGATGAAAAGCTATCGAAACAAGATACATCAAACACATTAGCTTTTTTTGATCAATTTTCAAGCGAGTTTCAACAAAATATTTCTACAGAGAACATAAAATCTCAATTACAACAATTTTGTAAAAAACAGACTATGAATGATATACCGTTATACTCTGATATAGCTGAGAATGAACTTGCATTCATAAACAAAAACAAACCGAATAATGTAATAATTAAAGATGAATGGATTCGATATTATCCTAAACATGAAATTGGTTCACAGGTAATTGGGTATGTAGAAAATAATCTTAATTCAAAGCATATGCCGATTGGAAAAAGTGGGATTGAGCTGCAATATGAAAATGATTTAAAAGGAATACCGGGTAAAACTCTCATTTTTAAAATGAATAATAAAAAGTTCTTTTGGAACATTCGAAAAGCACAAAATGGAAAAGATGTCCAGCTAACTTTAGATTTTAAGCTGCAACAAAAAACTGAAGAGGCATTAAAATCTCAAATTAAGAAAACACCTGATGCTAAAGGTGGTTATGCTGTAGTGAGTGATGCAAAAACTGGCGCAATTTTAACTATGGCCAACTCAGCAGTTTTTGATCCAAATATATTACATACTCATGTATCAACTAAAATAGATAACTTAAAATCACTTTCGCAAAATAAAGCAATTCAAAAATTAAAGTATGGTGAATCTTATGTAAATATGGCTTCTACTATAAAGCCACTTACTATTTTAATTGGATTAAACGAAAAACTTTTTCAACCTGAAGATACTTATTTAGATAAAGGTACTTTTGAGTATGATAATCAAAATAACATTACAAATGCACCTGGAACGCCCACAGGTGAGATTACACCGAGGCAAGCTATCATTAATTCATCTAACACATTTATGACAGCAAAAGTAGCTCTCCCATTATTTAACCAACATAATGGCAATGTAGAAAAAGTAGCACATATATGGACAGATTATTTAATGCAATTCGGCCTACGTTCTAAAACCGGGATTGATTTACCCTTTGAAGAAGACGGACAATATGAATTCCATCCTTCCAATAAGTTTGAAAATGGAATTTCCGCTTTATTAAATGCTTCGTGGGGCGGAAACGAAGTGCATACTCCTCTTCAACTCGCTCAATATGCAGCAACTTTGGCAAGTAAAGGTGATAAATATAAACCTCAAATGGCAAGTGCTATTATTGGTCAAAATGGTAAGGAAACAAAAAAGTTTAAACCAATTTTAGAAAGTTCAAATCGTTACCCGAAGAACTTTTGGAGTGTCGTGCAAGGTGGAATGAGTCAAAATATAGAGGAGATTAAAAAGTTGCCCTTTGACGTCGCTGGTAAAACAGGTATTACGGGTTTTCCGGATGAGCAAGCAAGAATGATAAATCATTCTCTATTCATTGCATATGCTCCTACCGAAGATCCACAGATTGCCATTTCTGTCGTTATTCCTGGAAGTAATTCAGAAAAAAACATTGCTGCTCTCGTTACATCAGAAATTTTAGAGTCCTGGAATACTCTTCAAAAAGAGAATAAAAACAAAAAGGAAGGTTCATTAAAGTGAACCTTCCTTTTTTACCAAATAGAATCTATATTTATTATTTTCCATATACCTTCATTATTCTTTTCAAACATAAATGAGTATTTAATGTCAGTTAAAATATACTCTTTTTGTACATATCCAGTATTACCATTAATTGTAGATACTTTTATATATTCATTCTTCTGCACTTTTTCTGGAATCCAAGCTTTTACCATTTCATTAGATACTTCATATAAAACTTTTGATTCTCGCTTTGGTTCAGCTAAAATTTTCGTTTTATTTCCAGTAACAGTTGCATATATAAAGTGTGCTTGCTTTTGTTGGTTACTTTCTGTCAATCCACTTGGTACTTTGTATACTTGTTTTGTATCATTTGCGAATTCTCCGCCCATTGTAAGAGCGACTTGCAACTCATGAAAAATATCTTCATCAAACTTCAATTCATCCTTCATATAGCTCTTCCCTTTAAATTGAACTTCATCGTTTAACGCTTTATACAAGTCAGTTTCATTTTTTGCATTTGTACTTTGATATAAATCATTCATAAATTGTTTTAATGTTGGATCTTGAGCAGACTCATCTTTTGTTTTAGGCTTAATTTGTGTACTACTTTGTACCGGTGATTTATTATCATCAAGCCAAGGTTGTTGAACAATAAAAAATAAAAATGTACAAGCTAAAACCACAACAATTGGCAATGCTTTTTTACGAAATCTTCTTGTTTGTTTTAGAGAGCCTCCCTCATTACTTTCATATATAGATTGCTTTATTTTATAAATATATTCTTCTTCGTTTTTACGGTGTTCCATTGGGCCTTTTTTTAATTTTCTATACCAGTCAGGATTTTGTTTATTGTTCATCACTACTACCCTCCCCTATTAATTTTGAAACCTTACTTCTTGCTCTACTTAATCTAGATTTTACAGTTCCAATGGATACTCCTAGTGTTTCAGCCATTTCTTCATAAGATAATTCATATTTTGCGTCCAATATTATTATTTCGCGGTGCTTTTTAGGTAGTTTTAATACAACTTTCCAAACATCATTCATTTCTTCTTGCTTAAAAAATTCTTGTTCTGCCGACACAGTTTGCTTGTCGTCACTAAAAAATCCTACTAAAGATATTCTTTTAAAATAAGATGATTTCAAATAGTTTATTGCCGTATTTCTTGTGATTTTTAATATCCACGTTTTAATAGATGACTCCTTTCGAAATGAATTCCAATTTTTAAATACCTTTATAAATACATCTTGCGTAATATCATCTGATAAGTGTGGATCTTTCGTAATAATAAATGAATAATTCCATACATCTTGCCAATAGTCTTTTATAACATAGTCCAGCTCATCATGATTACACTTTTCAATAAACGTCTGTTCCATTTCCACACCTCAAACTTATTTGAATAAACATAAAACTACCCTCACTTTTATTATGGTTTCAATATATAGACAAGATACAAGTTTCATTTGTTCCATTTATTATCTTTTTTCAATAGAAGAAGCTTTAAATAATCACCTATATATTCTCTTAAATGACAGGTTCCATAATATCACATTTAAAACCATAGAATTTGATTTAAACAATGTATATGATGAAGTATCAACTTCCTCGAGCCATAATAAAATAGAAAAAGCATTCTCGATTAAGAAGAATGCTTTTGTGATACTTAATTGTTCTTTAAGTTAAGCAAAAGTATAGTGAATTTACTAAAAGATTTCCCCTTATACTAAGGTATTATTTCTGAAAAACATGTTTTACTTTTTCACCTGGAACATTGCTCCCTCCTCTTCCTTTTACATCTTCAATCATCATTGTAACAATCATATCTGGCTCATTTGCATCAAAAGCTGCAAACCATCCAAGTTCTTTTCCATCTGCTTCTTTCGACTCTTTCAGCTCTGCTGTACCAGTTTTACCCGCAAGCGTTACACCATCAACCTTAGCAATTCTCCCCGCTCCATCAGGGTCATTAATGACTTTTATTAATGCATTCTTTAATATGTCTTGATTCTTTTTAGAAACCACATTTTCTTTCCAATTTCCCGTTACTCTTGCTTCTTTTAAAAGATGGGGCGACGGAATATTCCCTTCATTCACAATCGGTGCATATGTTAATGCTAAATGAAGTGGGGTCATTAATACTTGCCCTTGTCCGTATCCCGTGTCTGCTAGTTGAATATCATTTTTTATCCCATCTCTCGCAATAATTGACATAGGAAATTCGTATTCGATTGGTAATTTTTCATGAAAACCGTATTTCTTCAGTTCATTTATATACTGATCTTTTCCTATTTTCAAAGCTTGTTGAGCAAAATAAATATTATCAGAGTACTTCATCGCCTTATTAAAATTAATTGGACTTGCATCCTTCACACGTGTTACATAATAATTTCCCCAAGAGAAGTCCCTTGTCCACTTCAATCCTTGAATATTAAATTCTTCCTTAGGATTTATTACGTTTGTTTCCAAGCCAATTGCACCTGTAATCGTTTTAAATACGGAACCTGGTACAAATGCTTGTGTGAAGCGATTCATCATTGGTAGTTTCGCGTCGTTAGTCCACGCTTCTCTTTGTGCTTTTGATGCACCTCGCACTATTGTATTCGGATTATAAGCAGGGCTACTTACAAGTGCAATTGTTTTACCCGTTTTAGGATTAACCGCTGCACTAGATCCTGCTTCATTTTTCATCTCATTAAAGATTTTTTCTTGCATTGCAGCATCAATTGTTAACGTAACATTTTCCCCTTCTTTTGCTTCTTTTTTTGCTACGTTTTTAATTTCTTTCCCACTCTCATCTTCTATAAATACGCGTCCGCCCTTTTCACCACGCAATTTATTCTCTAATACTTTCTCTAAACCTGTCTTACCTATTAAATCATCTGCTTGATATCCTTTTTTTTGAAGCGATTTTAACTCCTCTGCATTCACCTTTCCTATATATCCCGTTAAGTGTGCGGCTGCTTCTCCTAATGGATACGTCCGAATATTTACTGGGCGAGATGAAACTCCTTCTAATTCAATATAATCATTCTGTCTGGCTCCCTCTTTTAAAATACCAATTGGTACAAAGGAGTTTGGTTTTATCCATTTCGCTGTGAGTTTCTGTTCGATCTCTTCTGTAGACATATCAAGTAATTGTGCTACTATTTCTTTTGTTTGCGCCGCCGTTTCGCCTAGCTTCTCTGGAATAATTCCAACCTCAGTCGCTTTTCCATTCGTTGCAAGAGCTTTCCCATTTCGATCATATATTTCTCCGCGTTTTCCTTTTTCTAATTGCATACGTACTTTGTAATCTTTTTTCATACCTGGAAAAATGAAATCTGGTGTCCAATCTATTTTCCAAGATTCTTTTTCTTTTACAAGTTTTGCTTCATGGATGAATGAGACTGGCCCTCCATCTGTATCCATCTTAACTTCCAAAAGAAAAAGCTCCTTATCTTTCGTATTCTCTCCTTTCATTTTAACTTTTAAATTCTTAACTCCAATACCTTCATAAATTTTTTGATATTTCTCTGTGAATTCCTTTTTAGAAATCGTTTTTTGGGCATGTTCTGATAAATGGTCATATATATTTGCAAACTTTTTATCATTCCATAAATTTATATATTCTTCAAATGCTTGTTTTGGTGGTTCGCTTTTATTACATCCTACCAACATAACTGCAAAACAAAAGAAAAGCAGCATCCATAATTTTTTCAATTCAATCTTCTCCCTTAGTTAAAAATGTTTTTTCCTTTCCTGATATTTTAAATAAAAAATGTCGTAACGCTTAATTGACAATGTAAGTAATGAATTTGTTCCACATTTACAATAAAAATTTAATTTATGGTTAAGCTGAATTAGAAGAGAAAAGTTTTAAAGCTCACACAAATAGAAGAAGCGGATATAATTAATGAACTTTATTATTAGTATTGTTTTAACAATTTTATTTAAAATGTCTCTTAGTTTGGGTTCTCCAATTCTATCTTTTTTGTATATATTTGATACAAAAAAGAACCCTTATACAAAGGGTTCTGCAACAGAAAATATCAAAAATAAAAACATTACTTAAACTATGATTTATAGGCACCCTATATCCTTCTTTTTATATTAAAAACCCCTGTCCAGCATGTGCGACAGGAGTTTTGGTCATTCTACAGCTTATTCAGAAGAGTCATGTACAGGCAAACTATTAAAAATCAATTCAGCAACTTTTACATATCCTTTTGAGTTTGGATGAATGAAATCCTTAGACCAAAGCGTATTTTCATTAACTACATGATGATTCCAAAAATCAACATGATGAAGCTTATACTCTCTGCTCAATGAAAGGATAACTTCATTTGCCTCTAATAATTGTTCTTTTATTACTTGTTTTTTTTCAGAAGCAAGAGGAAGCCTTACTGTAAAATCCGGAAGATTTGCTATCATAATATCAGCACCTGTTTTACTTAATTTATCTATCATAAATTCCATATCGTTCTTATATGTTTGAAGATTCCAACGTCCTTTTAATACATCGTTTGCACCCGCAATTAGACTAACCAAATCTGGTTTAAAAGTTAATGCTTTTTCCAATTGCTGTGAGCGAATTTCTTTCGTTACTAACCCACGCTTGGCAAAATTGGCATATTCTATATCGTTTACACACAGTTGAACAAAATGATCTACCCAGCTTTTTAATACTATACCCTCAACTTCATCCCCTATCCCCTCTGTAAAACTATCACCAATCGCTACAAATCGCTTCCACATATGTATTCCCCCTTTATTATGAACCATATCTCTACTATACAATAGCTCGCAACGTAATTGTTATTTCTAAATGGTTTTCGATTTGTCTGATAAATCAATAAATGTTAATATGGTTATAGAAGATATTATCATCCTTTAGATTTCACAGCTAGTTTTTCACAAAAACGATTTCTAAATTCTTTATTAATTAGGAGGTCTAAAAGATGAAATTTTTAAGGCAATCAACAATTATTGGTGCATTGACTGTTGGAGGATTTTTATTTTCGAATACAATTGGTACACTCCCACCTGTGTCTGCTGAATCGCAACTTACACAAAAAGAATCACGATTTTTAGATAATTGGCAGTGGCAAAGCTATTTTTTATTACATCATAATGCAGATTTTATAGAAGAGTTAGCAGTTGGTGACTTAAAGCATGGAGATACATTCGATGTTACTATATATACTGGTGGTAAGGATACTGGTATTGTAAAAATATATCAGTTGAGTGGAAATGAAAATGATGAAATAAACTTGCATAGATATAAAACCATTTATGACTCTGGTTTAAAACATAATTATGGTAGATTTGTAACGCCTATTACTAAGGCTTATAATCCGGGAACATATGTAGCTGTTATGAAACTTGGAGAAAATTATTATTATGGGGGCAGCTTTAAAATCTCAAAATAATTTACGTTTATCTCACCAGTAAATAAATATTTGATACTATTTTTCTTAAACAAAAACCATTTTAAAACCTCCACTACCTTATATAAGATAGTGGAGGTTTTTGATTGTTTGCCCTTTTTAAGGTTAGAAAAAATCCTTACTTTCTTTATAAATTATCATTTTTATTCACGAACCGTTTTCACTTCGTTATGTCCTACAATTCGATATGCAATATTACATATTCCACATGTTCGATTTATGAATATGTGATAATTATTTTATATAAATATTGAAGGAAGAATTTTTCATGTCTTTCTTTTCTTGGTCTCCTCTTATTTTCTTAGCAGTTGTTGCAATTATCATTTCTATTAAAAGGAATAAGAAACAATAATTTATTATTTGGAGGTGTAATAATGTCATTTGCAGCATGGAGTGCAATTTTTACGACTTTAATCGGAGCGATATCCGGAGCAATCTTTGGTACAATCTCTTTTAGAAATAAAAGCAAAAATTAAATACTTACATAAAAACGAATTTCTAATGAAACTCTATACAAAAAAATAGCCTATAAAGTTTTATAGGCTATTTTTCATTTCATCATTATTACTTAGCTAATTCTTTCGTACCCTTCATTACATCAACGAAGAATCCCCAGTTATTCACAACAGAAGAAATACTAATATGTTCATCTGGAGTATGGACATTGAATATATCTGGACCGAATGAAATCGCATCTAATTCAGGCATCTTTTGAACGAATACACTGCATTCAATCCCAGCGTGTACAGCGAAGATTTCAACATCTTTATTGTATTTTTCTTGATGCACTTTTTCAAATAAATTACGAATTTGTGAATTCGGGTTGTATGGCCATTCTGGATACTCTGACTCGATTTCAAATGTTGCACCAAATAATTCGGCAATACATTTAATCTCATCTGCAATATGTTGTTTTAAACTACTTACAGAGCTTCTCACTTCGTTACGTAATTTAATTTCATCTTGCAACGTTTCAATAACACCTAAATTTGTTGAGCTTTCTACTAGACCTTTAATATCCATGCTCATACTTTGAATGCCGTTCGGAATTAAGAATAATGATGAAATAAGTTGCTTTTGTGTTTCTTTAGCAAATACTTTTTCTACTTTCTCATCTAATTTTGTAAGTGTAACATGAACATCTGGATCAACAGCACGCATTTCTTCTTGTAATACTCGTGTCCATGATTCTAACTTTTCTTCTACCTTCTCTACATCTTCTTGACGTAATAAAATTGTAGCTACACTTTCACGCGGAATTGCATTCGTTTTTAATCCACCGTGAACTTCACTTATATCAAATTGAATATTTACTGATAAATCATGTAATACTCGTCCTAATACTTTGTTCGCATTACCACGTTGTTTATCAATTTCCATACCAGAATGTCCGCCTTTTAGACCGCCAACATATAAACGGTATGCATCCATATTCGCTGGTGCTTCATCCCAAATTACTGGAATCGCTTCAACAGCTTTTGCACCACCTGCGCTACTTACAAGTAATTTATGATCTTCTTCAGAATCAATATTAATAAAAATCTTTCCTTCAAAATGATTTGAATCAACAGCGAAAGCTCCACCCATTGTCGTTTCTTCTTCAGTAGTAATAACTACTTCTAGTGCTGGATGCGGAATGTCTTTTGAATCTAATAAAGCTAATGCATATGCAACTGCAATACCATTATCAGCTCCTAAAGTCGTTTGATTTGCATATAACATGTCCCCAATAATTCGTAATTCAATTGGATCTTTATCAAAATCATGTACGGTTGCTTGATTTTTTTCGCAAACCATATCCATATGACCTTGAATGATAATAGCTGGTACATTTTCATAACCAGCAGTTGCTTCTTTTTTAATAATGACATTTAATGCTTCATCTTGAATCACTTCTAAATTACGTTCTTTCGCAAAGCCAACCAAAAAATCACTAATTTCTTTTTCATTACCTGATCCTCTAGGAATCTTTGAAATTTCTGCAAAATGATAAAATACAGGGTGCTTTGTTAATTGTTCTAAAGTAGAATACATTTTTAAGCTCCTCTCAAAATAACAAAATAATATGTAAGTCTTTTATCATTATACCATGATTCATTATTTTCACTTTCTATTTCATACTTTAATATCCGCTCGTTAAACATTTAAATTGCATATAAAAAGAGAAAGAAAACGCACTATGCATTTTCTTTCTCTTTTTTTGCTCTCATATATTTTGAAGTACCATTATTCATTAATTTCTCTAACCGATTTATATTTTCCGTTAATGCACCTTTCACAAGAGAGAAATCTGTATTTGGTTCTTCTTTTTTTTCTTTAAAAAATGAAGACTTTTTTACACTAATTTCAGCCATCTCTTCTCCCCCTTTTCAAAAAAGATACAACCTTTTATTTATATTATATAGCAAATGCAGACAGCGTGTACACGTATCATTTTCTTTTTAATTCTTCTTCTAACTCTTCTACTTTCTGCATCGTATCCCCTTTTATTAACGAGAAATCTGATGTACCTTTACCTTTAACTCCTACCTGGAATTCTCTCTTTTTTATTTTCATTAATTATCATAAAATTAAAAATATTAACCTACTATTTAATAATAATATTTGATATTATAAAAAGTAGATTTTAATGGGATTATAATCTACTATATTTTTGGTTAAAATAATTTTTCACACAAGGAGGTTAACCATATTGAATATTATCGTGACTCCAGAATTATTAGAAGCTTCTACTAACAAGTTTAAAAGTACTCAAGAGCAAGAACAATTTACTAACCTTCGACAAGATATCTCATATCTTGAATCAATTACAGCTAGTATTTCAGCAAGAGGAAAAAGGAAGTAACATTGTAGGGACTCTTCCAAATCATATCGTACAAAATATCGAAAAGTTATTCCCTCTGTCTATTCAAGAAGGGAAAACAATATTAATAGAGAATGGATTTAATTCCTTATATGCTGAAAATTTTATAAAGGATTTAAAAACAACACAGTCTATTTACACTATTATGCGTCTGGATATAACAGAAAAGAATGAGGTTATTTCTGACAATGGATTCTTTGTTATTGAATCACCAAACATCCAATGGCTACTAACTCGAAATATAATAAATGATTCCTTTGATATAACCTATTTAACCAAAAATCTTTTCGAAAATGAAATAGCAAAACTAATAAAACGTTAATCCTTTAAGATGGGAGTATATTTATATTGAATAAACAACAGCATTCTAGCAAAAAAAAGGAAGGCTTTTTCGAAAATAGGATATTACCTATCATCACTGTTCTTTCAGGTGTCATTCTACTAGTGTACAAAGGGTTAGAATTTATTTCAAAGTATGTATTAATTTTAATCTTATTTACCCTAATTATTGCTTCGTTATACTTATTGTTTATGAAAGAAATAGTTGGTGCTGCTATTGGATTCATTTTTGCAACCCTTGGGTATTATATGTATAAAATCATTTTTAAACAAAAAAAGAAATAACGCATAAACAAATCATAAAGAGGTAATGTAAAAGAGAATGTTTTTACGCATTCTCTTTTACATTACCCTCTTTTATATACTTATATGGAATTGCCTCTACAAATTTTTCTAATCGATCCACATTTTGAGTCAATGCACCTTTCACAAGAGAGAAATCTGTATTTGATTCTTCTTTTTTTTCTTTAAAAAACGAAGACTTTTGTACATTTACTTCAGCCATCTCTTCTCCCCCTTTTCAAAAAGATACAATCTTCTATTTATATTATATCGTAAATGTAAATAGCATGTACAAGTATCATTTTCTTTTTAATTCATCTTCTAAATCTTCTACTTGCTGTAATGTATCCCCTTTAATTAACGAGAAATCCGTTGTATCTTCATTATCTTCTTTAAAAAAATCATTGTCATTATTTTTCATCACTACAATCACCTCTACGTGCTAGTGTAGGAATGATTGTCCGATTTTATACAAGTTTGTCTAAATTCGCTTTACCTTTATGTATAAGTGAAAAGGACAGAAAAAATTTCTGTCCTTATTTACTAAAATAACTATGATGTATTGTTAAATTATATACATTTTCAAAATCTCGATCTTGCAGGTTATTTTTCTTCCCATCAATAACAATGAAAATATCACTCACTATTTTTGCTGGTATAATTCCAACATTTTCTACTTGTACTGCTCTCTGCTCATTCAATTGCTCAATGTACTCTAACGGAATGATAGTACTAAATTGAGAACGGATACCACGAAAGTTTGTATTTAATTCCTTTGCTGCTTCAAGTACAACAATTTTTGCTCCAATCTTTTCCCCATACGAATCTAAAAATGCGTTTAAGCTTTTTGTATATTCTTCCTCCGTATGCCATTCCATCGTACCGAACAATGCTGGATTGACATTTTGAATGATTGTTGTGTATATTTCTCCTCTTGCTTTAGAAGCAATTAATGACCGTTTTATCGATTGAACTGTCTTGCCGATATCGCTAAATTTCGCTCCCCATATTTCTGAAATATTCGGTGTTAAAATAAATGCAATATCAACGAAAATAACCATTGCAGTGAACATTAAAAGATTTTTCCAGAGGGTTAAATCAATTCCTTTTATCATGAAATACACGGTGACTGATATTATAAACAACCCATACCAAGTCTTTCTAATACGTTGCTTCTTCTCCTCGTACAACTCTTCGTTTTTCCAATAAAAGAAAACAAGTACTAGAAAAACGATTGCTAAAATAAATAAGCCGATTCGAATGTTAGAGATCACCAATGACATCACCCTCCATTCAAAAACTACTCACGATATCATTACATGCACAAGCAACTCTCTTTATGACAAAAGACGTGGACAAGCTTCTAAATTTAGCTACATCGCATATACATTAGAAGGTACCACGTCTTTTACCTTGAATCTACATTGTATATGTAGACAAGCATGTGTTTCAAATTTTCATGTTAAAAAGAAATATGTTTCGGAATTTCCCCTTCAGGTACTTCTCTATCCATACTTAAGTAATAATGACGAATTGGACGTAAATCATCGTCTAATTCATACACGAGTGGTATACTCGTTGGAATATTTAATGAAACAACACCATCGCTTGAAAGATTGTCTAAATATTTTACTAGCGAGCGAATTGTGTTACCATGTGACGAAATAATTACTTTGTTACCATTCTTTAATTTCGGCGCAATTTCTGAATGCCAATAAGCAAGTACTCTTTTCTCCGTATCCACTAAACATTCTGTCAATGGAAACTCACCTTTTTTCAGTTCTTTATATCTTGGATCATTCATTTCATACCTAGGATCATCTTCAGTAAGAGCAGGTGGTCTTACATCAATACTTCTTCTCCAAATATGAACTTGCTCCTCACCATATTTTTGCGCGGTTTCATCTTTATTCAACCCTTGCAATGCACCATAATGTCTTTCATTTAGCTTCCAAGATTTATGTACTGGCACCCAGGCAAGATCCATTTCATGAAGTACAATCCATAACGTCCGAATTGCTCGTTTTAATACAGATGTATAAGCTACATCAAAAGTATATTCATTTTTCTTTAATATCGCTCCTGCTTCTCTCGCTTCATTTAATCCATTCTCTGATAAATCGACATCTGTCCATCCAGTAAAGCGATTTTCAAGATTCCATAAACTCTGTCCGTGACGAATAAGTACAAGTTTTATCATAATAATTCCCCTCTCGGAAATGTGAATTTTATTGTTCCATTGCGTACACGTATAAAGTATCTAGTAATGTATCTTTTTATCCATTCACTCTATGATAGCTCCATAGTTGCCAAATGTATGGATAAATTTTGTTCTTTTTCAAACTATAAAAACAGATATATTTCTCATTATTTTTGATCGATTGCAACTTCCCGTTTCGATAGCCAAGCGTCAAAACCTGATCGGCTATGTGCCATTTCATTCATAACTTGATGCCAATTTTCTTCACACGATTCACCAAATTTTGAAAAAATAGCACCCATTTGTTGTCTTTGTACATCGCTCAGTTTTTTCTCTAAATCGGCACCTTGTTCTGTTAAAGACAACTGTTTCACACGGCGATCATGTGTAGCTTCATTACTCTCAATTAAGCCCTTTTCCACAAGTTGTCGTAATGGTCCGTGAAGAGCTTGTTTACTTATTTCTAGTAGTGATAATAACTCATTTACACTTACCCCCGGAAAGCGTGCGATAAAAAATAAAATTCGGTGATGTACTCTTTGAATACCGTACTCTTTTATAATTTCATCTGGCTTTTCAGTAAATGTTTTATATGCAAAGTAAAATAATGCTAATGCTTCATTCATCTGTTCTTCTTTATGCTGTGTCATCTACTTTCCCCCTGTATGTAAATTATACCACATTCTAGTAATGAATATTTTACTCAATACTCTAGAGCTGCTTTCATTTATTACAAGAAAGCAAAACAATTAGGAGATGATTCATTTGAAAACGCACTATACTGTAAGTACATATTTATTAGATCGATTAAGCGAATTAGGAATTGAACATATTTTTGGTGTCCCTGGTGATTATAATCTTGCCTTTTTAGATGATGTGATAGCACATGAAAAGTTAGAGTGGATTGGCAATTGTAATGAATTAAATGCGGCATATGCGGCATATGGATATGCTCGTATAAAAGGAATCGGTGCTCTTATTACCACCTTTGGCGTTGGAGAATTAAGTGCCATTAACGGAATTGCTGGTTCATATGCTGAAAATGTACCCGTTATAAAAATAACTGGTACGCCAACAACAACTGTAATGGAAAATGGGGAGCTCATTCATCATACGTTAGGCGACGGAAAGTTTAATCACTTTTCCAATATGTATCGAGAAATTATTGTTGCACAAACTAATTTAACCCCAGAGCATGCAGTCGAGGAAATTGACCGTGTGTTACGTGCATGTTGGAATGAAAAACGTCCTGTTCATATTAATTTACCGATTGATGTATATAATAAACCAATTAATAAACCTGCAGAACCAATTTTACATAAACCGATTTTAAGTAATAAAGAAACACTGGATAAAATGCTTCTACATGCCATTTCAAAAATAAATAGCGCAAAGAAACCTATTATTTTAGCTGATTTTGAAGTAGATCGTTTTCATGCAAAAGAATATTTATATCAATTTGTAGAAAAAACGGGGTTTCCTATTGCAACGTTAAGTATGGGAAAAGGAATATTTTCAGAAAAACACCCTCAATTTATAGGGATTTATACTGGTGATATTAAGACGGTTTTTATGAGCATTTCGTATAAGTGTGATTTAACTGATTAAGACTATTTTTAAAAACGACATATCAGCGATAATTTATGTCTAATCTGTATAAGTGTTAGCAAGATTTTTTGCAAACTTGTTAGCACTTTTTTAAAACATAAACCAGAGAAGGTTCATACAATTTAGTAACAATGTAAAATTGAATTTATCAAGGATAAACCATTTAACAAATAGTTTGCAGCACTGAATGATTTACAAAAGAATACCCATCGATACACTACGAATAAAAATAATCAGCTAATCGAGGGAATATAATTATTTTTATTTAATTCGCACTTGTACTTCTTGCTCTTGTATTACTTGAATGATTAACTCCAATACAATATTTTGTATTAACTGATGCTCATTATCATGAAGTGTACTTTGTTCTGATATGTATTCAATACATTGATATATATACCCTTCTACCAATAAGCTTCCTTTTTCAACTGTAAGTGCATTTTGCCCATTCTTTTTTACTTTTGGTATAAAAAATTCGGTTTTTGTCAAAATAATCTCCTGTTCAACCTCTTTTATTCCTATGACTTTTTCTTTAAATACAACCTTTTCTCGTAAACTAATTTCACCTTTATATCTTCCTATTTCTATTGGTAGTTTCGCTGTAATAAAATTATTTACGTCTTCCCCATTTTCACTCTCTAATATTATACTGTGAATAGGAATCCATGAAGATGCCTCTACCTTATTCTCTTCTTTATTCCCTTTATTTTTTTGGTTATATAATTCAAAATGAACTCTCTTCTCATGAAGATTTAAAGAAACTAATTTACAATAAATATCCGAATGATATTGTTGCACTGTAGTTAATAACTTACAATCTAATTCACGCCCTTCTACACCTTTTTCATTCCTAAATACAAATGCTTCTTGATTTTTTACATTTATTTTTGGAAATATTTTAAAACTAGTTACTTCTGAAAAAATAGAAAATGGAGTTTTGACCACCAGTGAGCGTATTAAAGGCCCAATTTGTGATTCAGACGCTTTACCTTCTTTCTCTAATTTTGATGCTACATCTTCTCCCTTTAATTCAGGTGGTACTTCTTCTTTCCCCCCTCTTTTTTCGTGTAAATTATCTTGTATATTCAGGTTTTTATACTTGTAAATTTCATCCCATATTCCCTTACCATTCCATGGATTTTTCATCACCATCCCCCCGTCTGATGAAATTCAAAAAATTTGTTTTTTGTATGTGACCATTTCATCATTATATATGTTGTATAAAAATAAAAAAGAAATTGTCTTTTTAACAAAGACAATTTCTTTTTTATTTTTATAGTGCTACTTGTACTTGTTGTACTTGTAAAACTTTTAAAGTAAGATCTAGTACAATTTTTTCACGAAGCGTACCAAATGGTTCGTTTAAGTCTGTAGGACAAGGTGAAAAGTCTAATTCAAAAAATTGAGCGCTTACTAATTCACAATATGGTTGTTCGTTATAAAAAACTGAATTTTCAAAGAAATATTTGTCTTGACGTGGTAAATCACCGTTTTTAGGATTTATAAAATGAGAAGTAGTGTCCGAAGAAGAAGCTACTAAAGCTAATGATAGAAAATCACCTTCTGTCAGATCTGCAAAACCAGAAAATGGAACATTTGCAATACGATCATATAGAACTCCATTACACTCGTCATTTGCATATTCAATATTTTTACGAATATAGCCTTGTACAAATAATTTTGCTCTTGTAACTCGTCGGTAAGGTGTACCTGGTACTGGTACGAATGCTACAGGCACTAACTTACATTGTGTTAAAAATACGTTTTTTAAGATGCGTTTAATTTCGACTGCTGGAGGATCTAATGAAATATCGGACTCTACAACAATTTGAAGCGTTCTTTCAGCTAATACAACTGGAATCTTTACAATGGGTGCTCCTGGAGTAAGAATTGGTGTTGCAGTCTCATCACTTAATGGTGTTTGGGTTTGTCCTTCTACCTGACATGGTACATTAATTGGACATTGTTCGCTCATGTTTCATGCTCCTCTTTTTATAAGATTTTAGAGTTTATGCAATTTTCAAACTCATAATACTTGTATATGTCTTTCTTCTATTAATGTTTGGGTTCTATAGTAGCCTTTTTAATCATTATCATTAAGTTAGTATAATCTAATCATTTTTATTGAAAATTCAGAAAATTAACATTTTAGAGAGATACAAAATCTGTTTTCAACGTATCTCGCAGATTCGGTAAAATTAAGAAGTCTTTATTAAATGAGTTATCTTGAATTAAATTTTGGATATCACGATATGAATATGGTTACCAAATGAAGATTTTTATTTTTTATCAAGCTATATATTCGTAAAAAATCGCTTTACATATACTGAAGTTTTATTTGTTGTTACATAAAATCTTTTACCTATTCAATTTTGATATATATTCAAGACAATATACTCCCAAATAAGAAATTATTTTAAATTAGACTGTTTTCTTTGATAAGTGTGTTTTAATCAATATTATAATCAATAGTTCCATCCACTCTCCCTTGAAAATTAGCATAGTTTGTATGAATTCTATATCTAATAGAAAGCACTCTATCATATAAAAATATAATAATAGGTTAATGAACAAGCAGTTTTTTTACTAAAACATAGAATAATATGAACCCTAATTGAAGGGAGGTATAAAAGAATGTCCTGGAATAATAATTGCTGGAGTTCTAAGAAAAATCATTGTTGTGATGATTGGTGGAAATCTAAAGATAAGCATCATTGTGATGACGATTGGTGGAAATCTAAAGATAAGCACAATTGCGATGACGATTGGAAGTTTAAGCGAAATAAGTGTCGTTGTAAATGTTTCTTTATTTGTTGTCATTGTAAAAAGAAACAGTGTTAAGTTTTTCAGTGCCAGCTTAAAGGCAAAGAACATGTCTTTTGGATTGATAAATACTAGATTATAGTATACAAAAAGCTGACTAATTATAGTCAGCTTTTTAATTACTTTACTACATACACATAGGCTTCACTTGTCGTAATATAGTATGTTTTTCCTTTGCTATTGTGTACTTTATATTGCGGTGAACCGTTAACATTTACTTTCGCATCGATTGTGAAACCTAATCCTGTATCTACAGATCCAGCTCCATCTTTATTCTGCCAAGATGGAGCATCATAAAATCGTAAATTATTAACTTTAGAAACAACACGCTTACCTATAATTGATGAATTCACAGTGCTTTTCTTACTAAACTTTACATAAGATGGATCGTTCTTAACCCATTGTTCACCACCAAGATTTAACCAACCATCCTTTTCAGCCCATACAACATTAGATTCCGGTTTATTTAGCTGACGAATCTTAGAATAGTTTGTACCAGGTCCTTTACGTAAATTCACATTGTAACCTTCAATAAAAGCAATTCCATCTGTTACAGCTGTTGGGACTTCTGCTGGTTTAGATGGTTTGTCAGGCACAGAGACCTCAACACTAGAACTATTGTATGCTCGTTTTACATCTGCTCTAAATTGCGCTTCTGAAATTCCATGACTACGTAAATAATCAAGCGAATCTTCATAATCTGTACCACCAAGATATTTCGTTACATCGTAGTGAGTCCATAATCCTTTTTCTGCTGATAATCCACGATCACGAAGAATTTTAGCTAATAACTTAACGTATTTATCATAGCTGCGTTTGAATTTCTCATAATCTTTTGTTTCGCATAATTCTACGTGAACAAATCGTTTATTTGCTCCTGGTCCTGCACCATAAGCAATGTATTTCGTATCAGCAATTTGGATTATTTCATTCCAATCAACTACATAATGTACAAATGCCGAACGCCATGTACGAGACTCATATTTTTGAATATTAATAGCTGGTGCTTCTGGTGTTGCTGTAGAATGTGCTACAACGCCCTCATAAGCACCTACACCATTACGGTATGGTTGTTTCGATAAATCAGGAATAATAATGGTTCTATCCGCAAAAGCACTTGTAGCAAACGAAACAGCAAGTACTAGAATCATAAGAAACGAGGTAATATGTTTCATTGTCTTTTTCATTTAGAATCAACATCCTTTTTCATAATTTTTGTGTGGTCAAATAATCCACTTGCTGATAGACCAATGATGATTCCTTGAAATACATTTGTTTTGATATCTCCATCCAAAAATAAAACGCCTAGCACAATGCCAAGCGTTAAATTTAATAATGGAACGTATTTTGTTTGTAATCCAATTGTTTTTACGATTTGTGAAAGACCGACAACAATTCCACGAACTATAAGGCGTAAAATCCAAGTAGTATTGGCGCTGATTTTATCTAACTGTTTGTTGATATTAATAATGTCTTTTTCGTTACCTGTTGTTCGTATTTCTAAGCTTTTAACTTCTAATCTTATTTCTTTAATTTCTTGTTTGATTTCTTGAACATCACTTCGCACCTCTTGTAACCCTTCCACCTTAACCACCCCTTTTTAGGCAATAAAAAAAGACCAGCTTATGGCTGCTCTGGTTTCTTATTTATTAATTGTTGTAGTAATAATTCTTCTAATCGGGCTATCCGATCTTCTTGACTAGCTACTTGTAATTTTATATTTGCTATTTCTACCTCCTGCTCTTGTACTGTCGCATCAACTTCCTGTAAAGCTTTGATTGTAAGTGACGAATATGAGTATAAGTGAATCCCTTTACCACTTTCATCGATAAACGCTTCATCACATTCATCTACAATTGCTCCGTAGTATGTTTTAATATCTTCTGTTGTCAATGGTGGATTATAAGGACTTCTCTCTTCTCTCATTTTGTAAAGCTCGTTTACCGCATTCTTATAGTTAAATTGTCTTACTCGTACATTCCTGATTTTTTCTAAGGCTGAAAAAATCAGGAATGTTAGATTTATATTCCCGTAATGAAGGGCTCATGAAATTACCTTGAACAGATCCCCATCCATTCTGAGTAACAGGTGACTTGACTTGAATGATACCTGTATATCCTGCTGCACGGCTATTACGTAAAGTAATATTAGGTAATCTTAAATCAGAATCTGTACTATTTAACGAAGTTTGATATAACCCCGGTTTTCCTCGTCTAAAATACCAACTCCCACTCCCAGCATAAAAAACATGGTAATCATTAGCATTTAGGACACTTAGTCCGTTTCCCAATACACAGACTTTTGGACTGCACCATCAACTATGCCATTGCTAATACCAATGCTCGCATAAGCCCCTGACCATCCTGCACCTGCTTGAGACATAAACAAAGTGCCTTCTGGAGCATTAGTTTTTTCATCGGACCCTAAGATAAAAGTCGGTTGTACTGCGCCATCTGACCTTCTGTAGTGCCCCAGAAAAGCTCTAGCAACTCCTCTTTCATAGAGACAATTGGTCATCTAAGCTAACGTAGTTATCCGTATTTGATGTTCTATTTTGGCAACCGCTCAGCAATCCAGCTTTAATCCACTCAGCATTAACTTTACCAACTAAATCTATTCGTGCAGCATTTAACTTAATGTTTTCTTTACTCATGTTAATGGCTGCTATTACATCATTTTCTTTTACAGGTATACTAACGCCCTTTTCAGTTAACTGAAGACGAGTTTCCATAGCTCTTACATAAGAACCTGTAGCGAATTGTCCATCTGCTTGCGTCTTTGTATATACTTCTGTCTTTTTTGCTGCAGCATTGATACCCTGTTCATTAATAGTGAAACGGTTATCAATCACAGTCATCTTCTGGTTAAATTGTTCAGTTGCAAGCTTGTTAGCTAATTCCTCTAATAAATCTTGTTTATTTTGATTCACTGTTTGCTTTAACTCAGGAATCTTTATATATACTATTTTAAGAACCTTCTTCGACTAACGTCTCGTGTGACAAGTCAAAATTCTTAATCAACCTTTAACTTTATAGCTTTTGTAGCAGTCAACTACCCCCACTGAGATAAAGCGTTTCAGTGGGGGCTTGAGTCATAATACTAGGTCTTTTCGGTCTATCACTAGACAGTTGACGCTCTAGCATTCATGCCACCTTATGGTAACACCCCAAGTATGTTTTTGGTTGGTACTGGCAACAAATGATTGTTTTCCCACTTGCACCACCCTTTCGAAAAAGAACAGTTCTTCCTTACAGAAGAAGCCACCACTCAGATGAATCCGGCGTGTGCTACAAGCCCCAACAAGTCGAGTACACATGGATGGTTGACACACCCACTAAGCTATGCGCGAGGCAACAGCCTTACGTTTTTGCACTTCTAATAGAATCGGCGTTTTCACTTTAAGATTCTCATCCAATTCTACAACTTTTGATTTTTGCAATGTATTCAATGCACCATTAATATCCGCATGAATACATGTTCCTACTTTACTTTTGTACAGACCACGAGTGATTCGTTTGCCACTAAAGAGATAATGAGTCTTATCGCCCTTAGACCAAACTGGAACCGGATCTTTATCCAGAAAACTAGCTTTTGAAGTATAGCTTTCTTCTTGTTTCAAAAATCGGATGCCTTCTTTTACACATTTATTCTCAATCGCTGCCATCAGTTTATGAAAGGGAATTTGAACAAATGTTTGATTACTCTTGTTTCCCATATCAGATTTTTGTTTCCAACCAGCGTTATACCCTACAACAATCGTATCTATATCGAATTCTTTCGCTTTTTTGAACAACAGGCCTACCGTTTGTGAAATGTAACCGTTTATTTGTCTTTCTCGTTTATGCCAAAGTGCGGCTATTCTATTCGTTACAACGCGTTTGGAAATTCCATTTCCCATATTTTTCTGTTGTAGATTACGTATCATTTTGTTGAAGTACTGGTTAATGGATTTTAATTTCTTTCCATCAATTAAGAATGTATCACCTGTATTTGTCACGCAACTTACTAATCTATCTACACCTAAATCGCAACTCAAAGCGTTACTCGTAGTCGTGGATGCTTTCTTCATTTGAGAAACGTGCATTTCATATGTATAATGCACCTCAAAGAACCGACCTTTTTGCTTCGGTACAATCTCAATGTAGGAGATTTTTTTATTTCTTAAGTTTTTAGGCATACGTATTCTAATAGAACCAAACTTTTTTCTGAATGCAATATTCATCGGAATGATCCAATATCCGTTATCATCCACTTTTGGCACTTGATAGATTTCAATGATTCGTTTGTCAGTGGAACGAGAATAATGCGGAAACTTAGGACGACCTGTGAAGTTTTCAGATTTTCCCTTCCACTGTTCTAACGCTTTAAAAAAGCTCTTCACTTCTGTAAATAAAGCTCTACGAATCGCTTGAACAGAGTTTGATTGTATGCCCCAGTAGTTCATATCGGCTTGCATGGCATTGTCCACTTCTTTTACAGTAGCTATTTGATTATGGTTCAAATAACTTTGTTTCATGGTGTACAAGCCAACATTTCGTAACGCTTTTGAACTATGTAACATGCGCTGAAGTAAACGAAATTCTTTAGCTGTGAGGCACGCTCGTCCAATATTTTGTTTCTGCGTGAATCGTTGTATGGTTTCTCTTTTCTTTTGTTTTCGTAATACTTTCACTGCTTTCTTTCTAGCCATTGTTTTCACCACCTTTCTCAGAGAGTTCATTAAAATTACTTTTGACAAATTAATATGTAGAAAGAAATGGAACAAGAACATGTTCTTCATCGTAATTCCTTTTGTATCAAGTAGCGGAATGATAATCATTATCTAATTTCGTTGTCTTACAATCTATTCCCTCCTTATCCACACTATATGGTAAGAAAAAAAGAAACAAACATTCGTCTCAAAAATTATTATGAGCGAATCAAAAGAGTTCAGCCTACCTACTGACGGCAATTCATCTCCACCTGAATTGTTGGGTTTCACCCGTAACACAAATCAGGTGGAGTCTTCTTGCCGAAAGAGATAAAAACCTGTTATAATAAAACCCGCTTCAATTTGGCCTTGGATTTGATCTTCTAGTGTATGCGCATATTCTATTGTTTGATTTGAATCGATGTAATCTTGAACTTCATCCTCTGGTAAATAATCCAATGTCGATGAAGGGATTGAATGTTTTACATCAAGAATACCTTTTTGTTCAATGTAAGCTTATTAATTATTTATGCTTTCCTTTTTCTATTAACCTGCCTGATAGTTATTACATAGTTGTCTATATTTATATTAATAGATAAACGATAATAATTACTAAAAATTATAAAAACTCACAAAATTATAATCCATTCAATTTACTTAAAATAACCGTAGAATTGGCAGTTTCAAACCACTCACTTACACATAAAAAGGCATTCCAAACCTGTTGACAGTTGGAATGCCTTTTTTAATGTTATTTAATTTCTCAAGCTCTTAACTGAACCCATTAAACAAATAAGCTACAATTTTTCTTTTTTATTCAGCAAGCGTTAACTGCCAAGACACACCGTACTTATCATTTAACCAACCAAATTTTTTACTAAACGGATAGGCACCTAACGGCATAAGAATTGCTCCATCTTGCGCTAGTTTATGAAAGACCGTTTCAATTTCTTCTTCTGTCTCACAAGTTACATAAAGAGACATAGCTGGAGTGAACGTAAAATTATGATTTACATAACTATCAATACACATAAACTCTTGGCCATTTAGCGTAAACGTTGCATGAATGACAGTACCCTCTTTACCAGGTCCATTTTCATCGTAGCGAGAGATATTTACAATTTCTGATTGATCGAATAACGACGTGTAAAAGTTCATAGCTTCCTCAGCTTTGCCTTCAAACATTAAAAACGTAGTAATTTTTTGATTTGTGTTACTCATATAGAGACCGCCCCTTGTTATGTATTTATGCAAAATATACATCGGTCAACAAAACCGAACGTATATTCCTATAAGTGTATTGTCTATAAAAACGATGAATTTGTCAATTATCTACTTTCTTATTTCTTCTTAAATAATGCTGTCCAAAGAAATGATTCTCCAAACATAGTATTTGGTTGTTCAATCTGTTCCATCTTTCTAATTTCAATCACTTCAAATTCTTTAAATATCTCTCTTAATTTTTCTTCCGAATAAGCAAGACCACCTTGTAAACTCCATCCTCTATATACGTCCCAATCTGTTATTTCTGATCCATTTCGCTCATCTAAATCACCTGCCGCAAAACATGTTAATCCGAAATAACCACCTGATTTCAATGCGTTTTTAATTAAATCCACATAATTTACTCTTCTATGTGGTGGAATATGATGTAAACAGCCCGAATCGTATACAAAATCAAATTCATTTTGAACCTCTAAATTGAAAATTGAATCACAAATAAATTCAATTTCTACTCCTTTTGCTAAAGCCCTCTCTTTCGCCCAATTAATGCCCTCTATAGATAAATCTACTGCTGTTACATCAAACCCTTCATTTGCTAGATAAATTGCGTTTCTACCCGGACCACATCCAAGTTCCAGTACTTTTCCTTTTGAAACCCGCTTTTTTTGTATATACGAAACTAGATTCTCATCTGGAACATTTTCAAAAAACGGAACATCTTTTTCTCTATTCGCATAAAATTCATTCCAAAATGGTTCTGCTGGTCTTAATAATGAATCCAGCATTTTAATAATATCTTCTTGCGTGTGCAACGTTTCATTTTTCATTTGCACCCCTCTAATTTTAATATTCAGAAAATTATTATATATCTTTTAGAACTTTAAGACAAAGAAAAAACTCCTACATTCAATAGGAGTTTTTCTCTTTAAAATCCAAGTACAGCTAACCAGTTTAACAACTTCTCTTCTCGCGCTTTTAAATCATCGTTCCTAAGCTTACCTAACTGTATTTCACTAACAATTTCTCCGTCCGCCATAAAAAGAATTCTTTCTGTTTTTGCTGCTACTTTCACATCATGAGTGATTAACATAATGGTCGTTCCATCACGATTAATATTTAATAATATTTGCATTACTTCTTCTGTTGATTTTAAATTTAAAGCACCAGTCGGCTCATCTGCAAAAATAATATTTGGATTATTAATGAGCGCTCTACAAATAGAGACTCTTTGTAATTGCCCCCCAGATGCTTCGGTTATATAATGAGATGCTATATCACTTATCCCCATATTCTTCATTAGCTCTAGAGCACGTTTATTTACTATTTTCTTACTCTCACATTTCGCTAAATATGCTGACAAGATGATATTATCAAATAGGTTCAAGTTTCTAAGAAGGTTGCTCTGCTGAAAAATAAATCCGATTTCGGTAAGGCGTAATTTTGCTAACTCTTCTTCTTTCATACATGATAATTCTTTACTATCAATTTTTACACTTCCTGATGACATTTGATCCATTCCACTAATATTATATAGTAACGTCGATTTCCCAGAACCAGAAGGCCCCATGACCGATACAAATTCTCCCTCATAAATCTCTAAATCTATATTTTTTAACACGTGATAATTTGTATTTCCATCCATTGAATATGTTTTGTTTACTTGCTTTACTTCTAAAATTTTTTTCAAGTGATACACCCCTACTCCCCATTTGGCTTTACATCGTTTGTTTGCTTCATAGTAAAACTACTGAAAAGCGTTGTTGCAGTCACACATATACATAATATAGCTGGACATATTACATAAGAAACGATAGGATTCACGACAAACTTTATATGAGCAGCTCCCATAAAAGACCCTAACCAACTTACTAACATTTCACCAAACGTAGCAGCTATACATGTCCCTATCACAATGCCTAATAATACAATGACGTTAGAACGTGTTATATACTGTATACGAATATCTTTACTAGAAAAACCGATATTTTTCATAATTAAAATTTGCGAAGAATCTTTTGCTAATAACATTTTAAAAAACATTGCAGTAATTAAAACTGATATCAATATCGCAATTAAAATAGCCACTTGCGTCACGAGTCTTAACTGTTTAATTGTTTCTCCTAAAGTTTGCGTTACATAATCATTTGTATCTGTTATTTTTACAGAACTAAAATTTTGTTTATACTCCTTCACTTTTTCTTGCAAATCCACTTTAGGCTTCATATCTACATTAACTACATACCATAATATATTTTCATTATTATTAGAAAAACTAGCTTTAGCTGTTTTCCCACCATTCGTTACATCTTGATACATACCACTAATCGTTAGTGTTTTCTCTTTCCCATCAACAAATAAAACGATATGATCCCCTACATTCTTTTTTAATTCATTTGCGTTCATATAAGAAAGAGAAATTTCATTTTCATTTTTTGGTGCCCTACCTTGGATATAGTGTAATGGAAATTTAGTGAAGTCTCCCATTTCTACATTTAAGTTTTCATGTGTACCATCAGCGTTTACCATTTTAAATGTACTCGTAACAAATGTTGCATATTTTTCTACTTCTTTATCATTTTTCACATATGAAATAACACCCTTAAATCGTTTCTCTATATTTTCAGTTTGCTGTAAATCTATTCGAATATCACTTTTTCCTGTTCCCATATAATTTACAAACTTCGGTGACTGAATCGTATACAAAAAGTTAACAGGTACAACAATCATGAACACAGCTATTATTAATACGATACTTAATACCCGATATAACTTAAATCTTTTAACAACATCTTGTATACCAATAAATATATTTACATTTGTAAATTTAGTTTGTTTGAGTGAAAAGGATTTTCTAATCTTTCTTTTTCCTAGTTTATCTCTTGATTGTAAAGCGTCTATTGCTGTAATTCCCCTAAAATTCCGTAAAATGATACGACAGAACAGGATAACGACTAAAAATAACAATGTTGTAATTATGAATGGCACAATATTGTGTAAAATGCTTTTATTTGCCGCCCCCATATAAAGGGTGATATTTGAAGTGAAGATTTTTGTAACAAATAGTGAGAGTATATATCCACATATACATCCACCAGCTGAAATCACAATATATTTTGTTATATATAATTTTTGAATATCTTTGTTATGAATCCCAATTGCTTTCATAACACCAATTTCTCGATAATCTTCTTCCATCGAAGTAATAATCGTAAATCTAATACATAACATTGCAATTAACATTAATAATGCACTTATCATGAAAAGTACTGCAGCTATTATTCCATCTGTTAATGAATTGAGTGTTTTAAATAGTGAATACGTAATAGAGGGACCTTTTTGTGGTAAGTTCGATGACTTATATAGATTTTCAAATTCATTTATTTTATTTTCGTCTGTTAGCTGGAATTCAATAAGATATTCGCTTTCTCCAAAATTTCTTTTTATTCTTTCAAAATCTTTATTGCTTATTACAAATCGTTTTGAACTAACGATTGATGGGTTCATTTGAACATCACGAACAAATGCTGAAATCGTAAATTCTAGTTCATTATTATCTTTAATAACCCATATTTTATCTCCCATACGCAAATTATATTTTTGCATATAATAAATGGGTACACCTATTTCCCCTTTCGTAACATCGACCACTTCATTATTTAAATTTAATAAAAAATCAAACTTACTATTTTGTTTCACGAAACTAATGTCCATTACACTATTATGTTCTGCTTGATTTTTCTTTTTAATAAAAATGTTAGATCCATTTATTTGAACCATCTCAGCCGTTTGCTGTTTTTTTACAAACGGATTTTTTTCTACAAAGGAATCAATTGACTTTTGATTTACTTCTCCGGCATGCATTTGTACGAAGTGCGGTGCGTTTGATACTTTAACCAATTGATCCATTGAGTTCAATAGATTTATAACATTACTTGAAGCACTAGCCATTAAAAGACTTGATAACATGATAAACATAAATAAAATAGTAATTATCAATTTATTTTGAGAGAAATCTCTTTTTAACATTCTCCTAATCATATAAAGCTAGTTCCCTTCATTCGATAGTATTTTCTTCGTCACAACTGCTATTAATAACATTATGAAACTAATAACTAATATCGGTAAATAAATTTTCATACTGAATTCTTCAAACATAAAACCATAAACGACTTGCCCAATCGGTGCCATGCATTGGGATACCGCTGTTATAATTGCCATTACTTTTCCTAAGTTCTCATTTGGTGTTTTCTTTTGAACTACAGTAATCACATAGATGGATACAATTGTCATGATCATTGCAATTAAAATAAAAGAAAGTATAAAGAGGATAAATGGTGGATAGTATCCTAAATTAAGAATAACTGGTGTAACTGATAGTGCCATTGGTATTACTAATAAAGCTATTAAAATCATCCAATAATACAATGTTTGCATCTGTAGCTTTTTCGCAAAAAAACCTATTGATAATGCACCTATAATAGTAGCAAAATCGATTAATCCCATTCCAATTCCATATAACGTGTGGCTACTTTCCATTGTTACTCGTATAATAATTGGAGCACCAACAACAAATAGCGGCGTCAGTATTAAATTTAGTAATGCGGCTAAAAGCATAGATTTCAAAATAAATGATTGTTTTAAAACATATATAAATCCCCCTTTCATATCCTTTACAATTGTCGGTATAATATGGCTTTCTTGCACTCTCTTTATAAAAGGTATTGTAATAAACATTTCTAAAATCGCAGATAAAAAGAAAGCAAGACAACTGATTATCACGAGCATTTTCAAACCAATTATGCCGTACAATATTCCTCCTAATACAGGGGCAACTATATTAGATAATGCTTGCACACCATTTACGATACCGTTCGCCTGTTCTAACTTTTTCTCTGGAACTAATTGCGGAATACTTGCCATTACAACTGGTGCGTACATTGCATTAACGATTGCTAGTAAAAACATAATTGTTCCAATCAATAGAATAGATACAGATCCAGTAAATAACAAAACTATAAAGCTTAATACAATCGCAGTATTTATAAAATCAAAAATAACCATTAAATTACGACGATTGAAACGATCTGCTATCGCTCCGCCAAGAGGAGCTAGCAAAAACGGAATACTCGTTATCGCATATAATCCTGCGAATATATCAGCACGCCCTGTTAAATCTAGCACATATAATGACAGAGCAAAACGTAAAAGTGTTGAACCCAAAATAGTAATAATTTGCCCACTCACCATTAAATAAAAATCTTTCATCGAAGGTTTTATGCTAATAGATATCATAATCACACCCTTCCTTTAATTTAGACCGACTGTCGGTCTATAATAAACAAACAGAAAAAATATTATTTCTGTTTCATTAAAACCTCCAGCATATAACTAAAGGATCCTTCTTTCGCTCCAACAGATACTTCCATCATTTTAATATAAGCTTTCACTCTCCTCATCATTTCTTCCGGCTTCCATTGGAATAACCCATCATCAAATATGACTTGCGCTGATGATAGTAATAGTTCAATCGTTTCTTGTGGATATGAAGTCGAAAATATCCCTTCTTCAATTCCTTGTTCTAAAATTTCTGTTAATACAGGAGATAAATGAATAATAGATTGTACTAAACTTTTTTGATGCATTTCTGCATTATTTGGTTGATGAAATTGCTCAATCATTTTATCTTTTACATCACCTGATTTTGGCGATTGCTCCATTAAAACTCGAAATAACTTTTCTAATACTGGTATATTTGGATTAGAGACGATTACTTTCGCTTTAGCAACATCTTCTTTAATAATCCTCATAATAATCTCATCCATTACTTCTTCTTTCGATTTAAAATAGTGATAAAACGTCCCCTTTGCTATCCCTATCTCTTTTAAAATGTCATTTACTGTTGTTTTCGTATAACCTTTCGTAAGAAATAATCGTTCAGCCGTTTCTAAAATTTCTTTTCTACGCTCCTCATACTCCTTAATTATTCGCATTCACGTTCTCCTTCCAACCAGACCGACTGTCGGTCTATTTTAATTATATGTTTAATTAGTAAAAAGTTTCCTATTTTATACATATACAACATCCTACTTCCAATTTCCTTTATAAATTTTTATTTTTTAACGTCCGTTCAATTTGTTTCAAACGTATCTCACGCTTCTTATCATCACCTTTCATTTTAGGAAAAAAAAGGTTTTCGTATTGGTTAACACCACAAATTACATTGATTAAACAACTACTTATATCTTTACGAAAAAATAGAACAGCATGTACTAACATCCAAAAGCAATTCGAAAAAATTTTAATTAATCTCAAAGCTTAAAAGATTACATATATTATCAAATATTTTTTAATATTGTTGTGATCGAAGAGCGTTCCCTTAGGTGCTCTTTAATTTTAAAATAATGATTTGATTAAGCCTTTTCACCTTTTAATCGGACAAGCATATATTATTCTATGGAGGAATCCACTCATAAAAATCTACCTTTCTTGTCAAAGAGTATGCTTATATGCGTGCTCTTTTTTATTTGATTTTCTTTCATTTCTAAATAACATTTTTAACTCTATTCATACTATTTTTTCAACTTTAGGTTACAAACTATTTCTGTAAACGTAGTGTTTCTTTGGTATTATAGGCAGTTAGTTTTATCCATAACAGTACACCTCTGCACTATTCACTATAAATTTTCATATATTATATTGTGCTTGTCCAAAACGTGTGGTTATCACTCACGCAATCTAAATGAAAGAAAGGAGTGAAAATATGCGATCATCTAGTCGTAAGCTCACAAACTTTAATTGTAGAGCACAAGCCCCCAGTACACTACCAGCTCTCGGTTTTGCTTTTAATGCTACTTCACCTCAATTTGCAACACTATTTACGCCACTACTACTACCTAGTACAGGCCCAAATCCAAACATTACTGTCCCTGTAATCAATGATACAATTAGTACAGGAACTGGTATTAGAATTCAAGTAGCTGGTATTTATCAAATCAGTTATACATTAACAATCAGCCTCGATAATGTTCCAGTAGCCCCGGAAGCAGCGCGCTTTTTCTTAACACTAAACTCATCAACTAATATTATTGCAGGATCTGGAACCGCAGTCCGTTCTAATATTATTGGCACTGGTGAAGTAGATGTATCCAGCGGTGTCATTCTAATAAACTTAAACCCTGGTGATTTAATTCAAATTGTACCCGTTGAAGTAATTGGTACAGTAGATATTCGTTCTGCCGCTTTAACAGTTGCACAAATTCGTTAATAAAAACAATATGCTTGGCTAATTAACATTTAATATTCCTTATACACCCAAAATATATGTTATAGATTTAACACACATTTATATCAAACAAGCATATTTTATTGTATGGTGACTATGTAGTCACACAAATCTAAAGCGTTCATAAAAGCACACTTATATGTGTGCTTTATTTTTTATGAAAATCAAGCTTTAATATAACTATTTTGTATCACTTTATACTCATCACTGTTTTAAACATTTACCTTTTTATTGTTATATTTGCTCATTGTTTTTCTCTTTGTTTTACTAATTAGCTGATTAATTTCACAACACCATTTATTAAAAATTCCATGTTTCTTCATCCCTTGAATATTTTTCAAATAAAAATACATACTATTTTCAAGCCGCCGTATCCACGGCTAATACTTCTTTCTTTTGTTACAGTAGAAGCAGATAGGTTCTTCACTTATCTGCTTTCTCTGTATATTTTTTAAGAAATCGATAATAATACCAACAAGCTGTTTGAACTAGCAGCTTCACTCTTCTCACAATGGGGATGCAATTTATCACAATTAGCTAACTCATTGAACTCACTGGCAGACAACCAAAATCGTTGTCTGCTTTTTGTATGAGATTTTTTGTTTTACATATACTACTTTTGAACCTGCAGACCAATACGAGCCATTTTGGTGCTTGGATTTCCCTTCCGGGGATAAGTATTTTTTACTTATCCCTTTTTTGTATAGACACGTATATTTATGGCAAAACTAATTACAAGCAGATTTTCTGTTTATGCGTAGTTCTAAATAAGATTACTTTTTCTCCTATTAAAGGACGGCAGGTACGACTGCTAGTCCTTTTTTCTTATTTCGCATACTATCCCTTCTGTTAACTTCACACTATATTACCTCCATCGTCGCAGTAAGAAATCTCCAAATAAGGATGGTAGTTATGCTTCTCGAGTTCCCCATCGAACAAAACGAACAAATTAGTTTTCCGGTTTCCAACGATTGTACCCCAATACGAGTTTAATTCTTCATAAACTTCTCTTGTTCCATTTCGATAATTGCGGAATGTATAATGAAAATGCTCACTCGCTTCAATATCTTCTCTTTCAACCAAAGTGTTCTGCCGAAATAGTAGACATAATAAGTTCCGTTCTCATTTTGATTCAGCATAACATTCCCGTACCAGTTGAATGTGTTACGAATTGCTTTCACCCCATCGTCCAATTCTTTGTTTGCAAATGACGTTTTCGTATCGTTATACTAATTGATGTTTTCACAATTTGTATCATCATCATCAGAGGGGCTAGTACGAATTACTTTCTCTCGATTTTTTTCGATTAAATATTGTTCATACGTAAATAGCACTTGTTCTTGAATTACGACTTGGTAATAATACCCTTGTTCTAATTGTTTTGGACTATAAAATCTCCTTTATAAGTTTTAAATACGGTGAATGAAATTTTTGTTTTTTTCTTGCCATCATCCTTGTTCTATACAAACAAAAAAAGAGCCACAATATTTTGCGACTCTTTACAATTATAACTATTTAAAGGCCACGTCTTTGCTGACCTTGCTTTGTACTACCTTTTTTATTACTTGGCTTATTAAATGATCGGTTGTTTTCATTTCTTGAACTATTTCTTGAATCACTTCTTGAGCTATTTCTCGAACTACGTCTTGATTCACTTCTTGAACCTTCACGGCTATCTCTTTGACGATATTCGCCTAATTTCTTCGGAGCCGGCTTTGGTAGCGGTTTTCCATTTTCATCTACACGTTTTATCTTCGGTTGTTCGATTATTTCTCTTTGTATTGGTGCGCCAAGCGTTTTTTCAATTTCTTCTAAATGTTTTTCATCTTTCGCTGCAACAAACGTAATTGCAAGACCTGATCCACCTGCGCGTCCTGTTCGGCCAATGCGGTGAATATAACTTTCTACATCTTCAGGGATATCATAGTTAAATACGTGCGTTACACCATCTACATCAAGTCCACGAGCTGCTACATCCGTTGCGATTAAGTACTGAATTTTAGCTTCGCGGAAACTTTTCATAACTCTTTCACGTTTCGCTTGAGGTATATCACCATGAAGTTCAGCACAATTATAACCTAGTCCTTTTAAATTATCATACAATTTACTTGCTCTAACCTTTGTACGACAGAAAATAACTGCTAAAAATGGCTGATCACGATCCATAACAAAACGAAGTGCATCTGGCTTTGCACGATCTGTCGTCTCAATGACACGCTGCTCAATTGTATTTACCGTTACTTCTTCACTTTGTACTTGAATCATTTGCGGCTCATCCATATAACGTTTCGCCAATTTTTTAATATCTTTTGGCATCGTTGCTGAGAATAACATCGTTTGTTTACTACCAGGTGTCTCATCTAAAATATCTTCAATATCATATAAGAAACCGAAATAAAGCATTTGATCCGCTTCATCTAGTACAATCGTTGAAAGATTACTTAAATCAATTGTTTCACGTCGTATATGATCTAATAATCGTCCTGGTGTCGCTACAACAATATGTGTATTACCTTTTAACTTTCTCAATTGTTGCGCTACATCTTGCCCACCATAAATCGCTAGAACATTAATATCTTCTCTTTGAACAAGCATTTTTTTAATTTCAGTTGTAATTTGCAGTGCTAGTTCCCTTGTTGGTGCAACAATTAAAGCCTGAACATCACTACACTCTGGATCGATTTTTTCTAAAATCGGTAACACGAATGCTAACGTTTTACCCGTTCCTGTTTTCGCCTGCCCAATAATATCTTTACCTGACAGTATAACAGGAATTGCTTTCTCCTGAATCGGAGTTGCTTCTGTAATTCCATTTTCACGTAATGTATGATTAAACGTTTCACTAATTCCTAATTCTAAAAAGTTTTTCAAATTGACCACTTCTTTTCCTTATTTTTCACATTAGCTTTCATTGTACCATTTGTTTCGCCAAATATGAAAAATAAAAAAATTCTTATCTTCTTTTTTTATATTCATCGTGTACTAAGTGGACAAATTCTTTTTGCTTTTTCTCACATTTTATTAATGCTTCCATGTTAGTAGAAGACAAAATGAACTTCTTAATTTTTCTATTACTCCAAATTAATTTTGTATACTTTGTATCTTCGTGTAGCTTTCGAAACCACTCAAATTCGCTTAATTTAGCAATATGATGTTTTAATTTCATGTCATTTCGAGGATAAAATGTAATTATATCCATTATTACATCAAACAATAAACTCATCTTCTCCCCTCCTATACATATATATTTCAATGTTACGGAAATATAGTTATAGGGTGATAAAATTGACTACTACATTCATAAGGATCTTTTGCATATTTTTCTTACTATATTTTCAATCCAGCACAATTATAACAGCGAAATCTCAAACAGATGTAATCAGTGAATTCAAACATGCTTTGCTCAAAAATGATAAAGAATTAATGCAGTCATATGTAACAGAAGGAGTTGAACTACCTACTTTCCAAAAGGAAAAACCTATTCATGAAATTAAAATCGTACCATCTCCAAAAGAAGATACTACAATTCTTATTTCTTATTTCAAAGGCACTAATGATGAATTTACTATCGGTTTCATTTTGGAAATAGTAACAAAAAACAATAAAATATCTATCATAAATCAAATTTATGATAGCAATCCACTTATGAAAGAAGCTACTATCGTAAAAGAATATGAAATGAAGTGTAAGGAACATATACTTACTCCTACAAAATTCCCGTTCGAAATTCACGAATTTCAAGGATACATCTATAACGATTACTTAAACCTCCAATACTACAATGAAGATATTAATGGGATTTTTAAAATCACTGTTTCACCAGTTCAAAACAAATTAGATTTCTATGTACATAGGGGCGCTAAGTTCTATAGCTTAAAAAATAATATAAAAGCATTATACAATCCTCATTTCGATTCAGCATATGAGCTCCTATTTCAGAAAAATGGTTTTCAATACACAATTGCAATTGGTAACAAACGCTATATACAAGGTAAATATAACGTAAAGGCTTTAATTCAAATTGCAGAATCTATGAATTAAAAAACCGATCTTTTCTATATAAGAAAGATCGTTTTTTTATTATTTTATATATTGAATTCCCCTCCATGATAGCAATAATACTTTACAGCTTTAAGGTCTTTAATCCTCTTTAAAGACTCTTCCGCTTTTTCTAAATCTAAACAAAAATTCGGATTAGCTATTACTAACTCACGATTCTCTTGAACAGCCGCATCTCCCGTAATTACACAATCTAAATTCGGAAAATATAATGAAATATGCCCCGAAGTATGTCCTGGTGTTGCTACTATTTGACATTCATTATTCAAAATCATTTGGCCATCATGTACTTTTTCATCGACGAAAATATGTCTTATATTTTTTAACTGTTGTATAAACCATTTACCAAATTCTTTTTCTTCATTTGGCATACGTTCTAACATTTCTTCTGCTTGAACTAATCTCTCTGATTTTATATCACCATTAATATAGTTAGATTCAATTTCACTAGCAATAATATGAACGTGAGGATATTTAACTTGGAAATCATATAAAGATCCTATATGATCGTCATCATAATGAGTAATAATTATATTTTTTAAGTTTTTCAGCTCATACCCATGTTTTAATATTGCATTTTCAATTAAAGGTAAAAAATTTGTATATCCTGTATCGACTAATGTTAATTTATTATGTAATATAATTAAACTTGGAAAAATACATTGTTTTTTCCCGTTAAATTCGAATTCAATTGGTAGTTCTATTATCTTCATTTTTCTTCCCCCATACCGCTTAATAAATGTTTAATAAATTAAATCATCTACATACATTTCTTTCAAATTCACGTTTAATGTGTACATTCTATATAACAAAGAAAAAAGCATCCGTTATGAATGCTTTCCTTATCTTACCTGTTCAACTACATAAATCAACTTGGGCCTATCCGAAACCTGATATGTATAGTCTTTATTTTTATGCATATATGTTTCTATCCTATTTATCACTTTAAACATTCTGTCTGAATTCGCACTGAAACGAGATACTGAATCACATAAAACTATTGACCCTTTCTTGTAAAAATTTATAATTTCATAAATATCTCGTTCTAAACAAACTTCTCCTACTTGCAAATCCTCTTTCGCTTCATAGTTGTCAACTACCCCCACTGAGATAAAGCCTTTCAGTGGGGGCTTGAGTTCGAACACTAGGTCTTTTCGTCTATCGCTAGACAGTTTGACGCTCTAGCATTCATGCTACCTTATGGTAACACCCCAAGTCTGTTTTTGGTTGGTACTGACAACGAACGATTGTTTTCCCACTTGCACCACCCTTTCGAAAAAGAGCAATTCTTCCTTATGGAAGAAGCCACCACTCAGATAACTCTGGCGTGTGCTACAAGCCCCGACAAGTCGAGTACACATGGATGGTTGACACACCCACTAAGCTATGCGCGAGGCAACAGCCTTACGTTTTTGCACTTCTAATAGAATCGGAGTTTTCACTTTAAGACTTTCATCCAATTCTACAATTTTTGATTTTTGCAATGTATTCAGCGCACCATTAATATCAGCATGGATACATGTTCCTGCTTTACTTTGGTACAGACCACGAGTGATTCGTTTGCCGCTAAAGCGATACTGCGTCCTATCATCCTTAGACCAAACTGGAATTGTATCTTTGTCTAGGAAACTGGCCTTTGAGGTATAGCTCTCTTCTTGTTTTAAAAATCGGATACCTTCTTTTATACATTTATTCTCAATCGCCGCAATCAGTTTATGGAATGGGATTTGAACAAACGTTCGATTATTCTTTTTCCCCATATCAGATTTTTGTTTCCAACGAGCGTTATACCCTACGACAATAGTATCTATGCCAAATGCTTTCACTTTTTTGAACAACAAGCCTACCGTTTGTGAAATGTAACCGTTTATTTGTCTTTCCCGTTTATGCCAAAGTGCAGCCATTCTATTTGTTACAATGCGTTTTGAAATTCCATTTTCAATATTTTTCTGCTGGAGATTACGTATCATTTTGTTGAAGTATTGGTTTATGGATTTCAATTTTTTCCCACCAATTAAGAATGCATCACCTGTATTCGTTACGCAACTTAATAACCGATCTACACCTAAATCGCAACTCAAAGCATTACTCGTAGTCGTGGATGGTTTCTTCATTTGAGACACGTGCATCTCATATGTGTAATGCACCTCAAAGAACCGACCTTTTTGCTTCGGTACAATCTCAATGTAGGAGATTTTTTTATTTCTTAAGTTCTTTGGCATACGTATTTTAATGGAACCGTATTTTTTTCTAAATACAACACTCATCGGAATGGTCCAATACCCGTTATCATCCACTTTTGGAACTTGATAGATTTCAATGATTCGTTTGTCAGTTGAACGAGAATAATTCGGAAACTTCGGACGACCTGTGAAGGTTTCAGGATTTTCCTTCCACTTTTTCAATGCTTTAAAAAAGCTCTTCATTTCTGTAAATAAGGCTCTACGAATCGCTTGAACAGAGTTTGATTGGATGCCCCAGTAGTTCATATCAGCTTGCATAGCAATGTCCACTTCTTTTACAGTAGCCATCTTGTTATTGTTCAAATAGCTTTGTTTCATCGTGTACAACCCAACATTTCGCAATGCTTTTGAACTATGCGCCATACGCTGTAGTAAGCGAAATTCTTTAGCTGTGAGACAAGCTCGTCCGATATTCTGTTTCTGTGTGAATCGTTGCATGTTTTCTCTTTTCTTTTGTTTCTGTAATACTTTCACTGCTTTCTTTCTAGTCATTGTTTTCACCACCTTTCTTAGAGGGAGTATTAAAATTATTTTTGAAAAATTAATATGTAGAAAGAAATGGAACAAGTAGCGGAATGAGAATCATTATCTAATTTCGTTGTCTTACAATCTATTTCCTCTTTATCTACATGATATCGTAAGAAAAAAAGAAACAAACATTCGCCCTCAAATATTATTATGAGCGAAACAAAAGAGTTCAGCCTACCTGCTGACGGCAATTCATCTCCACCTGAATTGTTGGGTTTCACCCGTAACACAAATCAGATGGAGTCTTCTTGCCGAAAAGGATAAATTGCCATTCTCATCTTCCCCTCAACTTGTATTTTTTCTTACAACATCCCCTTGTTACATAAATAATACCACGATAAAATTCTAAAACTCAAACTCATCGGCTTCATCTGAGAAAATAAAAAGCCATCACCGAAGTGACTACTTTCAAGAAGATGGGAGAAAAGAGAGGAAAAAATAATTCAAAACAAAGTAACACCTGAAATGCTAGATGAAGCAGCTAATCGATTAATAACAGAATCACATTAGAAGCTTATGAATCACCAGCGAGTAAAGGGGCTATTCAAGAATTACTAAATTTCTCACCAATAGATTATTTAGAAGTAATTTAACATTGTACGAATGCAGAGATTAATGTGAAAAATTAACTTTAATACGCATTACCACAAAACATTATCTACGTAGTACCTTTACTTGGAACGAACATATACACTGTGAGTCGTTACATAACCAACATTCTATTATTTTGAACAGGTAATTTTCTATTTTTATGGAAATATACAATAAAATTGATTATTTCACTACTTCTTTGTCTATCCTTTTAAAAAATCTATGTTTTTGTAAAAGGAGTGTTTATATGGAGAAACAGACACTTTGGAAAAAATTCAAGAAAAGCTCAGCAAACCTCGGTAAATCTAGCGTATATGAAAGTATTATTTTATATTACATAATGAGAAAAAAAGGGTTACCTACTAAAGCGAAATTTATAATATTAGTCGCTTTATCTTATTACGTATTAACAATCGACTTCATTCCAGACATAGCTGCTATTATTGGGATTGGCTTATTAGATGATGTTTTAGCAATCGCTATTGCGCATAAATTTGTAATGCGCCATGCAGATGCTGAAATTCGAGAAAAGAGTAAAATAAAAATGGAGTCATTATTTACTTCGGCTCAAGTATAATTAAAAAGAGCTAAGATCAATCCTCTTAGCTCCTCATTCTTAACACTATTTTAAAAAATACTATTTCACTTCATTAGCTACAAAGAATTGCTCACAAACACTGGAAATGCGCTGCAAGTCTACGTTTCCGCCAGATATAACCGCGACTACTTTTTTCCCTTTAATATATGGATCCACTTTCCCCGCAAGTAGAGCAGCAGTAGCTAATGCGCCTGCACCTTCTACAACAGCTTTCCCGCGTTGTAATAAGTCTTTCATCGCTACTTCCAGCTCTTTTTCTGATACTGTTACAATATCATCTACTAATTCTTTTACAACTTCAAAAGTTAAATTGCCTGGTATTTTTACCGCGCAACCATCTGCTATTGTAGGTGCCTCATAATGTTCTACAATTGTACCTTTGTCATAAGATGACTTCATCCCATGAACATTGTCTGCTTGGACACCAATTATATTAATGGATGGATTAAAAGATTTTAATGCAACAGCAATACCAGAAATAATTCCTCCTCCGCCAATTGGTACAATGACCGTATCAACATCCCACATATCATCAAGAATATCTAATCCTATTGTACCTTGACCAGCCATTACTTCTACATCGTCATATGGATGTAAGTATGTTTCACCTGTTTCTCTAATAATCTCCTCACATTTTGCCTTCGCATCATCAAAGGTTTCACCATGTAAAACCACTTCAGATCCATATCCTTTCGTTGCATCAACTTTCGCCTGAGGTGCAGAAATCGGCATTACAATTTTACTTTTAATACCGAGTAAATGAGCAGATAAAGCAATTCCTTGCGCATGATTACCAGCAGAACAAGCAATTACTCCTCTCTCTTTTTCTTGATCTGTTAGCTGTGACATTTTATTAAACGCACCACGGAATTTAAACGAACCTGTTAATTGCATATTTTCTAATTTCAAGTGAATTTCTCCACCCGTTTTACTAGTCAAATAAAATGATTTTACTAATGGCGTTTTACGAGCATTTCTATCCAGAATGCTTTGAGCTTTTTTAATATCGTCTATATGCAATGGTAGTTTTTTAGTTATCATACTAACACCTCTTCCAATGTTCTATTCCTAAGTTTTCGTATGTAGCAACTTCTTTATACGAAACCATCTATATTAAGAAAAAGTCTTTATATATGTACCTCACTCTGTAATACACACATTTGTAAACAATTCAACATCCTTTTCATATCACGTTCTTTGTAATGATTTAGGCATGCAATTTGGATCCAGTTATTCTTTTGTAAATACGCTGATTCATAATGGACAATATATCCTTGTAATGCTAACTCATCACCTATCGTTTTAGAGGACTGGCCTTCGCTTAATTGAATCGTAAGGATAATTGGCGCGGCATGTTCTTTAGGTGAAACAAGGTTTAATCCTATAGTCGTAATAGCTTCTTCCATATGATCATATGTCTCTTTTATTTTTACAAATGCTGTTTCATCTTCAAATCTCTTCAATGCTTCTTGCAAAGCATAAATTAAATTCCATGAATGAGAATATGGAATACTTTCATTTTCTTCGTACATGCCAATGTCCATATAGGCCGGTACTGCTTCATTTATTTTTACAATATGGTTATGAAAAACGAAAGATAATCCTGTATATGATTTAATCGCTTTTCCACTAACACCGCTTGCAAAATATATATCCTTTAAATCTATCGGTATTGCTCCAATCGAACTGATACAATCTACACATAGTTTCAGTTGATACTTGTTACTTAGAGCATTTAGCTCGTCTAAATCATTTAACATTCCAGTTGATGTTTCATGGTGAACAAACCAAAGCCATTCATAATTTCCACTTTCCATTACTTTTTCTAATTCTGTATAAAGAAATGGTTCCCCCATTTCTTTTTTATACGTATCAAAATGTAATTGCGCGCGTGTTGCGTGTCCAACTAATCTATTACCAAATTCCCCATTTGTTAATACGATTCCTTTTCCTTTTAAAGAACGTAACTGTAAAGCAATCGCATCATTCGCTAACGTCCCTGTTCCTAACATGATTTGCACACGTTTTGCTTTTGTCATTTGAAGTAATCGTTTCTTTACATTATCCATCGTCACTTGAAATGACTTAGAACGATGTGAAATAGGCTTAGTAGAAAATGCCTTTCGAACATTCTCTTCAATATCTACTGGGCCGGGTAAAAACGTATATTCTTTCGTCATAATTCCCCCAACACTCGACGCTTCAAACATAGCAGGGGTAACATACATTGGCTGGAATGCTGCTGCTTCTGTGCCAACTAACGTATGGAAAGCTTTAAATCCCATTTGCTCATATAAAGGTAGTTCACGTGTTGTAGCAGAAATGAGTGCCAATTCATATCCATTTAGAAGCAAATAACGATGTAGAAAACGAATTAATCCTAACAAAGCTCTTCCATTTCTATATTCACGTTCTACTGAAAGTAAACGAATTTCATATACGTTTTCTCCATGTTCTTGCAAATAAAAATCTAAATTTGAAATTTTATAATCTAACGAGAATGGTCGTTTTCCTCGCAACGCAACCATACCTACTAACTTATCGTCATCTAAACAAATTAAATATGTATTTTCTTCATGAAAACGATCTATACGAACACGATCTTTCGTTTCTTCATGTTGCGGAATTTCTTCTACAAATGTTTTATAATTCAATTTATGTATACGTTCAAATTCCCAAACTTGATCAGCAACTTTATAAATTAACCCCATGCCTTATCTCCTTTATGCATTTAATAAAAATGATAAGTGGAGATTAACCCCACTTATTAAATGTTTATTTCATTCGCGATTTACATATAAAATAAGTACAATGATAAGTGCACTTAAAATAGTCGTAACAATAGAGTAAGAATACAAAATCATGCAAATTGGTAAACAAGCGATTGTAATTAATCCTGGCTTCGTAAATCCTTTAAAGATTAAATAAAATATAATGAAAATAGCAACAAGGGTAAGCGCTATCAAATAATTAAATGCGATTAATCCTCCGATAAATGTTGATATACCTTTTCCGCCCTTGCCTTTAAATACAATTGGATAAATATGCCCAAGTAAAACAGCCAGTAAAGCTAACATTACAAATGTAGAATCTCCAAAAAGGTATTTTGCAGTAGAAACTACGATTGCCCCTTTAATTGCATCACCTAAAAATGTAGCAATGAAATATCCTTTTCCATATACACGCCCCATATTTCTTGCACCAGGATTACCGCTTCCTTCATTCCGAATATCAACGTTATGTCTCCATTTCGTTACTATATAAGCGGTCAATATGTTTCCAAATAAATAAGAAGCCACCAAATACAAAAACTGCATACTATTAATCATGTAATCATTCACTTTCTATATGGGAATACATATACAATATTCAAGAACTATGTATATTGTACTTTTTTATATACATCCCTTCATACATTTTAACATCATATATTTACAAATCATACAAAAATTCTCATGCTTCTATTTTTTAAAATATATATTCTTCATTAAATAATATGCTCCTTTTGCTGCTGGTTCTGATTGTGGTACAAATGTAACTTCTCCTATACTTTTCTCACAGCATTTCTTAAATGCAGCATATATTTCAGGAACGAAACGCAATATGCTGCCACTTACTGCAATTGAAGTTGATTCATCAAACTGCATTTTATTGTAAATATTAACCGTAATTCTCGTTAATTCCTTAGCCGCTTGCATTATAATTTCTTGCGCAACATCATTCCCATTTCTTGCTTCCTCAATAACGAGTGGTGCGATTGCTGCAACTTTATCTTTTGAAGAACGATAAACTAGTCTTTTTATATGAGAGGACGTCAAAAGTTGAAACTCATCTTGAATCCTTAAGCTTAATGGACAAAGTGTAACGCCTTGATCAAATTGATTTGCCATTCTCTTTAAACCTTGTAATGCAATCCAATATCCACTTCCTTCATCACCTAAAATATGTCCCCATCCCCCACTATACTCGTACACTTTTCCTTTCTTTCCAATACAGATTGCGCCTGTACCACCAATCGTTAAAATTCCATCCTTCCCTTTTAAAGCAGCGGCATGTGCTATCATTGCGTCATTAAAAACTTCAATTTGTATTCCGTACTTCTGTTTTAGACGTAATGTTAATTCATTTGTATTTGCGCCACTTATACCTGCTAATCCTAAACAAATACAAACGCAATGTCCTTTCACTACATTTTTCTGGCATTGATCAATCGCTTCCATAATATGCACAAGAGCTTCTTCAAAATCTATTAATATATTTCCAAAACCACTCTTACCACTTATAATTTCCTTTCCGTCTTGATCAAAGGCAATTGCTTTTGTCTTCGTTCCCCCACCATCTACTCCAATCATATACTTCATATATGTTCACCTCATTTTCTTCATACCGGAGGAAATGTTATATTCCCTAAAACTACAGATTGCTTTGCGCCTGTTGCGCTTGGCACATTACTCGGACTGCAATGATGCGTTTCGTTTGCTAAAATTGCAAAGACAATAGCTTCTTTCGCCTCTGAAGAATAGCCTATATCTTCTTGAATGAATATTGCGCAGTTTTCATCCTTCAATCCATTTCGCAACATTTCAACAAGTGTGCCATTATAACTGCCACCACCGCCTAATATCACCTCATCGATTTCATAATACGGCAAGATAAACTTCTTATAATGATGAACAATTGAATTTGCAGTAAACATCGTGACAGTCGTCAATATATTTTCTTTACTATGCTTTTCAAACCGCTTCAATAATTCACTTACAAATTTTTCTCCAAACTGTTCTCTACCTGTTGATTTCGGTGGATTCATTTTCAAAAATGGATGACTCATACAATATGTCAAAATTTCATCTACAACTCTACCCTGTTTTGCAATCTCACCATTTTGATCATATGGCAACTGAAATAACCTTTGACATACTTCATCAATTATCATATTCCCTGGACCAGTATCAAAAGCTATAACGTTCTGATCACTTTGTTGATTTGGTATTACTGTAACATTACTAATCCCACCAATATTTTGTAGTAGTCTATTTTTACTTGGATCACGATACAAAATGACCTCTGAATATGGCACAAGTGGTGCACCTTGTCCTCCTGCTGCCATGTCCATCGTTCGGAAATTTGAGATAACCGTCGTGTTCGTTTCGTATGCTATTACTGCAGGTTCCCCAATTTGCAATGTGGAAGGTATCCTATTACCATCTTGCTTCGGCTGATGATAAATCGTTTGTCCGTGAGAACCTATCAAATCTAATTGTTCCAAAGAAAAATTGGCCTCTTTACAAACTTCCTTTACAGCATTGGCAAAACATAAACCGAGCTTAAAATTCAAACTACATATGAGTTGGACATTTGAATTTTCTATTGATAACGCTTGTTGTATTTCACTTTTTATATCATTACAAAATGGAACTGTAGTAAAATGGATGAGTTCGACCTTAGACTCTACACCACTCCCTTCTATACGAACGAGCGCTACATCTATTCCATCTAATGAAGTACCGGACATTACCCCTGCAATATACATAACATGCATGACCTCCTATTTACTAAAAAACAATCATGTAAGTTACAAATGTACAACCAATCGAAAACAATATAAATCTAAAAAACAACTGAGCTTTCGATGCAAACGATCCATCAATGAAAGAAACAACTACTGTAAGCAAAATGCTTGCCGCAATGCTTGTAACGAGCCATATACTATGCATTTGTGATAGATGTAGCATTCTTAATATAGGCACAAAAAGTAAATTCGCACATATCACTCCAAATAATAATAAAAATACACCTTTATAACTAAATTTTATATTCATTCCATTTCACCCTCTCTCAACTTAATGTGAAAGAAGTGATAGACAAAATGCCTATCACTCACAAAATAAAGCATAAAGATTATGGATTAACAGATTTTCCTTCACCATTCTTCTCAATTTCAAGCATATTTTTGTCGTACATTTTAAAGAATGGTAAATAAATAAGGAATGATATTGCTATATTTATTAAGACTAATACAATTGCACGCCAATCTCCTCCAGTAGCCAAATATGCACCAATTGGGGCTGGTAATGTCCATGGCGGCATAATATGAGTTGGCGTTACAAATCCCATTGCAGTTGCAGCATAAGCGATAGTCGCTGTTACTAGCGGCGTAATGACGAAAGGAATAATTAAAATTGGATTCAATACAATCGGCAAGCCGAATATAACTGGTTCATTAATATTAAAAATCCCAGGCACAATACAAGTTCTCGATAATGCCTTCGAATATTTTGATCGACCAAATACGATCATCGCTAACACAAGCCCTAACGTTGCTCCCGAACCACCAATCCAAATAAACCATTGATAAAACGGCTCTGGTGCAATGAATGGAAATTGACTCGCACCACTTGCTACAGCTTCACCATTTTTCCCTAAATATACATCCCAAAGCGGTCTTGCTACAGTACCTACAACCGATACACCATGTATTCCGAAGGACCAGAAAAATGTAATTAAAAATACAGGTATTATGACGCCAAAGTAACTATCTCCAGCTTTGACTAACGGTGCGGCTAATTTATCCACTACGTAATGTACATCAACTTTAAAAACAACTGTAATAAGGCTCATAATAATAATAACGAATGCAGCAGGTATAAGTGCTTCAAACGAACGCGATACTGAAGGTGGTACTTGTTCTGGCATTTTGATCGTTACGTTGTTCTTCTTACAAAATCTTAAAATCTCAACTGATAAAATAGAAACAATCATAGTCACGAATAATCCATGCCCTCCGAGATTTGTCATCGGAAGCATAAATCCTTTTTTATCAATTAATTCAGGAGTTAATGTTAATAGCAGTGAACATACTGCAAGCTGAGCTCCCGATAAAGCATCTAACTTATAACTCTTCGCTAAATTATATCCTATTCCAAATGCTATATATAAAGACATAATAAACATCGTCAAACGATATGGTATTAATATACTTGTTTGATTCTTTAATGCCCAAACGGATATGAAACTATCTTTCGGTAATGGTGGAAATGCTACGATTAAAAAGAAACTTCCTACGATGATAAATGGTAATGCTGAAATAACTCCATCACGGATTGCTTGTAAATGTCTCTGTTCAGAAAGTCTTGCCATCGGTCCAGATAAGTTTTTATCAAGAAACGTGACAAACTTATTCATAACGGTTCCCCCTAACGAATTAAATCATTTACAGTCTTTAATAAAGTCGGTCCGCCAAGTGGCGTATATGCTTGCGGCGGAATGATACCACACGGAATAGACTCCTCTTCTGCAATTTTTTTTACAGAGTCAAATCGGTGTCTAACTTGTGGTGCAACCATTACAACATCCCAACCATTTTTTACTTCTTCTTCCACCTCACTTGTTCCAATCGCATGTACTTCCATGTTTACACCCTTTTTCTCCGCCTCTTTTTTTAAAGCGTTTACAACAATTGCGCTGGACATTCCTCCAGAACAAACGAACAAAACCTTCATTTATGAATCCTCCTATACTTATAATTTACTACCCTTCAAATGAAAGGAAGTTTCACTTTACTAACAAGCATATGAAGTAGTGAAAGAATTTAGTTATAATGAAAGTAAATTTCAGTAAAAATATTTTTCCTATTAAATTAATGTTTCAATATTTATTTTTCTCAATTGTAAGAACAACCTCATCTCGGATATCATAATAGTTAACCACATAATAGGGAGGCGTATAAATGATTGTTAAACGTTTATTAATGATATGTTGTATCGTCATCTTTTTTATTCCTTTCACTTTCATTTCCCCTCACTCTACTTATGCTGAAGCTAATACTACGTATAAAAAACATGAATTACGTGCTGTATGGATCGCATCTGTTCTTAATATTGATTGGCCCTCAAAAACCGGCTTACCCATCGAAAATCAAAAACAAGAGTTTATTAGATTATTAGACGATGTAAAAAACACCGGTATGAATGCAGTCGTTGTACAAATCAAACCAACCGCTGATGCTTTCTATCCTTCAAATTACGGTCCTTGGTCTGAATACATTACGGGCACACAAGGAAAAGATCCTGGTTATGACCCACTCGCATTTATGGTCGATGAAGCACATAAAAGAAATATAGAATTCCACGCATGGATTAACCCATACCGAATAACGATGAATCACACTGATATAAATCGATTATCAAATAATCACCCTGCAAAACAACATCCCGATTGGATTGTACCTTATGGCGGGAAGCTATATTACAATCCCGGTATTCCAGAAGTGAAAAAATTTATAACTGAAGGTGCTTTAGAAATTGTGCAAAATTATGACATTGATGCGCTGCATATGGATGATTATTTTTATCCATATAAAGTAGCAGGTGAACAATTCCCCGATCAAAAGACGTACGAAACGTATAATAACGGTAGATTTACAAATATAGAGGATTGGCGACGTAACAATGTAAATGAACTTGTAAAAGATTTAAATACTGCTATAAAACAAGAAAAATCATACGTAAAGTTTGGCATAAGTCCGTTCGGCGTATGGCGAAATATAGCTGACGATCCAACTGGCTCTAACACAACTGCAGGTCAAAGGAACTATGATGACCTTTACGCTGATACACGTGAGTGGATACAAAAAGGATATATTGACTACATTACACCGCAAATCTATTGGAATATTGGTTTCACACCAGCTGCATATGACATTTTAGTAGATTGGTGGGTAAAAGAAACAAATAATAAACCGATTCACCTATACATCGGTCAGGCTGCCTATAAAATTAATAATAATTCTGTCCCGGCTTGGTCTGATCCAGAAGAATACCCAAGACAAATTGCATTAAATCGGTTATATCCTGAAATAAAAGGTAGTATGCATTTTAGCTTAAAAGATATTAATAACAATCCACTAGGAGTTAAAGATAGACTCTCAAAAGACATATATAAACATCCTGCATTAATCCCCTCTATGCCTTGGCTTGATCATGATCCACCAAAACAACCGACTTTAAAAGGTGCTATTCCAAGAGATGAAGGTATTGCTATAGGTATTATTGACGATAGAGAGAATGATTCTGCTTATTACGCCATTTATCGTGTGAATGGAAAAAATGCAGTGGATATACAAAACCCTAAAAATTTACTTACTACTGTAAGGAAAACAAAACTTGGAGAAATTTATGTAGATAAAACAGCTATCTCTGGAGAAGCGTATACGTATGTCGTAACTGCAGTTGATCGATTGCATAATGAAAGTGTTGCATCTAGTCATACTACTGTTAAAGCAAAATAACAGCTCATAAAAAACGCCTTAAAGCTAAGTATTAAAGCTTTAAGGCGCCTTTTTTATTTATTTTTAAACTTCTCAGTCGCTGCTCTCATCTTCACATTCAAATCGTGATCAATCGAGTCACGAATATCCCGCTCTACTACTTCCATTTCTTTTTGGAAATTTTGTAAGTAGATTTTCAATTCTTCTTCTTTTTCAGGCCGTTGTGATGGTGGTAGTTGCACCACTAAAGATAACATCGCTATTAAATCTTTCATTAAGAACGTTTCAAGTTTATGTTGTTGTTCAAACATACGCTGCTCTTGATAGTACGGCAAGGCATTTAATACTGAAATTGTAATATCATCAACAGTTTTTTGTAATGAAGGATTTATTGAGCGTTTATACGCTTGAATTGTATTTAATGCATCTGGATATCGATCATAAAAATACAATTTATAAAACGATAAATCTGTCGGTTTTACTGTTTGCTGCGTTTCTTGTCTTAAAAAATCTTTCACTTTTATCGCAGCTACATCAATATCTTCATTTGTAAGTTTTTTCGTTGTTTTTGCCATTACATGTACTTTTTTCTGTTTTTCTTTCGGTAACATTGAGAATACTTGCTCTCTCGTACGTTGGCTCGATGCACAGAAAAGAGTGTTTAATGTATGTTGTTCTTTTTTTCCTTCCGTGCGAATCCAGCGATAAAAGAGTGGATGTTGTGTAAATTCTTGTAGAAACGGTAATGATTTATTCGATAACTTTTCTAAAGAATCGTGTGCTCTTTTATATGGCTTCGTCCATGAAAAATACAGTTTTCGTCCGAAATATACGACTAAAACAACGACCGTAAATGCGATTAAAAGCAATGTACCGAGTAATAATAGTACGGTTTGAATGAAACTCATTTTTTCACCTCCTCTAAAAGTCTGCTATTTTCTTGGGCGCTGAATGAGCTTTTGTTTCATTTCATCATTAAATGTGTCTAGTTCAATAACAAACTTCTTACTTGATTCGATAATACGTTCTGATGATTTCTCAGAAGCTTCAATCGCAGCAAATACATTTTGGAATGATTCGCGTAATTTATCCATACTAATTGCCGGATTTTCAAGAAGTTTTGTTGTTTCTTCAGTGTTTTGTTTTAATGCTTGTGAGTTACTTAATACCATTGATTCAATTGCTTCATTTGTCGCATTCACTGCATCGATTGTTTTACGTTGATTCGTTAATGCTAGCTGAATAGCAGCGGAAACTGTTACAACGTTTTGCGTCATCGTAATTGCATTACGAATTGCCTCTGTTAACTTTTCATTATTTTTCTTAATAATGTCTACAGATGCGATAGATTGTAATAACACACTTTTCGCTTGCTGCATATTACGTGTACGCACTAGAATCTTTTCTAATGCATCGTTAATTAATGGAATATCTCTTTGACGTTCTGGATTTTGTTTCTCAGCTTCGAGCATGCCAGCCAGTTTTTTCCCTAAGTATACTTGCTTATCAAGCGCATGGATTTTATCGTGTGATTGCTCTTTAAGCATTTCAAGACCAACTGTATCTTCTTGTAAGTTGTCACGACCAATTAGAAGCGATCTTATAATCTCCTCAATTTGCTTATCTATAGATTGATATTTATGCACGTATGTTTCAAGTGGATTTTTCTTAAATACTTTAAACATAATTTTCTTCATACCACTTGCTTTTAATGAATTCGGATCAAGCTCTGATACTACTTTTCGTAATTCTAACAATGTATTTGGAATTTCTTCATTTTTCCCGTTCATCATCGCTGTGACAGGACGTTTTAATGCTGATAACGTTTGTCCTGCTGCTTGTTGTTCTTTATCCCCTAAATCTCCTAACTGAGACAATACTTTCGATAAATCTGTATTTTGCTCGCTATTTAACTTTTGTACATAAAGATCGGCTTCTTTATTTAATTCATCAAGTTCTTCATCTTTTATAACTGTATCAACTACTACTTCTACATTATTATCTTTCACAATTGATACGGGTTCTTTTTTCTCAAGTTCAGTCAACAAAATCGCTCCTTTATTTATATGTGCGAATTTATGTGCACTATATTTCATCTAATATATTGTATTTCATGTGCAAACAGCCTATAGGAAATCAACCTTCAAGAAATACCTGCTTATGCAGTCATTCCCTGTTTCTTACTATAAGTATACCTGTAAACAACATAATTTTCCTCAGACTTAAGACCTAGAGACCGACATGCTGAAGGCGGATTCTTCGTATGTTACATATATAAATTACGTTCTTCCCATCCTACTGTACTCAATCTTTTGACATACACCCTTTTTCAATGTGATAATTATATTGCGCTCAATCCTATTGATTCTTACGCGCTACAAATGCACCATTTTGAAATGCCAATAACACTGTTTCAAACATTTCATCTTCTTCAATCATTTTTATAAACTCAGCTAATTCACTCGCATGAGAAGTAGCATTATCGACAACAAGAAGACCTTTTGGTTGTAAAATGCGTTTTACATGCTCAAGCCACCACATGTATTGCGTACGCTCTGAATCTAGGAAAATAAAATCAAATGAATGATCTAGTTGTGAATCTAAAAATGCCCCTGCTTCTTGATTGTGAACATCAATCCTTTGTAAAAGATTTGCCTTTTCAAAATTGGCAAGTGCCTCTCCAACTCGTTCTGAGGAAAGCTCTACAGTTGTTACATTTCCATTTGTTTCTTCTACCGCATCAGCTAACCACAATGTAGAATAACCATTAGAAGTTCCAATTTCTAAAATGTTTTTTGCACTACACCCTTTTACTAAAATTGATAAAAATTGCCCCATCTCACGAGAAATATTCCGTAATTTTTCTTCCCGTGTTTTTTTATTTCGATCATGCTCTTCTCCATATTGTTCAAGTTGAAATAATAATGAATTTAATATATCCATTCTTTTCATCGCCTTTCTAAAGCAATATGATGAAAAAGCTCCTGTTGCTCGTCTACTTTCATTATATGCGAAACAAAAACCTTTTTCTCGTTATATGACAAAGATTTATAATTTTTTATAGCATATTGTTTCGTTTTTTGGTAAAGTTAATTTCTACGTGCAATTATTCCATTCATATTATTTCATATTAAAATTGCAGTTATTAAATTATATAAACCCCATTTAAATGAATCGGTATTTCAAATTCAATTAAGCGCCCTTTCTGGACGCATTTTCTTTGTTTATATATTTCTAGAAGAAAGGAAGCTTACAAATGAACGTGATTAGCTTAGATGCTGCTCGAAAACGAAAGCAGCACAAAAAATTAATGATTACTATACCGATTATTACACGTATTTATGAAGAAGACGGGGAAATTAAATTTGAGGTAGCTGGCGAAAAAGATGTCCCTCTTGAAATGTTAGAAAAATAATAAAAAACGCATTTCTGAAGAAATGCGTTTTTTATATTTTTACATTTAAATGCATAAGTTTCTCAGGATTAACTACCATATAAATGTTTGAAATCTTCTCATCCTCAAACGCGAACGAAAGAACATATGTTATTTGATTATTTATTGTAACTATAACTCCTGGCATACCGTTTACTATTTTGAAATCAACAGTATACTCTTCTGTCAATCGTTGCACAATCCCAAAGAACAAACGTATAATTCGATCCGCAGAATAAATCGGATGAATCGCAGTCGTAACTTTACCACCACCATCAGCTTTGAATATAGCATCTGTTTTTAATACTTCTAACATACCTTGCGCATCCCCACACTGTAATGATGATACAAACTTTTCAACATAAGCAGCCATTTTCTTCGTGCTTAATGTCGATTGCTTCGGCTTATCCAATATACTTTTTCGTGCCCGTTGAAAAATCTTTCTACAGTTCACACTACTCTTATCAACAATCGAAGCTATTTCTTCGTATTCATAACTGAAAACCTCTCTTAATATGAAAACAATCCTTTCTACCTCAGACAGTTGTTGTAAAAGTAATAAATATGCTGTGGAAAGGGATTCTTTCATTACAAATGACTCTGATGGCTCATCACTTTCTTCTACTAGTGGCTCTGGCAACCACATTCCTACGTACACGTTGCGTTTATACGCTGCCGAACGTAATTTATCAATTGAACGATTTGTCACCATCTTACACAAATACGCTTTCATATTTTCTATAGACTGAAGATCTTCTATATTATTTAATGAGATAAATACATCCTGAACGATATCCTCAGCATCCATAACACTCCCAAGGATTCTATATGCTAACGAAAATAATAATGGTTGATACACTTCATATAATTGCTCCGTTTCCATGATGAACTGCCTCACTTTCTAATTGCTTTAAAATGTGTAACGCTGCACGTTTTCCGCTTGCTACTGCAGCATCAGCTAATATTTCATCATGCCCAGCCCAATCACCTGCAACGTAAACACCTGGCATTTCAGGAATATTAGGACTTGGGGTTTCAACTCGATTAATATGAGGAAAATCATATACTACCTTTATTGTCGGTAAATATTGCTGTGCAACAACTTCTCTTTTCCAATTTGGATGTAACAAATCCATCGTACTTTCTAACTGTTCTTTATCTTCATGAGTGTGTTTCATCTCTAGTGTAGGATTCTGGTACTTAATTAAACTTACAGCAATTGATCCATCATCACTTAATTTAGCTGCTCTTGATTGATTCGTGAAAAATATAGGTTGATCTAACCCTAATGCAAATTGATGTGTCGGATTAGGTAATCGTCTCAAACCAATATCTAATGCAGCAACAGTAACTGGTACCGATTGTTCACTCCATCTATGCAAGCTTGTTCCTTCTGCACCTTTTATTATGTTACAAGCTTCTTTCGGTGGAGTCGTCACAATGACTGTACCTACTTCAAATACCTCATCGTCAAAACAATATATTCTTTGTTTATCTTCGTAATGCTCTATTTCCAAAACATGCTTTTTAGCCAAAAATTGCACCCCGACATGATTCGCTATGTCTCTTAATTTTGTTATTATCGTCTCCCAGCCACCATCTACATAAAATACCCCTTCTTTTATTGAAAGCTGTATTTGCTTTAGTACAGATGATGCTAATTGTATTGTAGGAGCAAACGTATATGTTGTTGTTCGGCATAATGCATAAAATATATTTCGAACCATTGGATCTTTTATTTCATTTTCTGTCCATGTAGTTAGACTCATTTTTGGAACTTCTCCTACATTTAAATTCCCTAAACGAATCATTAGACGTAAGAATTGTACTTTTGCAGACCACGAAAGTAGTGGTGTTGATAAAATTGAGCGAAAATCTGTCGGGATGGTGAATATATCCCTTTTCCATATTCCATGTGCTTTTGTAGATGGTATTCCCCCCGGTAAATTCATACCGAGCTCATTAAAAGTTAAAAATGCTGCTCCTCCTCTATATAAGGCGTGTGCACCAAGGTTCATACAGATCCCATTTTTATTTATAGTCATCCCTCGACCACCAAAACGACTGGACTTTTCTAACACAATCACTTTCCTTCCAGCTTTCGCTAAATATATAGATGCTGTTAATCCAGCAAGGCCACCACCAACAATTGCTACATCAAATTTCTTCATAATAAAATCCCTCCTTATCGTTCTACATACAAGACGAACGATTAAAGAGGGATGTGACATAAAAATATATTTTTACTCATCTATTTTATTTCATTATTTTTTAATTCTGTCATATTGCATACGAAATAACTCAATTGCAAATGGTATATCCTCTGCACTCTTTATATAATAACTGATCCATCCTGATTCAGGTAATACGTGATGTGCTTTCACTAATCCTTTGTTTACTAATTCATCTCGCTTTAACTTTGGAAATGGTAAATCAACTAACTTATCTCCATGCAGATGACCCAGTTCTTTCTTACCATAATTTATTTCAATACCACCAAATCGATGCGGTTTTTCAGAAACACCAGCCCAGCTGAGCACTTCACTTCTAATTATTTCACTAAATGACATACACATTCACTCCTTATTAATGATTGATGTAATTTTAAATTAACATTTTCATTACTTTTTTCCATCAATCCAAAGTATGAACGGGAATACGAATATAGTTTAATCTCAACACCTTTATATATATTTCATAATTAAAATAATTTAAAAGGGTGTTTATTCTATTATATAGAATTATTATTAAAAATAATTTTAAGGGATGGATTTATATGAGCGAGGTGTTATTACAAAAGGCAAATTATTTACAATCTAATGAATTAAAACTTTTGAAAAAAGCTATACAATTTGCAGAGCGAGCACATGATGGACAATACCGTCAAACCGGAGAACCATATATTATTCACCCTTTCGCAATTGCAGAAATACTGATAAATTATAAAGCTGACATTACAACATTGATTGCTGCGTTATTACACGATGTTGTAGAAGATACAGAACATTCTTTAGAAGAAATTGAATCATATTTTGGTACAACTATTAGATATATTGTAAATGGATTAACAAAAGGAAAAAAACAACAAGATCAAAACAAAATAATATACGAAGCAATTAATTTTAAAAAACTACTATTATCCTCTCAACATGATATACGTGTTGGCATTATTAAAGTTATAGATCGCCTTCACAATATAAAAACATTGAATGTTAAAAAACCGGCGAAACAAGTAGCATATGCGAATGAAACTTTAACACTTTTTGCGCCACTTGCAAAGCGACTAGGATTATATACAATCCAGTATGAATTAGAAAATCTTGCTTTTCAATATTTACATAAAGAAAGATATTAGATTGGCTCAATTATGCCAATACCGCTAAAGCACAATTAATTATTCAGCAAAAACTATCTTAAATAACAGACCAGTGCTTCTTATAAAAAGTATTGACCTGTTATTTAAGATACGAAATACAACCCCCATTTTTATGGAATAAGCAAATTGAATATGATATCAATAACTGCACATAACCAACAATAGACACATATCCTAATTTTGTAACCTTACTTACTAATAGAAAGGCAGGTAATACAATTGACTTCCAATATCGACTACACTTCCCCCTCAACTAATTTCACTTATGATTTAAATAAAAGTAATTTTTTTCAGAAAGATGCCCAAAATTATATAAACGTACTTGGCATGAAACAATTAAATACGTTAGAAAATACTTCTTTATTAGATATCTATTTAAGTACAGGAAATGTTGTAGAGCCGCATATTCATCAAAATGCAGCTGAACTTGTTTACTGTATTTCAGGATCGGCGGTTGTTTCTTTACTTAATCCTTTTACAAATCAAATATTAAACTTAACTATAAAACCGGGGCAAGTTGCAAATATTCCACAAGCGTGGTGGCATTATGAAATTGCTACAGCAGATAACACTCATTTATTAGCAATTTTCGACGCACCAACACCAGAAGTTATTTTTGGTTCTGACATGTTAAGATTAACTCCCACTAATATAATGGCCCATACTTACTGTCTCGATGAACAACAATGGAAACAAGCAGTATCCCCTATTCAATCCACTACAGTAATCGGTCCTCCAGCAAATTGTAATCAAAAACGCGGAACGATAAACCCAGCAACTCAGCCTCCTAATCCACAACAAAATTTATATTATCCAGATTCATATTATTTCCCTCTTTACTGGGGATATTAATTTATATTGTGAAGGGACAATTATTTATCTCCTCGGGAAATACGTAGGAGATTTTTTTATTGTATACCCATTCCTATTTATTATCGTAACAATTAATAGAGTACATACATATAATATTTATATATTTAATTGGAGGTGATAGTACTATGAGTAATTATAACTATCGAAAAAACTACTCTCATAATAAAAATAGTAGTTCATCAACATCCTCTCAGTCTTCGAATTCTCAATCTTCCAATTCCCAATCACAAAGAGACTTAGCCGAGCAAGGCTATGTAAAGAAAAAAGGATGTAACTGTAATAAAAACAAATAGTTTATTACTAATTTGAACAATAACCTTTTAACGCTCACGAGTAGAGTAGAAAACTGAAACAGATTATATTTTTCTTTAGGGGTGGCTTTGCCATCCCTTTTCTGTTTCAGTTTCCCCTCATCAAACCGTACGTGAGGTTTTCCCTCATACGGCTTTCCGATGTT